>CAZPTQ010000216.1:0-7549 GCA_964589365.1 uncultured Saprospiraceae bacterium
GAAGAGGTGTGTGGCTTCGGTGCGGAGTTCGCCTAGGTAGGTGACGGTGGATGTCATAATTGGTGTGGATTTTTTTTACCCGCCGAAGCCGAAGCGTTGGGGGCGGATTTGTTTGACGATCAAAGACCTGTGATGAAGATTACTCTTTCCTGAGTCAGCGCCTTTATCCGCGCTTTTTTGGGGGTTGTATAAAAAGGTATTTCGAAATTATTTCATTAAATAATATTTTGCGTTTCTGGCGATTGAATCCTATAAGGTTTTTAAAACCTTATAGGATTTTAAAACCTTATAGGATTTCGAGAAATTCAAAATACAATTTTGCAACAAATTTTCAACCTGGTTTTTTTGCACAACCCCTTCCTACTTCACTCCCTCCTGAGTCAGCACCTTCGTCCACATCTCCTTGCCTTCGGAATTGATGATTTTCACTTCCACCTCGCGCTGTTTGCGAGGCCCGGAGAAGCGCAAGACGCCAAAATTATGCTCTGTAACCACTGTGCCTGACACCCGAAAGTCGTTTGTCTCTTTTGTCGCAGCATCGGTGAATACGCCAGAACTGAGGGGCGAGGCAGTGAGATCGTACACCCAGTTCCCGGCAGCGTTTTTTAGGGCGCTCAGTTCTGTGAAATGTTTGTCGCCTGTCAGGAAAATGACGCCTTTGATGTTTTCCCGTTCAATAAATTTCAAAATACTGTCTCGTTCGGCGGGATACAAGCTCGAATAGGTCTCGCCGTTTTGGCTGGTGGTGAGAATCTGCCCACCATTGGCAACGATTTTGAAGGGTGCTCGACTTGCCGACAGTGCTGCAAGAAACCATTGCAACTGTTCCTTACCCAAAGCACTGCGTTCGGGACAAGTTTTGCAGTAATTGGGCGTGCGGAAATAGCGGTTGTCCAGCAGGAAAAAATCTATATCTGCATATTGGAACTGGGTAGTACAACCTTTTTGCCCGTTCACGCCGAATGTTGGGTTCCCCCAAAAATCGCGGAACACTTCCCAAGCGGTTTCCTTGTGTATCCAAGTACCGTCCGCATCATTTGGTCCAAAATCGTGATCGTCCCAGATGGCATATTGTGGAGTAGAAGCCAGCAAAGGTTGAAGTTCGGGTGTGGCCCTAGTGTGGGTATAGCGATGCTGCATCCCGGATCGGGTGTACCAGTCCACTTCTCGGAGGTATGTATTGTCGCCGAGCCAAAGCATGAGGTCGGGCTTTTGATTGGCTATCTGGGTATAGGTCTGATAGTTTGAACCATAAGGTTTGCCAGGGCGGTCGTATGCTGGCTCATTGATGTAGGCACAACTGCCCGTTGCGAGCGTGAACGCAGGAGGATCCACCCGCCATTGCCAGAGCGGCTGAGTCTTGAAAATAGTGGGAAAGGCGAGCAGTACTGAATCACCGTTTATCTCCACTCGATATTCGTAACTGCGGCCCGGCTCCAGTTGGTCGGCGATGCACTTGGCGGTGAACGCGCTGTTTTTGTAGGTCTGTACCACATCCGTGCGCCATTTTTGTTCTGGTTTGCCCAGCTCCCAATACTCTACCTGCACCCCGGCGAATGTTTTGGTTTGTACCCACACCAGGGCTTCTTTCATTTCCACATAGCCGAGCATGGGGCCGTTTTGAAGGGCTTCGATTCCGCTCAAAGGGGCAGAAACTGGCATGACGGGCTTTATATCAACGGGAAGGGTAGATTTGGGGGTACAGCCTAACGCGAGGAGGAAAAGGAGCAGGAGCGTGTTTTTCATATGTCTGAAAATGTTTGTCAGAGGCGAAGGTAGATGGCTCAGTTGAGAAAGTTTTTCACTTCTCCCAAAACCTCGTAGGTTTTGAAAACCTACGAGGTTTAGCACTAAAAAATGCGGCACAGCCTTACGCCGTGCCGCATTTTATGCACACGAATTGTTTTCTATGGTATGTTAATTCATTCCACAAAGGAATATTGATGATCAATAATCTCGCCTTACCTGGTACTCTCCACTGAGGGTGTGCGTTATGCCAAATTGGTCAATAAACGTTCCGTCAAATGTGCCGATGATCAGGTCGCCTACGGCAACGCCTGGCTCAACTACTTCGATGTTCACTCCGCTAGCCCCGGCGTTCCAGGTCAAGGTGTTCACATACAAGTTGCTGAGCGAGAAAGTGCCTGGCTGACCGTTGCTAAGGAATTCCATGGAAATGCCCACATCCTGTTGTGCACTGCTGTAACCGTTCAAGAACGTGCGCATACCCTGGTTCGCAATTACGCCGCCCACGGGCACTGCGATCACAAAATCGTTGAAATCAAGACTGAAGCGGATAAATTCGCTGAGCGAGTCGCACACGGCAAGGTCGCCAATGGCCACAGCATTGGGTGGCACGGAAATAGTATCAGCTGCGCTCTGTTTATGGTTTTGCAGGTCGAAACCGATAAGCGTGCCGGTTCCCACACTTGTGTCGCAGCGAATTTTGCTGATTGAAAATGTACCGTCTGTGCCCGTGAAGCCTATCCACTTGAAATTGCCCAAAAACACTTGTGCATAACCATTTTTAATGGGTGCACCCGAGCAGTCGAGCAAGCGACCGCTTACATCCACGGTATGAGTGCCATTGTTCGGCACGATTACGTCAGGCATCGTAGTATTTTCATTGTACGGGCCTACGTTTTGCGTAAAAATGACCTCTCCGCATTCGTTCTGGATTTCCATGATAAAGGTTTCGCCCATCGGGACAGGCCCTTTGAATACTCCCTTTGAATTGGTGGTCGCGTAGCCCTTGGAGGAATCAGTAGTCATCGTAAGACGAATCACAGCTCCTTTCAAAGGGTGCTGATCGTCTACCAAAAACACTTTTCCGTCCAGTAGCACTAGGTTGTAAGCGGTGCTGAAACTCCAAAATGAAAAGTGTTTCACATGGCCAACATACTCATTTCCAACACGTTGGGCTTTTCCTTCCTCCAACCAACGGGCTTGTAAGATATCGTAGTGCCAAAGCGTGATTTCAGAGGGCGCAGAAGCGAACTGAGCGGAAGCAATAGGCAAATGGATCTCAACTTCATTGCCTTGTCGGATACGCAATTCCTGTCCAGATTGGCTTTGAAGTTCTACGCCTAACATGCCGTAATTGCCGAGGACTTGCTGTTCGCCTGCTTGGCCGATTCCGCGCATATCGCCGGGCATATTCAGTGCAAAATCTGGCGAAGCAGGATCAAGCCGCCGGGCAAAAACCCGCACCATGCCGTTGTAAGCATTGTTGCGCTCATCCACGAACGCGCCCGCCGGGAACACCAGTGTAGCACCTCCCGGCAATTGTATCGTGCCTCCCGAAGCGGCGCTTATTGCGCCGATTTGCTCTTTTTGGAGCAATTGAATGGTAACGATTTGCATGGCATCGTCTTCGACATAAAAGGCCCGACTGAACTCGAAATAACCAATTTTGGTGACCATCAATTTTGCGTTGTCAGAAGGGACGCGCATGGGGCGGAGACGAAAAACGCCGTTCGCATCGGTGGTGGCAAGTTCGCCCTCCACACGGACTTGCGCGCCACTGATGGCTTGGCCGTTTTCGTCAATGACTCGCCCAGCAAAAGTGGCATTGACCGTTGCACTGCTAGCGAAAAAACTGTCTTTGTTGCAGGCCACAAAAACACTGGCTAACAAAGCGAAGGGCAGTAAGAATTTAAAATTATGCATAAGAAAACAGGTAGTAAGATGAATGATTGTGAAGGCCAAGTTAACGACCTATTAGAGAAAACAAGTAGGCGAAGCCGGGTGTAATTGCTAACAAGACCTTAAATTCAGGCTTTCTACGGGCAGGTTTTTAGGGGTAAACCCGTACGAGTGAAATACTCCCTGTTTTATTTTTTCCTTACTTTTGCTCAAAATTGGGATTATGAAAGTTGTTACGCTTAAACTGCGCAGCCAATCCGAATGGGAGTTTTTATCTGATTTGCTTCGCCGCTTGCATATCCGCTTTGAGTGGAAAGAAGATACCGCTACCATAAAAAATGACCTGAATGGCAGTGACCCTATTACTGCATTGTACGGTAGTTGGCCTTCTGACAAATCATGCGACGAATTAGCAGAGAGTATCCGATCTGCAAGAGTGAACCAAACCCGTGAAATCTCCTTGTGAAATACCTACTTGACACCAATATTTGTGTCCATTTTTTGAGAGGCGCCTTCAACCTTGATGTAAAACTTCGGTCGGTCGGTTTGGAAAACTGCTTCATCTCCGAAATTACATTGGCTGAGCTGGAATATGGTGACTGAAAATACGTCTGAATTCTCTCGAATCGATCGCATCCAACTTGAGAATTGGATTCTTCGCTCTATCTGAATCAAACATTTCTATGTTGGATTGCCATTTTAACACACGAACCATCGGTACATTCGAGGGCGAATTGCCCGGCCCGCTCATCATCGTAATCGCAGCCTTACACGGCAACGAGCCTGCTGGGGTGCAGGCTTTGGAGATGGTTTTTGAGGCCCTCGAGCAGGAACGCCGGGACAACCCTGATTTTCTGTTCCATGGAAAACTAGTGGGCTTAATCGGCAATGCGCAAGCCTACATATTGCGCCAACGCTTCATGGAGCGCGACCTCAACCGAATATGGACGGCGGATTTATTGGAAGAAACAGCCGCTTCCAAACTGGAAAACTTAAGGACGGAGCATCGCGAAGTCAAGCATCTTTTCGACCGCATATCTGCTGAATGTCAGTCTTTTAAAGCAGAGGCTACCGTCTTCCTTGACTTGCACACCACTTCTGCCGAGGGCGGAGTATTCTCCATTCCAACCGATGAAGGAGAAAGCCTCCAACTTGCCAAACACCTCGGCGCCCCCGCCATTGTAGGCTTGCAAGAAAGTATATCAGGAACCTTGCTGGGATTTGCAAAAGAAGGCGGCTTCCCCAATTTACCCGCCATAGATTTAGCGAAGGCAGATCAACACCCCCCTCCCCCCCCCCTCTGCGTAGCCTTTGAGGCTGGCCAACACGAATCTCCCCACGCCATTTCACGTTCGGTTATCGCTGTGGTGCGTTGCTTGAGGACCATGCGTTGTATTGCCCAAAATGACTTAACGGAATTTGCAGAAAACCTTACACTGCCCTTTTTGACATACGTTCCGCCAGTGGTTCGTTTTCGCTATGTGCACCATATTGAGGCCGCAGATGAATTTAAGATGCGACTCGGCTACGCCAATTTTCAGCCCATTCAGCAAGGCGAGCATCTCGCCGATGATGTACACGGCCCGGTGCTTTCGCCCGAAAAAGGATTGATCCTCATGCCACTTTACCAGCATAAAGGTTCGGACGGTTTTTTCATTGTGCAGTAATTTTCCAGATCATTGCCAGCCTGTCGTCTCCACAAGAGACGAGGCAATCTGAGCGCCAAAGCAGCCGGTTCACCGAGCGCGTGTGGCCGCCAAACCGCAGCGTGTCCACCACTTTCAACAGTTCAAAAGATTGGGCATCCCAGATTTTTACGGTACGGTCGCGGCTCGCGGTGGCAAAAAGCAGGCCATCGGGAGAAAAGGCCAAGTGGTTGATCGTGTACCAATGCGCGGGCTGCTCGGAGCGCAGGGTGCAATGATTTTCCAAATCCCAAACGCGCAGCATAGCATCGCGACCACCGCTCAGGAGATATTTCCCGTTGGGTGAATAAGCAAGCGCAAAAACGGAGTTTGTGTGCGCGTTGTCCAAAACCCTTTTTATGGCAAGTGTTTCAGTATCAAGGAAGTAAATGCATTGATTGCTGGCACCGACAGCGATTTCGCCTTTTTTTTCTGAATAAGCTATGGTGCGAAGCGACTGGTGGGAGAGTTGCAGGCTTTCCAACGTGCGGGCATTGTCCGCCTCCCAACGAGTCAGAAACCCGTCGCCACCTGCGCTGAAAAGCCAGTCGCCAACGGATTCCAGTGCATAAACGCCCTTTTTATGGTGCTGCACATTGCGCGTGAGCTCGGGTGATTGACGGTCAATCCAGTGTATGCCGCCGTTCATATTGCCCGCTACAATACGGTTGCGGTCGGGGAGTGCGCACAGTGAAAAGCACTGTGTCTCGACTGATGCCACGAGTTTGCCTGTTTCAGGGTCGTCCAAATCCCATTCCACCACCCAGCCATCACCACCCGCCGAGAGGAAATGCCGGTCTGTACGGCCCGGTGCGAGGGCGTAGAGTGCGGCATTGTGGCCGCTGCAAGCGTGGATTTTTTCGACTTGGAGAAGCATATAAGTGGATTTTGGATTTGCGATTTTGGATTTACGATTAATTTGATCCGAAGAAGGGGCGAACCTTGCCTGCTTCGGATCAAATTAATCGTAAATCCAAAATCGTAAATCCAAAATCGTAAATCCAAAATCCAAAATCATACTATCCTGCTACTGGAAAAATCTGCGCCATAGCATACGCAAAGATGGCAAACGCCACGCTCCCGATGATCATACCGAGCGCGGAGGCGCGGTCATCACTGGTTTTTAACAAAAAAATCCCCGCCAGTGCGCCCACACCGGCAAGAATATACCAAGGGATAAAGTATTGAAGCCCGCAAGCGACAACAAAAACCAAGAGGGTGCGCAAGAGAATGGGTAGCATTGATTTCATGCAAGATTGAGCAAATCTGAATTTGTGAGCTGCCAAAGGTAAAACGTCCTTGTAAGAACAGCTGCTTGAAAATCCCACTAAATGTGTACATTTGCCCCTCATTTTTACAAAAACAACGCATTACCACTCATGGGCAAAGGAGATTTCAAATCAAAGCGCGGCAAAATTCGCCGGGGCACCAATGGCAAAAGCCGCCCCAACCCACGCAAAATGCGGGCTGCTCAGAAAAAGGCAGCTGCTTAATGCACCCAAAGCCTTGCTCGGCAGGGTTTACTACGGGCAAGGCTTTTCATTTTCCCTACCGCACGAAGCCCCCCTTCCATCGTGCAAAAACGCCAAACTTCTATGAAACAAAGCCTCTCATTCTTGCTTTCATTGTTAGTGCTCGGCACAATTCATTCCCAATCCATTACTGGCAATTGGAAAACCATTGACGATGAAACCAACGAAGCCAAAAGCCATGTTGAACTCTTTCTCGCCGACGGAAAATTGTATGGGAAAGTAACAAAAATGCTAAAGCACAAGTCCGACCAGATTTGCGTACCATGTCCCGGCGACCGCAAAAACAAGCCAGTGCTCGGCATGATCTTCCTGGTTGACATGAAAGAAAAAGAGGGCCTTTGGCAATCTGGCAGCATCCTCGACCCCGAAAAAGGAAAGTGGTACACCTGCAAGATGTGGCTCAAAAAAGGCGATCCCAACACGATCGTCGTGCGGGGCTTCATCGGGCCGTTTTACCGTACCCAATATTGGTACAGGTTGTGAAATGAGAAAAAAATTTCGGGCTGCCTTGCACACGAAAAATAGTAAGCCTACCTTTGCACGCGCTTTTGAAGCCCTCCTTACTTTTTTAATGGGTGCAGGCTTTCCGAAAGGATAATATCAACAGCGGAAATTGGGTCATGGTGTAATGGTAACACAGCAGATTTTGGTTCTGTTATTCAGGGTTCGAGTCCTTGTGACCCAACA
>CAZPTQ010000217.1:0-7450 GCA_964589365.1 uncultured Saprospiraceae bacterium
GGTGGCTGAGATTCCACCTCCTGCCCCACCACCGCCAGCCCGGGAAGAACCACCGGCACCCGCTCCAGCTGCTCCTGTCGAAGAACCTCGACCAACTCCAGCTCGCCCTGCCAGCGCCACACCTCAAGGTTTGGAGGTTTTATTTGAAGAAAAACAAGCCAAAGAAATCGCAGATAAATTGGCAGAGACCGCGATTGCTGACCTAAAGAAAGCCATCCCACTCAACGACCGTCTGCTGTATACCAGCGAGCTTTTTGCAGGCGATGGCAAAGCATTTGAAGAATCGCTTGCTACGCTAAACAATGTCAAAAATTTTGAAGAAGCCCGCGATTTCATTGTCCAACAGTGTGCTGTCTACTACACTTGGACCGAGAAAAAACGACTCGATACAGCCAAGGCATTTATTAAACTGGTGCGGCGGAGGTATAAGTAAATGGGGATGGGGATATTGAGATATTTGGATGATACTTAAAAGACAAAACACCCGAATGACGACCTATGAAAAAGACGCTCATCATTGGCCAGGGCATTGCTGGAACTATGCTAGCCTGGTCGCTGCGTCGGCGAGGGTGTTCGGTGTTCATAGCTGACGGAAACTTGGCTGGCGGCTCATCCATGGTGGCAGCAGGGATCATCAATCCCGTTACAGGAAAACGGTTTGTCAAGTCATGGCGTTTTGATGAGTTTTTTTCCATCGCAAAAGATATTTATCAGCAAATAGAACTCGAATTTGGCATCTCTATTTGGGAAGATCGCCCTACCCTACGCCTACTGGGCACTCCGGAAGAAGCCAACGATTGGGCCATCCGTTGCGTACAACCCGAGTATGCCGATCATTTGGGCGAAACCGAGGATGCAGGTGCTTGGGGGGCTTTTTTAAAGCCAGGTTTTCGTTTTGGCCTCATTCGGAAATCCGCCCGCGTAAAATTCCCTTTGCTCATTGATACTTTTCGGGAAAAAGCACTGCAAGAGGGGATTTTTTTTGAAAAAAGTATTGATTACCAAGAAGTTGAAAACCTGCTTTTAGAATACGACCGGGTGGTGTTTTGCGAAGGCTGGCGGGCAGAAGCCAATCCATTTTTTCCGGAAAGTCAGTTTCGTGTTTCCAAAGGGGAGGCCTTAATCATTCGATTTCGGGAACAAATTGATCGTCCGACTATCAATAGGACACCAACCGAAATGATCAAAAAAACCATGTTGCTCGTCCCCATGGGTCATGGCACCTTTTGGGTAGGCAGCACTTACCGATGGCACTTCGAGGATACACTGCCGGGTGCGGAGGGACGCGAATATATCCTGGGCTATTTGCATGAGATGTTCGAGGCGCCTTTTGAGATTGTAGAACACGTGTCGGGCATTCGACCTACGATGATTGATCGGAGGCCAGTTGTTGGGCAAAGCAAATTGAATCACAAGGTTTTCATTTTCAATGGCTTGGGAACTAAAGGGGCTTTACTTGCACCTTATTTTGCTGAGCAGTTGGCTGGGGAGATTTGTCAATCTTGAATTATTCGCCCGGGGGCAAAAAACAGGGTTTGAGGTGGCAGGTGGAACACGGATGACACGGATGAGACACGAATTTTGTTCGTCTAATGATATAAATCCGTGTCTCATCCGTGTCATCCGTGTTCCAAATGCCACCTCAAAGAATTTCCTCCTTTTTTCCCTATTTTACACATTGACCACATTCCATCAAATTGTCCACATTATCTCCCACGCTTGCACTTCAACTATTCCAGGTCATGCGCCTTGGGGCAGCGGGACTAACAGGTATCCTGCTTGCCAAAAGCGGCCTGCCTACTGCTGAGATCGGAGCTTGGGAAATGCTGCTCTACCTCGGCACAACCCTCAGCTTTTTCTGGGTCAATGGACTTTTGCAAGGAATCGTGCCCGTTTATTCCAAACTGGCTGTAGCAGAACGCAAAACCTTTATTTTCAATCATTTTTTACTGTTTTGTTCCATTGCTGCGGCCCTTTTCCTGCTGCTTCTTTTGGGGGAAAAATGGATCGCGCCTGCGCTGACGGGGATGGCTGAAGTGCCGCATTTCAAACTGTTCGCACTCTATTTGTTGTTGAATTTGCCGACATTCCCGGTGGAATATTTCTACCTGTTGCACGAACGCCCTCGCAGCATCGTGACGTGGGGAGCACTTACATTTGGGCTTCATGCGCTGGCTTTGTTCATTCCAATCAAAATGGGTTACGGACTGGAGGGCGGCATCACAGCATTGGTAATTTTGAGTGCCTTGAAATTCTTGTGGACTGCTGGACTGGCGCTGCACTTTGGCCAGATTGGGTTTGACAAAAAAATACTGCTTTCCTACCTCGTTTTTTGTGCGCCGCTCATGTTGAACAGCGTGGTGAGCAACCTCATGTTGATTTTTGACAACTGGCTGGTGGGTTGGCATTACAGCGACCCAGCGGTATTTGCGGTTTACCGATTTGGGGCACGGGAATTCCCGCTTGGCCTGGCTTTGGTTAGCGCGCTTGGCACCGCCATGATTCCCCGGTTGACAAGTGCACCAAAATTGGGTTTAGCGGAGTTAAAAGCCAAATCTACCCGACTGATGCACTTGCTTTTCCCCGTGACAATCATTCTGTTGTGTGTCAGCAAACCGCTTTTTCCCATAGTTTTTAATCAAGATTTTGCAGAGAGTGCGGGCTTGTTCAATATTTACTTGCTCACCTTGGCCAGTCGGGTGCTGTTGCCAGCCTCTATCCTAATGGCCAAAGGCGATTCACGCAGTGTTTTTTGGGTGAGCCTCTCGGAATTGGGCGTAAAGTTTGTACTCGGATTCCTGTTCATCCAATACTGGGGTTTACCTGGCTTGGCCTATTCTGTGATACTTTCCTATTGGGTGGAAAAACTTGGCCTGATCTGGGTATTAGAGAAAAAACATGAGGTGCGGACGGGAGAATGGGTGGATTGGAAATGGTATCTTTTTTATGGTGTTGCGTTGTTAGTGGGCTATTTAATCTCTTGTTTTTAACCGAGGCGTTTTGTCGGTATGTTTGTTCCGAGAAATATATTTTCAGAAAAAAAGTAGCCCAATACCATTGCATACCCAATAATGTACGCCTACTTTTGGCCGCGACAAACCTGCTCCCGCTTATTCGGCCTAATCTCAGCCCCATCAAACGCGCCTCTTCTTTTGGACCTAACCAGAGGTGGAGGCGTTGTGATTTTTTGCCGAACGGCGAGAGACCTCAATACCCTCTCAAATGTTGGACGACCTAAAAAAAGAATTTGAGCAAATCAGGCAAGCCATTGCCGATGGAGATAGAGAAACGGCCATGGAGATGCTCAGCCTCCGTTGCACTCCCGGCGACCCGCTGCACGACAGCCTCATATTATTGGATACCCGCCTTTCCAACCTTCAACAATCTGTAATCGAAGGGGTCATTTCCCGGGAAGACGAAAATATTGAACGCAACAGCATCAGCAGAGGCCTGCTACATCTCGTAAAAGCGCTGGAGGCGAAGGCAGAGCACCCCTTAGAATCGCCTAAAACACAACCCGTCGCCGATAATCCAGAAAAACAAGCAATACCCAAAAGCAAATCGGATGCTCGCAAATGGGCGATTGCAGCAGGTCTTTTGTTCACGATACTCACCGTTTGGGGCATAATAAATTGGGCTTTCAAACACTCCTCCGCACCGATTACACGCGAGCTGTCATTGCAATTTGCAGTGACGCCTTCCAATATACCAATTGGGCCTTTGGGGAAAGCCCAAATCCTGTTGGGAAAGTATGCCTCCGAACAGATCAATGTGCCGCCAGATGGGGTTTTGCTTTTCAAAAATATTCCCGTTCAATCAGGAGATGATTCGGTAAAAATCTTACTTCCAGATTTGAAATACAAGCACGAGGCCGTTTGGCAGAATCGAGCTGCGAAAAACAATCTAAAGTATCAAATCGTCCTGAAAACCAATACGTTCAGTGGGAAAGTGTTGCGGCCTGATTTGCGGCCTGCCCCCAATGTCGAACTGGAAATTGAGGGAGGGCTTGCCCGCGACACTACCGATGCTGCAGGCAATTTTTCATTCATTTTGCCCGATTGGGGCGCGAGCAATGTACAGCTGGTAATGCGCCGCGCAGGCAAAGTTTTGGTAAATAGAAAAGTTGGGCTTACCGCTGCTGTCTTCAAAGACCTGAAAACCCCGGATTGAAAAGAACATCATCTTTCAACTTAATTCCCCCCGCCATGAGACAAAAAATCCTGTTTTTAATTCCATTTTTTTTCCTGTTGCCCAGGCTTTGCGAGGCCCAGAATGGCAATAGCCGCGAACTTTTGGGCCGTGTGATCGAAATTCGGGACGGCGAAGCGTTTGGCGTCCCGAACATAACCGTCAAAATCGTTGACTTTGATTATGACGTGACTAAGGCCAATGGCGACTTTTCGCTTCAATTGCCGCCCGACCGCGACCATGTCTCTATTGAGTTGGAAAACACTTCCAGCAAAATGGTTTCGCCTTATTCCGGAGTGGTGAATTTGCCGCCCGATCACGATTTGCAAATCGTGGTATGTGGCGAAGAAAACCGCAGGCTCGCCGAGAAATTGAACCAGCTCAACAGCAACATCCGGAAGTTGGAAAAAGAAAAAAAACTGAACGCGCGGCAATTGCAGGCCATGCACCAAACCTTGCTTGACACCATCATCCACTTTGAACTAGTCATTGGCGGACTGAATCAAAATCTCCAAAGAACGGGAGAAGAAAACGCCGCGCTTTCTGCCGAATTGGCCGTTCGGGATGAACGAATTCGCGCTTTGGAGGAATCTGAGCGTAACTTGGTGAATGCGTTAAGCGAAGCTCTGAAGGAAAAATTCCTGAAGCAAAAACAGATTTTTGATGGCATCTCAGCTGATTTAATGACTTATGCCGATCGGCTCAAAGACCTCCGCGACCGCTGTACCCCTGAACAACTTCCCCATCCTTTCCGAAGTCCACAAGCCTCAGAGCAATTGGGTAAAAAAATCCAGGAATACAACGAGATACGCAATGTGATCGTAAAGAACCATCATGTCAATAATCTTGAAGTACGCGAGTATTGGGCGGATAAAGAAGTGGCCAATCTCCTGGAGTCAACCTACGATTACCTGATCAAAGCGGTTCACGAAGGTTTGGTTATGCCAATAGACGATCGTGTTTTTGGACAAGTACGTGAAGTCGCGGCTGATCCATTTGTCCGTGGCAAGGCGCAAAAAAAAGCTAAAAATGCCGCCAAAGAGCTTTTGCCTAAGCTGAACGCCTCCATCTTAGAATTAGATAACCGCATTCAGCAAACAATTTTCATGCTGGGTACAAACATTTGAAAATCAACCTTTTTCTAACTTTTCATCATGAAGCAATTACGCTACTACACCGCCATCTTAATGCTTTTGACCTTTGTACAAAGCTCCTGCAACCCAGATTGCATGTCGCTGGTCAACGTTCAATCCTCCACAACCCTCAACCCTGTCGGCTACGAAATTTTAATCACCGCCAATCCGATCAGCGACCTGAAAGGCCGCAAAGTGTTCTTTGGCGACGTAGAAGCCAAGAGTGTTTTCCATGAAGGCTTTGGTCTCGTCGTTGAAGTTCCTGCGGGCGTGTCGGGCAATTTAGAAATTAAAATTGAAGACCCCGATTGCCTCGATGTCCAAACCATCCCTTTCAATGTGATAGATGATGATTATTTCTTTAAAAACATTGATTTTGTGCCTCCCACCCCCCCAGACATCATCATCCCGGAGATTCCCATTGCTTTCCCTTCTTATGTTGACAATGCGTGGCTTAGCGCCGACAATCCAGGCTATTGCCTGTGGTTTAAAATGCACAAAGTGAACGGAGAAGAAACCTCTTTGGTGAACCCTGACAGCAGTTTTGAGCAATCAACATGTTGGTGCGAGCAAGACTTTAATGTTTCACATCTTCCTTATGCTATGAATCGGATGGGAGGAGTGATTGATAAAGAAAGCAATTTCATTCATATTTTTATTGACAGAACACCAATTGGAGGCACAATCGAAGAGTTTTCAGGGATGTTCATTGATTTGGCTGCAACTTCATACCTGAATAATCTGGGCACCCTCAACTGTCCCGATCCTTGCTTTGTGTCCGGTGCACATCCTCCTACCACAGGACACATGTTGCTGCTCACCTCCAAACAAACAGGCAGACAGGTTGTGGCTTATCAAAAAGTTCCTTAACCAACTTTAACATCCTCGCCATGAAATCACTCTATTCCATACTCTCCAGGCTGCGATTCGCAGCAACTTTGTTGCTCTGTTGTTTTCTCTCGGTTCAAATTACAGCGCAAAGCGAAGGCGACAAAGAAGAAAATCCCAATCTCTACACCGGAGTTTCTGCTGTGATCTTAAAAAAAGATCAGACCGAGATCAATCTTGTCAACAGCCTGAGTTCATTCTGGATTGCCGTAAACGATTACAACGGTGAAATTCAAGCCACTCGCATCACCAATCGCTACCGCTACTCACGGGCCGACCATCTCCTTCGGGTGTCTCACGGGTTCTCCAAAAACGGTCGCTGGGATTTGGGTGCCGACCTTTACTACACCCGTACCCGACTCGATGATGAAGCCCGTAGTTCGGCCCTCCGAGTCTTTGGCAATTCCAACTCTGCAGACGGAAAAACGTACAACGGCGTTTCGGCTGTTGGTGTACAAGTTCGGTTCATGCCCTTCCGCAAGCTTCCCCAACTCACCCTGCGCGCTGGCCTGAGTCAGCCCCTCGCCCGTTCGGAAGAACTGCGTCTTCGGCTCAATGCCCAGCGCACGCAACTTTTTCTGTCCGGAGTGTACTCCACAAGGATAGGGCCGAGTTCGCTCGTCTTTTTACAAGCCGACTTGAAATCGTACTTGCGGACAGAGGAAAACAAAAGAGCGCTTTTTGTGCCCAGTGCTGCCGGTTATATTGTGTTTGAAACCCCCAATCAGCAATGGTTTTTTTTCCCAGGCTTATCGTACAACATGGTGTTGCAACAAGGAGCGAAAGGCAGCAAATATATTAAATCGAGCGAGTCAATGTTTGGGAACCTCGGGGTACTCTATCGCCCAAATCTGAAGCTGAGCCTGCTGCTTTCCGGGCAGATTCCGTTCATCTTTGAAAGCGGCAGCACCCGTTCTATTTGGGTCCGGGAAAGTTATTTGGGGATAAATTTAGGGGCGCGGTATATTATTTGAGCGCAGAATTAATGAAGAATTTCCTGATCGCGAGTCACTTCACTAATGAGGTGGCTCGCTTTTCTTTATGGAAATAATCAGCGCAATAGCCACGAACCCGCCCCCGCCCCAAATGATTAATATTTTCCCACACAATCCTGCTTTCAGAGCCGAAAACCGCGCTACTTTTAGCCCACCAAACAGATCTATGTATGATGTATGATGTATGGACCTTCATACATCATACATCATACATCATACATCATACATCATACATCATACATCATA
>CAZPTQ010000218.1:0-7415 GCA_964589365.1 uncultured Saprospiraceae bacterium
TGGCTAACGCCAAAATAATAGGCCTGAAATTGGAAAGTTATTTTGACACCGTTCCTTAAAACGAAATGCCCGCTGCTTTTGAAACTTGCTATTTTACCCGCCGAAGCCTTGGCGTAGGCGGGAAATAATTACCACTTCCCCTTCTTCCCACCCTTCTTAGGCTTCCTATCCCATTTCTCAAACACCTTGTCTTCTCTCATTCTAGGGCCTCTTTCCCGCTCTGAAGCATCGTCCACACGGATGGGGCGACCATTGATCGTAAACTCCGGCAGCCCTTGGCGCACGACGGCCACATAAGCCGCATCGAGGTCGAAGTGCAGGTGGGTACGGCTCACATCAATCTGGCCAATGGCTCGGCTCGGTATTCCGAACGAACGGTCGAGCAGAATGAGAAAATCCTTTTTGTTCACCCCGTCCATCTCGCCTACGCTCACGAATAGGCGCACGGTGCCTGTTTGCGTGCCGGCCATCGCCATCGGGCGTGCGGCGCGTTTGTCGCCACGAGGGTAAATGTTGATG
Organism: uncultured Saprospiraceae bacterium; assembly: GCA_964589365.1. Taxonomy (GTDB): domain Bacteria; phylum Bacteroidota; class Bacteroidia; order Chitinophagales; family Saprospiraceae; genus M3007. Next base: position 520 of record CAZPTQ010000218.1, read on the forward strand.
TCGGGCGCGCTGCGGTAATAAGAAAGGAATCGGTTGAATTCCACGCTGGCAAAGCGCATGATCAGTTCTTCCTTGCTCAAATCTTTCAATTCTTCTTGAATACGCTCCATATAAGGCTCGATATCAGCGTGGTGTACCTCCTGCTCATGGATGCCTTTGATGATGTTGAACAGTTGCGCCTCGCAGACTTCCATCCCAGTTGGGAGCATCTTCTTGAGAATGGGCGCTTTCGTTTTTCGTTCAATCTGACGGATTCGCTCCTCGTATTTTGGGGTCACGATTGTGATACTAACGCCCGTTTTGCCTGCGCGGCCGGTACGGCCAGAACGGTGGGTGTACACCTCTATTTCATCGGGCAAACCGTAGTTGATCACATGGCTGATATTGCTCACGTCCAGTCCCCGCGCCGCCACGTCGGTAGCGATGAGGAGTTGGAGGTGGCCTTCGCGGAAGCGCTGCATCACGCGGTCGCGGTCGGCTTGGGCGAGGTCACCGTGAAGCGCGTCTGAGTTGTAGCCATCGCGCACCATTTGTTCGGCCACTTCTTTGGTCTCGATCCTGGTGCGACAAAAAATGAGGGCGTAGATACCGGGAAGTGCGTCAACCACCCGTTTGAGGGCGTTGTAGCGATCATCAGCTCGGCACACATAGTATATGTGCTCAATGTTCTCGTTGGTTTGGGTTTTCCCTGTCACGCTAAGCTCGTGCGGGTTTTTCATGTAAGTATTGGCAATGGTGCGCACCTCTCTGGGCATGGTGGCCGAAAAAAGCCAAATGGATTTTCGATCCACTACTTCAGATAGTATGAAGTCAATGGCCTCTTTGAAACCCATGTTGAGCATCTCATCCGCCTCGTCGAGCACTACGCGGCGAACGCTGTCGAGCCGAATGGCTTTGCGGGCGATGAGGTCCATGAGACGGCCAGGGGTAGCCACCACGATTTGTGCCCCAGCTTTAATTTGCCTGATTTGGCCCTCAATACCCGCACCGCCGTACACTGCCACCACCTTGTATTGGTGGGCGTGTTCGGAGTAATTGACCAGATCGCCGGCCACTTGAACACAAAGTTCGCGGGTTGGGCACATGATGAGCGCTTGTATGGTGCGCTCTTTTGGATCAATACGTTGGAGAAGTGGGAGGCCAAAAGCGGCAGTTTTGCCTGTGCCGGTTTGGGCAAGGGCAATGATGTCGTTGTCCCCTTCGAGGGCGACAGGGATAACTATTTCTTGAACAGGGGTAGGGGTTTCAAAGCCCATGGCAGTGATACCCTGCAAGAGGTCGTCGGCGATGCCGAGCGTCTTGAATGCAGACATTGAAAAAGTACGTTAGGGCGATGGGACTGTTTGACTTGCGCGCTACTTGTTCTACTCCGCAAGATTACTCCCTGCCACAGAAACCAAACGCCTAATGTCAATGCTACCCAATGCCGGTATGAGAATGAAAAAAGGAAACTAAAACCACGGATTGGTGACTTTTGTTTTCAAATGAAGGCGCAAAGATAAAAATTATCTTTTGCAAAAGACGTGATTTTATTTTTAAATTCTGTTCAATGGGGTTTGTCAGGCTTTGATTGTGATGTAAATTTTGTAAAACTGGGTTTTGTGTCAAAGGCAACTTCCCGAAAGTTTAAAACTTTCGGGAAGTTTATTGCCCTGCCCCTCCCTAAAAAACGGAAGCCGCCCATCCCAATATCGAGACTGCGACTTCCGAAAAAAGAAGGTAAGGTAGATAGTTTTTTACAATCCGCTCACTTTGCTGGGGCGCACATCGGTATTGAACCATCTGCCAATCTAAAGATCATTTTGTTCATTGCTTCCACCTCGAAGCCTTCTTGCCCTTCCTTTATCTTGAGGAGTTGGTTGGGCTTAACGTTTTTGAACGCTTGGGTGATACCGCTTGTGGGCCATTGGATCGTGATCTCGTCAATCATGGTCGCTTGGCCTATGCCGATTTCACGCCGCAAGGGTGAGGAGCCGAAACTTCCGCCGGAGTTGAGTTCTCGGTACACCATTCTCTGTTTGCCGTTTTCGCGGAATTTGACCGTGATTTTTGTGCCTATGGCAGCACGGTTGGACTTGGTGCCTTCCAATTTCAGGTAAATCCAGTTGTTGTCGTTTTGTCCTGGGTTGATGTAGAGCGAGCTGGGGTAGAGATCGCCCCGGTAGGACCCGCCTAAGTCATTGTGGATGTCCTGGTCGCCATCGTTGTCAAGGTCTCCGAAAGACACGCCGTGGCCTTTTTGTAAGTTGCCCATTCGGGAGGAATTGGTAGCATCTGCAAATTTTTTGCCCTCGAGGTTGACATATAATTTGTTTGGCACCAGAGACCGATATTTGGGGTTGCCAGTAGACAAATACATATCAAGCCAGCCGTCGTTGTTGATATCACCAAAGTTCGCCCCCATCGCAAAATTGATCTTATTGATCCCCATACGCTCCGTTACGTTGCTGAATGTGCCGTTTTGGTTGTTGTGGTAGATCACAGCTTTGCCATCCATATCGCTGGAGGGATGCAATGCTTCTTTGGCGGCATGAAAGGAGAGCGGTTTTTCAAACTCATAGTTGCAGACAAAGATGTCGAGCCAGCCGTCGTTGTCGTAATCAAAAAACCAAGTCGGGAAGCTGCGATACAATTCATTGGCGAACCCTGCTTTTTTGGTCACATCTTCAAAAACCACCTTGCCACCGCTAAGGCCCTGGTTGCGCAGCAACTTTTTTTGTCCGTTCATGGTAGAAAAGAAAAGGTCGGGCCAACCGTCGTTGTCATAATCGCCAGATGCCACTCCTTTGACAAACATCGCGATTTCGATGCCCCAATCTTTTGCCACGTTCTTGAAAGTGCCGTTTTTGTTGTTGATAAAGAACTCGCACAAATGGGGGGCAGCCGCACCCGGCATACTCTCGTTGGCGACAAAAAGATCAAGCCAACCGTCGTTGTTGAAGTCGTTCCAGGTTGCTGTTTGTGTGGGGTGAAACGACAACAGCCCTGCGTCAATGGTCACGTCGGTAAAAGTGCCGTCGCCATTGTTGCGAAGCAATGAATTGGGCTGTTCTCCATAAGGGCCACCTTGACCCTGCCATGCGCCGCGAAGCACCCAGATATCTAAAAAACCGTCGTTGTTGTAGTCCGTTTGCTGGATATTCAGGCCGCCCGTGAAGGCTGCCAGCCCTGACTTGTCCGACAGGTCTGAGAATGTTCCATCGCCATTGTTCTTGAAATAATGCATGGGATCGCCCAGCTCCCAAGTCGAGGTGACGATATCCAAATAGCCATCATTGTCAAAATCCTCCACAATGCTGCCGCCTGCACTGGTGTTTGTCATGACTTTCAGGTCAGCAGCCATTTCTGCAAAAGGCCTTACCGGGTAATCGGGCGCATCGAGGCCAGGAACCAACCAAGGTTTGGGCACCTTTTGGGGATATTCGCCAACTGTCATATAACAGAGGTTCAAAATCCAGAGCGCATCATAATTTTGGGGATCATCGGTCAAAATTGCCTCGAATACTTTTATCGCTTTGCGCGCGGCCATCTGGTCTTGGTGTATGCCCTTGCCTTGAATGGGCATGATACAGGCATCCGCCGTATGTCCCGTCACGCAGTTGTTCCGTTCGGCCAAACGCAGGTAGGCTGTCCCCAAATGAAACAGCAATGATTTTCGAGCTTCTTTGCTGGGTTTTGCGGTATTTAAAACCTGCTCAAACAGCGCTACGGCCTGTACTTCATCCCCGAATTCTAATAAAAATACAGCTTTCTTCAAGAGGATGTTGAGCCTCGCATTTGGGTCTTTCGTTACAGCCAACTCTGCGTCACATTGGGCTATTTTGGCTCCCGAAGCATAGGTGTTTTGAGGCACGTTTATTTTTTTTTGCAATTCGGCAATGATCTGCAGCATCTTCTGCTGGCCATCCTGGGTTGTTTGTTGGGCTTCTTCCTTACCGTTTGTGCAGGCTAACCAAATGCAGCTAATTAGCACAAGAGCCCCCAAAAGCGAGGGCAGCAATTTGGGGGATGTGAAAATGGAAACTTTAAACACGGTAAACTTTGAACGTTTAATTTGTTGGTGAGAACAGAGCGGGTTATTTCGCCGGAGCACACATAGGAATCGAACCATCTGCCTTTCTGAAGGTCATTTTGTTCAATTCGACCTTCTCGAAGCCCTCTTGCCCTTCTTTGATTTTGAGGATCTGGTTGGGCTGAATGTTTTTCAATACCTGCGTGATGCCGCTGCAGGGCCAAGTTACGCTGATCTCGTCAATCACGGTCGCTTGGCCAATGCCGATTTCACGGCGCAAGGGTGAGGATCCGAAACTTCCGCCGGAGTTAAGTTCTCGGTACACCATTCTCTGTTTGCCGTTTTCGCGGAACTTAACGGTGATTTTTGCGCCTATGGAGGCGCGGTTTGATTTAGTGCCTTCCAATTTAAGGTAAATCCAGTTGTTGCTGTTCTGGCCGGGGTTGACATAGAGCGAGTTGGGGTATGCATCGCCCCGAAACGCTCCTCCCAAATCAATGTGGATGTCTTGGTCGCCGTCGTTGTCAATGTCGGCAAATGACACGCCATGCCCTTTTTGCAGGTTGCCCATCCGCGAAGCATTGGTGGCATCTGCAAATTTTTTGCCCTCGAGGTTTACGAACAATTTGTTCGGCACCAAGGACTGGTAACTGGGGTTGCCAGTGCCAAAGAACATGTCGAGCCAGCCGTCGTTGTTGATGTCGCCAAAGTTCGCCCCCATCGTGAAGATAATTTTGTTGAGACCCATGCGCTCGGTCACATTTCTGAACGTGCCGTCGCGGTTGTTGTGGTAAATAAAGGCTTTGCCGGCTTTGTCGCTGGAAGGGTGCAGGGCTTCTTTGGCGGCGTAGTAAGAAAGTGGACGAACGAATTCGTAATTGCAGACAAAAATGTCGAGCCAGCCGTCGTTGTCATAATCAAAAAACCAGGTGGCGAAGCTGCTGTACAATTCCTTGCCAAACCCCGCCCGTTCATTGGTATCTTCGAAATCTACTTTGCCGCCCATAAGCCCCTTGTTGCGCAGCAATAATTTGCGCCCGTCTGAGGTGGAAATGAAAAGGTCGGGCCAGCCGTCGTTGTCGTAATCGCCCGAAGCAACGGCTTTGACAAAGAGTTCAATTTTGATTCCCCAATTCGTTGCTATATTTGTGAAAGTGCCGTTTTTGTTGTTGATGTAAAATTCGCAGGCGTGCGGCTTATTGCCCGGAGTGGATTCGTTCCCGATGAAAACGTCGAGCCATCCATCGTTGTTGAAGTCGTTCCATGTAGCCGTTTGAGTGGGGTGAAACGACAATAGACCAGCTTCAATAGTCACGTCGGTAAAGGTGCCGTTGCCGTTGTTGCGAAGCAGCGAGTTGGGCTGCTCTCCAGCTGGCCCAGATTGCCCTTGCCACGCGCCACGAAGCACCCAAATGTCCAAAAATCCGTCGTTGTTGTAGTCGGTTTGCTGGATGTTTATGCCGCCCATAATTGTCTTCAACCCGGATTGAGCCGACAGGTCGGTGAAGCTGCCATCACCGTTGCTCTTGAAGTAGTGCATAGGGTCGCCTAAATCCCAAGATGAAGTCACGAGGTCCAGATATCCATCGTTGTCAAAGTCGTCTATGATGCTACCTCCGCCACAGTTGTTTACCATTACTTTCAAATCCGTAGCCATGTCAAAAAAAGGCTGAACCGGATAGCCAGGAGCATCCAGATTGGGGATAAGCCACTTTTTAGGCACTTTGTAGGGGTATTCGCCGAGCGTCATGTAAGCGATGTTGAGCAACCATCTCGCGTCGTAATTTTCTGGCTCCAAAGTTAAAAGCAGTTCAAAAGCCTCCACGGCTTTCGTTGCGGCAGTTTTGTCAGCGTGTACGCCTTTGCCTCGGATGGGCAAAATGCAGGCATCTTCGTTGTGCCCCATCACGCAGTTGTTTCGTTCGGCGAGCCGCAAGTAAGCCAAGCCCAATTGTGGAAGCAAGACTGCTTCGCCTTCCTTGTGGCTCCCTATTTCATTTCTGAGTTGCTCAAAAATAGAAACGGCCTGCTGCTCGTCGCCATATTCCAATAGATAGAGTGCCTTACTAAAAGTGGCGTTGAGTCGAGCGTTGGGGTCTTGCGTAGAAGCTATTACGGATTCGCATTGAGCCAATTTGGCTTCTGCGGCAAACATATTCTCAGCCGTGTTTCCCTTTTTGCGAACATCGGCAAGTATCTGCAACATTGTCTGTTGCTGTCCGCTAGGCGGTTTTGCGGTGCTACTGTCTTTGCCAGTAGACTGGGTGCACGCGAGCCAGAGACAAGTGAATAGAACAGCAGTACAGGTAAGCAATGTTACCGACTTTCTGGCCATGGAAACTGGAATCCTCAACATTAAAGGCTACGTTTTTGTATTAAAAATGTGTGCGTGAAAGGCGCGATGTCGGCTGCGGGCGAAGATACGCTGATCTCGTCAATCATGGTCGCCTGGCCGATGACGATTTCACGGCAGAAGGGCGAGCCACCGAAATTGATCTCGCGGTACACCATACACTCTTTGCGGATTTTGATGAAGGTTATTCATAGTTGTCCTAACAAACCATGATATTCTGTCGCCGGAGCTTGTTCGCCTGACCGTTTATTCCCGCTACCTTCGCGGTTTCACCAGGGTTGTGTCAAAAGGGTTGGCGTTGAGAAAGCAACAATTTTATATTTTACTCCAGTGCTAAACCTCGTAGGTTTTAAAAACCTACGAGGTTTCAAGACAAAAAAAACGAAAGAAAATTTCGCTCTACTTTTAATGCCTCCCCTTTTGACACAACCCCCGAAGGCGGGCATTCACCCAACTAACATTCACCATCAAAATTCTTATGGACGCGAATAGCCGCATCTACGTAGACTCCGAAATCGGAAAACTCAAAAA
>CAZPTQ010000219.1:0-7375 GCA_964589365.1 uncultured Saprospiraceae bacterium
GCGGGAGACCGCTCCAAGTCCCTCCCCTGGTATTGCTTATATTTTCGTCGAACATTTGTTCGAGCGGTATTTCTTGCCCCGGCTCGACACAATCAAATATTCTATCCTTCAATTGGGCTACGGGAGCTTTGTAAATGTTGACGGTGTCTTTGATCCTGAAAACACAACCCGCACCATCTGTCAATGAGTACGTCACATAATACCCACTGGCAGGGCTTGGCGCTGCGTCTGACACATCCCAAGTTGCAGTACCCGGGCCACTGTTGACCAAAGCCATGGATGTCGGCGTAGAAGAAAAATTTCCCGTTTCTCCAGCACCTGGTATGGGTGTACCATTATAGGTAATATCGGCGCCGTCCGTGCAGCGATCTGCCGGACGATTGATGGTCATTGGATTCCCGACCAGAGAAATGGCATCTATGGCTCCAGGAGGATTATCCCCTAAGGATCCGTCATTTTTCCAGGTAAATATCAAGCGCAAGGTCACAGGGCTGCTACAGTTGCCAATATTTGCACTCTTGATCTTATAGGTGGCGGTTGTGACGCCTGCTTGATTCCACAATTGTGGAGCGGCAATTCCGCCCAACATATTAGCAGGAGGGGCCAAAACACCCGTGCCCAAAGAGATATTTGAGGGCGTAGGCGTGTAGAATGTGGGCGCCAGGCTCACAATGATGGCATCAAAGGAGCTGTTTTCACCATCCGCTTTCCAGTTGAATGAAAGCGTAAATTCCGGAACGCCCGCTGGAAATGTAATGTCCCGATAGAAATGCACTACAGAGATCGCCGAGCCCGGATTATTGGTGTATGCATTGGTCGTACCGCCATCGTTGGAAATGTAAGCGGAACGGCCGGCAAACCCGGTGGCTGCGGTGCCAACAAACCATTGGTTTGTAACACCTCCGTTCGCAACAGCCCAACCGTTGGATGCAAAGGTGGTGCCGTTTTGGAAACCACCATCAACAGCAGGATTTATTAATACTTGTGCTGAAAGCGTCCAACATTGAACAACCATAGCCATCAACAGAACCGCAAAGCCTTTAGGCAGCTTTTGGGAAATGGAAGAAAGCGAATGTGTAAAGTTACTTTTCATGTGAGTGATTAGTATATGAGCAAAAGATGTACTTCAAAACAGGTTATTTTGGCGTAAAAAACCGTGCCAAGTGGCGGGTCTGCACCAAAATAAGTATTACAAAATTGTAAAGAATGAATCTCGCTGGAAATAGGAGCGCAGAAGGCAGAAATGCCTGCTGAAAATGGCTGCCAGCCCGTCCGAAGGGCGGCTGCTTGAGCTTAGGTGGACTTTTCATGCAACGAGAGTCGAAAAAGGGATTAAAAAAAGAAGCGACAAAAGTACGTTGATCTTATTCGGTTTTTTGCTAAATCACCACAAGAATACACTTGTGAGACAGCCTTAGGAACGCGGCACCAATAACTTAGTCATTTGATGCCACCCTTTGTTCCATCATACGGCCGCTATTTTTCTTTAAATAGCCCCACTATTCGCAGAAAAATAGTGTTGTCTGATGAAAAAATGCTTGACCTAAAATGACTAACTTATTGGTGCCGCGTTCCTTACTCTTACTTCATGTGAATTACACTTTGGGTAAGGGATTTTTCTGCTGTCGAAACCCTTACAAAATAGTTTCCTGAAGGCAGGTTTGAAGCATCCCATTGAATGCTTCGACCTCCTTCCATCGTATCATTGAAGAGCATAGCCACTTCCCTGCCCATGAAGTCAAACACATTAACTTGTACGATTTCCCCTTTGGGAGATTCTATCTGGATGCTCAGGGTTTGGTTGAACGGAACTGGATAACAGCGTACCGTAAGTTCTTGTGCTTCCAGCTGCTCATTTTCAGTGCGCATTCGGCTTGGTCGCTGATCGCCACAAACACCATTAAAGACTAACACAGCCCCACAATCCGCAATGAACTGTGGGAGGTCTTCGCCGGGTATGCCTACCAAGATGGAAAAATTGTCCAATACGACACTAGTGCCCAACTGGTCGTTGTATAAATTGGCAGGGTCTGTCAGCCTTGAAAATTCTGCCCAACCGGTATCTTCTTTATGGTACACAAAAACTGCGCCGGCACGGGACTGGAAAACGCGTTCCCACCGAGCACCTATCGCAATGTATTCGCCGTCTATGGAAACGTCGTAACCGTATTGCTCGCCTTTGGCTCCATTGTAATCGGTCAGTTTGGTATGCCTACCCCAGTTGTTGACTCCTCCATGATTTTGGTAGAAAATATAGGCGGAGCCGCTTTCCGGTCCTTTATCGTCGTCTTTGTGTGCTCCAATCACTGCCCAAGCGCCATCCAAATCAACACTTACCCCGAAGTTGTCGTCATCTTCCCCATCAGATGCCATGATTTTTTTGATTAAGCCCCAGTTGTTGGCACCCCCTTGGTCTTTTCCAAAGACGTAAGCCGCCCCTGCGTCAACACCCTGCTCATCGTCGTCTTTAGCAGTCACCACCGCGTGGTTCCCGCTTATCGCCACGTCGTAACCGAAATGATCGCCCAAGTCGCTGTCGGGCGCGGCGAGTTTTTTTACCAGATTCCAGTTGCCATTTCCGACAGGAGCCTGCGCATAGAGATACGCGGCACCTGCTTCTGCAGCCACGTCGGCATTTTGTGTAGCACCCACGAGCAATAGTTCATTGTAATAGTCGAGGCTGCTTCCGATCTGCTCGCCAGCGATGGTTCCCAGTATTTTTTGGTAGAAGACCCAGTCGCCCGGGTTGGGGCCATTGTATTTGAAGAGATACACCGCCCCTGCATCCACCCCGTTTTCGTCGTCAAGGCGTGCAGACACTGCACAGAAACCGTTGCCCATAGCTACTTTAGCCCCAAAGAACAAATCCGCCAAAGCGGTATTGTCCGGGAACAACTGTAACGCTTGGCTCCAGTCTCCGGAAGTGGCGTCGCGGTGCAAAATATATGCCGTGCCCCTTTGCTCCCCGGCAGCATTTTTTTGGTTTGAACCGACAATAGCCCAGTCCCCTTTCATGTCAACACTTTGGCCGTATTGATTGGAATTATCTGGGTCTGTGGCAAACAATTTATTTTTGATTTCCCAATCCTGCAATTCGTCCGTATAGCCATCGCAGTCGTCGTCAATGCCGTTGCAAATTTCTGGGCGTGGATTGACCAGAACCCGGAATTTACATTCTGTGATGTTTCCAGAAGCATCGGTAGCCGTTGCGACTACATAATTAAAGCCCATTTCAAAGACATCGCCCGAGAAATAGTTCTGCTCCAGCAAAACGCCAGGACAGTTATCAGTGGCGGTAACGACAAAATCAACCACTGCGCCGCAATCCATATCCTCCTGATTAAGTACCTCGATGTTGGCAGGGCAAACAAAAGCGGGGAATTCGGTGTCGTTGATTGTAACAGTCTGGGTGCAAGATGCCGAATTGCCATTAATATCTGTAATGAGCCAAGTAACTACTGTTACTCCAATATCAAACAGACCACCTGCAGGCGCATCATTTACATAAGAATAGGAACAATTCTCTGTCACCAATGGGGTGCCGAGAAAGCCGATCACCCGGCCACAGACACCGTAATCATTGGGCTTAACAAAATTGGCTGGGCAGGTCACAATTGGAACGACACGTTCAATCAGGACTACATCGTTTCCATCACCACCTACATAGCTGATAGAGACATTTTTGCCGCTGCCCAGGTAGTTGACGAACACGAACCCTTCCGGCAGACCCTGGAAAGTTCCGATCACCGCATCGGCGCCGTCATTCTTGATCAGCACAACCGGCGCACATTGCGGCTGGATAAAGGAACCGCTCAGTGTAAGTTTAGAACCTGTCAGATTTACGATGCCCACTACATTCAACTGGCTATACCCAACATCTGGAATAATACCGTTTATTTGAATATTGAGTGCCGTTCCGGATGAAAAAGCAACCGTTCCAACTTGTACATCCACACCTGTTGCTTTGGGGTTCACCCCTTGAGCCGCCTGGAAAGTGAGCAAACCGCCGGCGGTATTGATGGAAGAAACATCCAGATTGATAGCGCCTGCGGTGATCAGTGTCATATCGGTTTGTGAGGGCCTCGTGATTGGGCTGCTTACGGTAATGGCACCGCTGACATTGTTGCCGATTACCAGTTTGCCTGTGGTAATACGATCCAATTCCGTGTCCGAAAGGTTCAAGGGGCCACCCACTGGGTCTATCGAGGGACCGAGGTTGATGGCTACGCCGTTCGTCCATTGGCGAAGCGTCACAGAATTATTCGCATTGTTGGTAATGGAAGCCGAGGTGCCGATCAATATGCTGTTGGCGATCAGTTCAATATTTGCGGCGGAGCTGATCAAGGCCGTTTCGGTCATTTTGATGCCGTTCGACATGGAGCTTGTGCCTTCGATCCCGGTAATTGTGATTTTGCCATTGACCGAGGATACGAGGCTGGTGTTTTGGAGGAGCACACCGATATTAGAAGGCCCCACTCCGGTGCCGCCGGTTCCTTTGATGGTCACAATACCTGCACCTGAAGCGACGATGCGGCCGCTAATTCGAACCACAACTCCTACCCCGTTTGAAGCGGGGGCTTGTCCTCCACCTTGTCCAATGACCTCCAAATTGCCATTGACGGAAATAATCTGACCGTTGGTGGTTACCATTACACCGTAATTATCCGCGCCGGTAACGCCATTGCCAGCGGTGCCGCGCACGGAAACATTGCCATTCGTCCCTGCCTGGATGCTGGAATAATTCGCGACATTGCTGGTCACCTGTACCCCATGATTTTGGCCAGAGATGCCCGTGCCGGTGCCCGTACCAAGCACAGTAACATTACCACCACCAGAGTTTATTAACGAAGCAGATTCAACACTTACCCCAATATTTCCAATACCTGTTCCTTTGCCTCCAAGGCCCTGAACGGAAACTGTTCCGCTGCCACCTGCAAAAATGAGGGCCTGTAGTTCGAGCTTCACCCCAACATTTGAACCGGAAGCGCCAGAACCGCCGCCTGTTCCGATGACTTCCACATTGCCGTTGTCTGAATCAATGAACGCGAGGTTGCCAGAAACCAATACTCCATGATTGAAGTTGCCCGAAGCATCATAGGCGCCATTGCCGACCACCTTTGCCTTGCCATTCCCGTTTGCGCTGATGGCTGCGGGCATCCCACCGACATTTTGTATCAACACGCCATAATTGCTGCTGGAGACACCTTTTCCTCCGGCAAAGCCGGTAACGGATACGTCTGCGTTTGTGCTTGAAATAAGGCCGGAATTGGCTACGCCAATATTGAAATTCCCCGTGCTTTCCCTGCCTGTTCCTTTTACCGTGACAGCGCCTGTCCCCTGAGCTGTAATCGCAGTGCCAGCGGCCACCGATACTCCTTTTAAAGAGCCACCCGAGCCAATGCCCGCCGTACCGGTTACCTTGACATTGCCAGCTCCGCCAGCAAAAATGAAACCGCCTGCGCTAACATCCACACCAAAATTGGAACCTGAAATTGCAGTACCACCGCCAAATCCAGAAACCGTTACGTTGCCATTCGTGGAAGTGATCCGGGTATTCGAGGTGCCTACCACTATGCCACTGTGGTTTATTCCGTCGCATGCAGTGCAGCCCGTGCCTGTTACGGTTACATCCCCATCGCCGCCTGCCGTGACGAGGCTCCCGCTGAGCACCCAAACGCCAGGGGAAAAGGTTGATGGACCCGTGCCGCCTCCATTGCCAATCACCGTGACAGATCCACCCAAGGAACTGATTTCAGAAATTGATTCTACCCCTACGCCATAATTGCGCGCACCACTGCTGGGGCCGCCCCAGCCTTGCACCAACACGGCATGAATATCTCCACCTGATATTTTTGCGCTACTGGTTATGGATACCCCCATTTGGAAACCGGCCGCGTTGTTGCCACCTTTTCCCTTGACGGTCAGATATCCGTCGCCAGTCACACTAAGGAGGCCGCCAAGTAATCTTACACCTTGGAAATTGCCCACTGAAGGCGCCGCCTGCAAGTTGGCTTCTACGGTGAGGTTGCCGTCTTCGGTTTCAACGCTGGCACCAGAAAACACCGTAATACTTTGGCTCGCTTTGAATACTGCACTGCCTGTGCCCGAGATATGGAGATTTGTTCCAGAAGCTATGACAATTCTGTCCGTGCCGATGATGTTATCATCATCTTGAAGATTGACATCCAGGGAGGCATCGGGTATAAACGTTATGCTGCCGCCAAAATTGACCACATCATCCCCCGCTCCTCCGCCGATGTTCAAATCGGGCAGTGCCGTGACGAATGCCCCAATATTGATCACGTCATTCCCTTCTCCACCGAATATGACCAGATCATCAACTCCTGCCAGCGGAATGCTGACCGGGAAATTGAACGTAAGCCCGCCATTGATGGCATACGTGCGACCGGGGACATCAAATTGAATGTCTCCTCCAACTTGTGTGACCGTAATCACATCGTTGCCGCCCATTTGATCGCTGAGCTGTATGCTGGAACCGTCATAAAAAATACTGAAATCAGGTGATGCATGTGCCATAAAGGGCAGGCAGCATACCGTCAAAACAGCATACCATCGGTTGTTTTTGAAAGGTCGTGCCAAAAAGGCTCTGAACCAAACTGGGGAATACACCTGGAAGTTGTAGACATTTTTCATGAGCGAAAAGTTAATATTGAGCATAGTCCAGCACGGATAATTAATTGACAAAATAACATGAGCATTCCGCAAACTTTAGTTCTGAGTCGGCTTGAATACAAAATGTTCCCATCCACCATAATACGGCGCGATGAAAGCAAATCTGGATAGGAAATTAAGCAGAAAAAGGGCAGTGGAGGGTACGCTTCCAGACCTAGGGATGGGTAAGACCTACAGGCACTCTTTCATGAGACAAAGGATTATAGACTAAAGACTGGCAAAAGTAAAAATGATTTAAACATCTGGTATGTTTTCTTAAAAAGAAAAACGGATTTTACCAAATTTTGCCTTGCCCCATTGACTTTATATAAAATTAACATAGGATTAGTTTGCTTTTTTTTTGAATTTCAATTAAGGAACGGGTGAATAATAACTCGTTCCTAGTTCTACTTTGTCACATCAGCCCCTATGGGGCAATGTCATTGACTTAAGACCCTGAAAGGGTCAAACATGGCTAGGGGGTTGTGCCAAAAGGTTTGACCTTCGAAAGTCTACAAATTTTTATTTCGTTTTCTTTACCGTAGACCTTCCAAGTTTCTAAAACTTGGAAGGTCTGGCACTCGATAAGGAACAATATTTGGTTTGTTTTTTTCAATCAATCCTTTCGACACAACCCCAGAAAGGGCATGTGTGTAACAACCCCGAATGGGGTTGAATGTGCGTTTAGAATATATTCAACCCC
>CAZPTQ010000220.1:0-7170 GCA_964589365.1 uncultured Saprospiraceae bacterium
CAATCGTACTGGCCGGCAGTTCTGCAATGTCCAGAATCATCAGGCCATCCAGGCAGTTGGAAAAATTCGGGTCCACGTTGAAGGCGATAAACTTGGCATTCTGCCGAAGGTATTGGCGGAATAGCACAGGCACTTTGAAGTGCGCGGGTTCGATGGTCTCGATCAGGCTTTCCAGTGCCTCAAACTCACCGCGCAGGTTTTCGGCCAAAAGCCGGGTGTCCACCGATTTTATTTTTGGCCGGAAGGCTTTGCGCGGCGCCACCAGAGCAGCGAGTTTTTTGTTGTAAAAAAAACGTCGCACAAACGCTACAATGATTCCTTTCGAGGCTTCCGAATAGTCTTTGCTGATGCTCACCGGGCCTAACAGGTAGCGGTATTCGGGGTGCGTGAGCAAAAAATGAAGGATACCTTTCCAGAGCAAAAACAGGGGTAACCTGTGCCGTTGGTATTCGGCAGTGACGTAGGTGCGGCCTAATTCGACAGACTCCTGTAAGATAGGAAAGAATCCCGGTTTCATCTTGAAAAGCGAGTTGGTATAGAAACCATTCACCCCAAAACGTTCAAAAATGCGGTCGCCAAGACCAAGACGGTAGCCACCCGCGATTTGGTTTTTTTCTCGATCCCAAATGATAAGTTGGAGGTAATAAAGATCGTGCTCGTCCATGTCGCGGGCTTTGCCGGTGCCTTCACCTGCCGCACGGAAAGTCAGTTCCCGCAATCGGCCAATTTCAAACATGGTATTTGGCAAAGCCGAGAACGGCGCCACGAGCACATCGAATTGCCCGCGCTCCGCCACCTTGTGCTCGGCAGATAATGCCGCGATTTCCTGTGCAACCAATTGAGGGTCAATCGGGTCAGCAATCTGTTCTTGTGCTATCGCCTTCCGCTTTTTGCCAGTGAAAAGCACTGGCTGCACATCGAAGAGCGAACCGAGTGAAAATATTTTTGCCTGGAGGAATTTGCCCCAAAGTCGGTTTTTGCCCATTGTGGCGATGTCATCTGGAGGAATTACGGTACCGACGCGAACGCTGATGTGAACTGGACCTGATGTAAAGTGAAATGGAAGACCCGGGATCGCCTTTCTCAAAATACCGCCTGGCATCCGCTCAGCCTGTAGGTGAACCGGGATCACCGACTGACCGGATTTGCGGATTTGGCGAAGTGTGTCAGTGCGGAGAAGGTTTTTGCCAAGGTGGCTGAGGGGGTTGTCAGAAAAGTCGAGCGCGAGGGCGACCACATCGCCTTTTCGGACGCGGATGGCGAGGCGCTTGGCAAAATTTAGGCGCAGGAACCTGTCTTCCAAACTTTTGCGCGAGGGGCGAAGTATATAAGGTCTAAGGGATTTTGGCGGATTTGTTGGATAGGGATGGAGCAGTCGGACGTTTTCAAAATGCTCAGCCAGCATTGCCATCAGCACCCATTCGTCCAAACCTGGGAGGAGTTGGTTGCAAACAAACACCGACCCGGCAGGGGTTTTCCCAAGCATTTTTTTGTCAAAATCGGCAATTTCGAGGGTGACATTTAATTTGACGAGCTTTGATTGGGCGAGGGATAAGAGTTCGGGGTTCATAATTTTTGGTATTCGCCTGCTTCAATAAGTGCTTTTCTGAAAATAATCCTTTCAATTTGGTTCATTTCTAAAATCTTAATTGCTGCCACTCCAACAGCAGTTTTAGGCAATAATTCTCCAAAGTTTACTTTAAAATGTTCTGCCCAAATATCTTTTCTGGGATTGAAAAAGCGGACCGTTTCTTCATCAGGGATAGCCCGGCCCATTGGGCATTGACCAATTGTATTGCCCTTGCTTTAGCTAATCCGATAAGGAGGTCGTAAGCAAGATAGCGCTCCAACTCTTCCTTTTCTTCTAAGTCAATAATTCCATCCTTCTTTTTTTGCACCAAAAGCTCGATGCGTTGCTGGATAGAAGGTGCAAACTTAAATGCCAGCACACGTTCTAGGGTTTCCCTCTGCAATGAACGAAGCAATCTGGTCTTGTGCCGAAATGGACGCTATCATGGCAATTTTATTTAAAGACAAAATACGCTATCGCATCTCCCCCACCAAATGCACCAGCCCGTCCACTATGAACTGCACTCCAATGGCAATCACGATAAAGCCCATGATACGCGCAATGGCATTCAAGCCCCCTGCACCAAATACCTTGAACAGAAAAGGTGCTAGGCGCAAACATCCCCATACCAGCACGGCCACAGCCACAATGGCTGCTATGATTTGCCAGCGTTCCGCCCAAGCAGTATGCTGATTGTACTGCGTGATGAGGTATGAAATGGAGCCTGGTCCAGAGAGCATCGGCATGGCCATAGGAGAAAAAGCGATGTCTTGTTTGTGTTCTAAGGTTTCTTTTTCAAGGTCCTTGTCGTAACCCCTGCGTTTAGAAATGCGACCTGAAAGCAGACTGAAGCCACTGATAAGCAAAGTCATGCCCCCCGCAATGCGCAACGCATGGATGGTGAGTCCGAAAAACGACAGGATGTAATTGCCTGCAATGAAAAAGCAAAAGAGGATAATCAAAAAATAGAAGCTCGTTTGCAAGGCGATTTTGTTGCGTTCCGGGCGTGGGCGATCGCTCGTGAGCGCCACATATACGGGGATCGCACCCGGAGGGTCAACGATGGAAAACAGCGCGAAAAGGGTGGCGAGGAAGAAATCCATACTTGTTACTATTTCTTTTTCAGAAAATACAAGTACACCGGCAAGTGGTCGCTGTATCCGTTGATAAAAATATCGCCCACATAAGTGCGGAAGGGGTAGCCACGGAAGGCGCCTTCGGTTTGCAAGAGCCAAGGCTGGCGGAACACATGGGCCTTGTACAATTGCCAACCTCCAACGGTCTTATTCACCAGCCCTTTGGACACAATCATTTGATCGAACAAATTCCAGGAATCCTTGTACGCCAGGGAGCCATTTCCATCTTTGTAAATGCTATACATTGGATTGTACAGTTCGCCAGGTTTGAGTTTGTCGGCACTGCGGCGGGCTTTGAGTACCTGAGTAAGGCTTTTGTTGTCGGGGTCATCGTTCAAGTCACCCATGAGCACAATTTTGGCATCGGGGTCAATGGCTTGTATGCTGTCTGTCAATTGTTTACAGACGGCTGCGGCTGCTGCGCGCATCCAACCTGAACCAGCCTCACCGCCCCGTCGCGAAGGCCAGTGCCCCACCATGACGTGAAGCGGATCACCATCGAATTTGCCTGCTACGTACAAGATGTCGCGTGTAAAATCCACTATGCCTGTTTTAGGGTCTTTAAGCGCTACGGGCACGGCACGGCTTCCCAGCAATTGAAAATATTTAGGCTGGTAGAGCAATCCACAGTCTATGCCTCGTTCATCAGGGGAGTCATAATGCACAATTTGGTAGTTGCGCGCTTTCAAATCCGGCTGTGCAACGAGGTCTTCCAGCACTTTGCGGTTTTCGATTTCCGCTACACCGAGCAGCGCTACTCCATCGGGGGAGAGTTCCGTAGCCAGTTGGCTGATTACCTTGGACATGTTGGCCTGTTTAGACACATATTTTGCAGTGTTCCACATCAGGCGGCCATTAGGCAAAAAATCCAAATCGTTCGTAGTGGGAGAATCAATCGTGTCAAACAGGTTTTCCAAATTGTAAAACCCGATAGAAGCCACACTGTAGTCCTTTCCGGGCTGGGCAAAAACCAGTTCAGGGGTACAAAAAGACGAAAGCAGCACAAATGATTGCAGAAGCAACAGGGTAGATTTTTTCATGGAAAAATTCAATTTATAGGAACGTGTGAATAATAACTTGTTACTTTCAGGTAGATTACTTTTTGCTCAGACAACTATCTTTTTGTGCGAATAGCGGGGCTCTTTTATCAAAAAGATAGGCCGTATGAGCGGAAAGGAATCAGATGAAAGTAACCAGTTATTATTCACACGTTCCTCAGCGACAAAGGAACGCCTTTTTTAAAGTGTAGCCACTTGAAATTAATCTAAAATCCGCCGCCTCGTGTCCCAATGGGGTTGGGGCTGATTCCATCAGGGGTATTGGGGGTTTCATTTTCTTCGCGCTGATTGCCATCCATAAAACGCCAAGCGATGCCAAAGCGCAATGCACCAAAAGGCTGCGGATGGCGAGCGGTTTGGTAAAACACCTGTGTCTTGTCCCACAAAGTGGCGAAGTTTTCATATCGGATAAATCCCCTGAACGACTGCACTTTGAAGGCCGCAAAAAGGTCAATCCAGGGATACGGCTGCTGCGCCAGCGAATCTTGCAAGTGGAATTGCCAAGAGAGCGGGTGGTAGCCATCGGGACGGAAATCGCTGTTGATGCGGAAGTCCACGCCCGCATTCAGCAACATCCGTTTTTTAAAAACTTTTCCCGAAAAGTAAAGGCTGTTTTTGGAAAACCATTTGGGCAAACGCAGCACATCCTCGCGATTGGGTTGTTGCAACGCCACCGTGTTGTCAAAGCGGACACTCCCCCACTTTATGTTTTCGCGTACCAAAAATTGGGTCACCTGAAGCGGTGCCGTGGTTTGTGCGGCCGCACCATTTTGATCAAAATACAGGTAGTTGTTCACCACATGGGCGCGGGCTGTGGCTTCAAATCCGATCAGCGGCAAGCTGTAGCTGGCGGAGAGCGTGTTCTCCAAGGGTTTGGCAAAATCATTGTCCCAAATTTGCCGCTTACTCACGAAAAGTTGGTCGAAAAGCAACGCAGGTGGGCGGATTTGACTAAGCAAGCTGGCTCGGAATTGTCCGGCTTTACCAAGGCCCAGCGTAAGATCGCCCTGCAACTGGTATTCGCCGATGTTGTCCAATACACCCAGCGCCCCATGTGCCGTGAATACAAATTTTTCAGAAGGAGTGAGTATCAGATTGCCCGTTAGGAACAAATTGGAGACCTTGAATTTGCGGGGTTCTTGGTTGACTTTAAAATACGAGTGTGTTATTCCGACGGCCAGTAAATCAGAGGGCCGACCGCTCCCTTTTGTCTTGAAAGTATTGAGGGTGAATGCGTTGTCAATCCTGTCTACTTCCACGAAATGCCGGATTCCCCGTAAATCCACCAAAAAAGCAGGGTCAAAAAATTCGGCATCTGCGCCCAGGCCATCTATCACTGAGCCTTGGTCGGCAAATTTGTATTGCTGCTGGTTCCAGGCAAAAGTGTGGGTAGCGCGGAGGGCGCGTTTGCCTTTTGCGCCTTTGCCGATCAAGCGAAGGTGTTGCGTAAAATGGAGCGATTGGTCGTCAAGCCGGGTGTATGCGGCCTCGCGAGGCAGTCGGATTTCTGCTGCGATGGGGCCCGCGAATTCCCCACTTCCAAAAACAGTGTCAGACACGATGCCCCCATTTTCCTGTTGGCGAATTACATTCCGCGTGAAAATCAGGAAGCCATCGTAACGTTTGCCCACAGGCAACCAAATCCCCATGTTGAGGGCGTTGTGTTTGTCGCGTTGGTAACGGTATTGGCCAAGGTTGTTGAGGGTGCGGTATTCGAGCGAAAAGTTTGCACCGCCCTCAAAGGTACGGGCAAAGCGCGCGCTAAGATTGGTTTCAAATTGATTCCTCCCCTGCGAAAAAGAGGCATCGCTGAAGGTGCGGACATTGCGATAAAAACCCAATTGCTCTGGTCGCAACATGTATAAATCGAAAGATCGCACGCCCACACTGAATCCTATAAGTGCCTGATTTTCAAACAATAAAGGCCGGGCTGCCGAGCCTAGGTTGCCGAGTGTTCCCCAGTCAATATCATGCCGCCGGGCTGGGTCGTACATCCTGAAATCCCGGTCGGGGAGGGTATCGGCTGCGGGGGAACTGAGCTCCGGTGAAAGCGCATAGGTGATAAGCAGCGGCTCATCAGGCTTTGGGGCGGGGGAAACAGCTGGGCTTGCAGGCTGCTGTGCGGATAATGAAGCAGGAAAACGCGAAAATGCAAAAAACAAAACCGCCAAAATAAACCGCAGAGGCACAGAGGCGCAGAGCAGTTGAACATCAACCCTCTGCGCCTCTGCGCCTCTGCGGTTTTTTATGTTTGTAGATTTGCAGTGCATTCTCCTCAAAACGACTGTGGTGCTAAAACGTTGCCCCTTATTATTGAATCAACGCAGGGTTCATGCCCATCGTTGAGAAACCACCATCGTGATAAAGGTTTTGCATCGTAACGTAACGCGTGTAATCGCTGAAAAGCGCGACGCAGTAATTGGCACAGTCTTCGGCCGGTGCATTGCCTAGCGGCGACATCTTGTCGGCATAATTGAAAAAGTCGTGGAACCCTTTCACTCCTTGACCAGCAGTAGTCATGGTGGGCGACTGGCTGAGGGTGTTCACCCGAACATGCTTGGCAGTGCCAAGGTGGTAGCCGAATGAACGGGCAAACGACTCCAACAAAGCCTTTGATTCGGCCATTTCAGAATAATCGGGAAACACCCGCTGCGCAGCGATATAGCTGAGCGCAAGGATGCTGCCCCAGTCGTTGATTGCGTCAAGTTTCCAGATCGTTTGCATCATTTTATGGAACGAAATGGCGCTCACGTCAAATGTTTTCTGCATCCACTCATGGTTGATGTCTGTGTAAGCCTTGCCTTTGCGGACGTTGACGGACATCCCAATAGAGTGAAGCACGAAGTCCACTTTTCCACCAAAATGGTCCATGGATTTGGTAAAAAGGTTTTCCAATTCTTCCAATGAAGTAGCATCGGCACCGATGACGGGGGCCTTGCATTTTTCGGCGAGGGCATTGATTTCGCCCATTCGCATGGCCACAGGGGCGTTGGTGAGTACGATTTGTGCGCCTTCTGCCACGCAGCGTTCGGCCACTTTCCAGGCGATGCTTTCGCGGTTGAGCGCGCCAGAGATGATTCCTTTTTTGCCAGAGAGGATGTTGGACATGGTTGTGTTGATTGGTTGATATGTGGATTCGGGGATTTTTTACCCGCCCCGCCTGCCAAGCCTTGTCGGGCTGGAAAGCCGAAGCAAATGAGGGGAGGGGGATTCGGCGGCAAAGATAGACAAGTGCTTTTCGCTGGGCGAGGATGATTTTCAGATTTGTAATATAAGGCAAGCGGAGGAGTTGTGTCAAATGTCCGGATTGAAAACTCCCTTCGGAATTATATTTTGATTTTTATGAAATCCTATAACCGACATTTCCCACCCCTATTCGAGAAAATAGTATTTTCGATATTGACCA
>CAZPTQ010000221.1:0-7139 GCA_964589365.1 uncultured Saprospiraceae bacterium
GTTAGTGCCAATATAAAATATAAAAATAACACAAAATATAATTTTGTATCACGGTCAGAAATAAAAATTATCACCTGTTATGATAACTATTTTTTCACCTTTTAAAAATTTACATCATGAACCGATTTCCAATGTTGACAAAAGCCACAGGCTTTGCGGGCAAAAACCTGCATCTTTCTTTCTTATTTGTAATCACGTTTTTAGGTTCTGCTTCCAATATTTATGGACAGACTTTCCCGATTTGCGGCCCTTTGCCACCTAATTCTGCTCCAAGCTCAAACCTTGATTCTATTTTGTTTGACAGGTTTGGGAACTCTTACTCAAAATATAATAATAGTTCGGGATTCCAAAACAACTCCTGTGTCGCTGGCTATTTTGAATTGGTAAATTCCGGCTTACCTCCAGATTTGGAGCCAACCGTATGCAAGGTTTTCGAAGATTTGTCAAACCTAATATTTCTTCGGAACAATATTACCGCTTGTGGAGATGCAGCAATTCCATCCCTTATAAGGATAGAAGTAACCTCCAGTTCATCTGGCAATACACTCGGCACTGGTTCTCCCTTTTACGAAATATTAGAAGCCCCATGTACTCAAGTAGCGTCGAACAGGGTATTTGAGAAAATCAACGGGGGCTCAGATGTTACTAGCGGTTTTGATGGCAAACTGGACATAAATTCCGCCCCTCCCTTCCCTTGGCATACCGACTGGACTGTCAACCCACCTGGAAACAAGATTGATTTGTATTCCGTTGTTTTACACGAAGCAGTGCATATTCTTGGGTTTGCTTCTTTGATTGGCTTGGACGGAATGTCAAACAGCCCAGGCAATTTCTTTAGCGCATGGGACCAGTACATCTTCACTACCAGCAACTATATCCCTAACGGCAATAGCCTAGACATAAACCAAGTCATTACAAGCAATTGCCAATCAAATTGCTGGGAATTGAATACCACTCTTTTTGCTAACCCAATCGCCTTAGTTTCTGCTGTTGTCAATAACTGTTCGGCGGCAGGCAACTTAGACTTTATTTTTGGTAATGGGGCAATTGCGCCATTGGCGGGGGGAAATGGGGTCATTCCCGGTACTGACAACGATCTAGCAAACATGCTCAGCCATTTGAACACTACCTGCAACGGGCAAAATATTCCCTATGTCATGCAGACCATGCTGGGGCCAGGTGTGCCAAGGCGAAATTTAACCCAGCCCGAAATAGAAATCCTTTGTGAATTGGGCTATCAAACTAGTTCATGTAACGGATGCTATGTCTCTGCCAATATAGAGTTCCCGCATCCGTCAGAGAATGTGGACATGTTTGACGAATGCTGCACGAAAGACTACTATACCTGTGTTGGCACTACCATTACGATACCACACTCTGAACTGCTTTGTAATGATTTTACCAATGGTCCTGGCCTCGAAATAACGGACTTCTACAAATTCTCACTTAATGGCGGTCAATACTCAGTAGTTAATACGGGCACTTCCTTTGAAATCACGCCCAACGCACAAGGGCTTTTCCGCATTTTCTATACAGTCAGTGGCTGTGACTGCAAAATGAGCAATGCGGTATTTACAGTTTTGGCAGGACCTTGCATCACTTGTGACCAAGTAGACCCTTGTGAAAATTTAACTTGTGCAAATGGGTTTGAAGATTTTGACCCTGCAATTACTAGCTTCTATTCAACCTCGTTTTCCATTTTGTATGAATTGGGCGGTTATTGGGTTCATGTAGGTACAAGCCAAAACAGCCCTGATGTTTGCGAGGAAAGCAGCGGAAATAAATTTGTGCAAATGGCGAACCGTGAGGGATTGGCCTTGAAACTGCAAGAACCCATTGAGCCGAACGCAGTTGCTACAATTTCATTTAGGGCATCTGCGAACAACACCCCAAACATACTGGAATTCAAAGGAAGCCAATTTGGCCCCTGCCATCCTGACGATTCCAGAATTAACCTTGGTTGTGTTCCAACAGATTGTGGCATTCAAATCTTTGACCCGATTTGCATTGGTAATATTCCAATAAACAACCTTATCATCCATACTGGCAACAGTTGCCCAGACAACGCTGGTTTAATTGACTATTCTTTTGACTGGAAGAACCAGACAAATGTTCCCATCAATTATTTAATAATCACTGTCCAAGTACAAGGGGTTAAATGGGTGAATTTGGATGATGTTACAGTAACAAAATCCCATGTGGATGCCTGTTTCAGCACCAGTAACAATTGCCCTTCAGTCACTTTTACGCCTTGCGATCTAGGGCTTGTTCAAGGTCATTTGTGGGATTTCGGAGACTTGAGTACAAGCACAGAAACAAACCCTACACACACCTATTTGGAGAATGGGGTCTATACAGTGACCCATACGGTCACCGACGTATGCGGCAATATAGATGTAGAGACCATAGCAGTTTTTATAAGCTGTGTTTTCGCCTGCCCATGCACAGGAACAAACGCACTCAATATTAATGCGGGCACCCCATCACATAATCCCAACGACCCCGTGACTTTGATGTCCATTTCGGATACAGAGATTCCCAACCACACCGTTAGCAGCATTTTCTCGCCCAATACCTTGTACAACGGTTGCCTTGCAATAAAGGGCAACCTGATCATTGACAACAATTACGACCTCGCCATCCTCGGTGGTCAGGTTAGAATGCAGCCCGGGGCTCGAATCATCGTGGCGGCAGGGTCGAAACTAAGGCTCAGTTTTATCAACAGCGGCTCAGGGACGGAGCGTGGCATCCACGGTTGTGAACAGATGTGGCGAAGCATTGAGGTGCAGCCAGGTGGCACACTGGTAGCCAACTTTAATGTTGTGCAAGATGGGGAGTTTGCATTTGATGTCAAGGGGGATTTGGGCTTTATTTCCAAGCTTTCTGCAAATGGGAACACCTTCGACCGAAACCATGTGAGTGTCCGGGCAAACGGTGGCAAAATATCTTTGCCCTTCCCGTTCGCGCAGAACAAGTTTTGGGCAACTTCCGGCCTTTTGCCACAATTTTCCAACGATATTGCCAATTGGGATGCAAACGACCCTTATGCCGGCCTGTATTTGAATTCCACCAGTTTTTTCGTGGGGACAGAGAGCAATCCAGGGTCGGTCAATGAGTTTGATGGCTTGCGCAACGGGATATTGTCAAACCGCTCCAGTTTGAGGGTTTACCATGCCAAATTTCTCAACACTCAAGGTGTCTTGGCTTATCAAGAGGGCAACCCCAATTTTAACAATTCTCAGGGTGTCGGGATTTTCGCAAAGGGCGGTGAAAGTTTGGTTGTAAAAAACAGCACTTTTGACAATGCGCCTCGAGCGGTGCATACCGAAGGGACGGCACTGGAGTTCAAAAACAACCTCATTCAAAACGTAGATGTGGGCTTGTGGAACAAGCCCGGGCAGGGCCAGGTTATCAATATATATGACAACGACATCTTTTTCCGTGGAAGAGGAATTTATGTTGGAAGCCCGACTACGACCACAACAGTGTTCATTGACAGGAACGACCCGATTGAATCTATCCCAAGTGCTATTACCGACCCGGTAGGCGTAACGATAAACGCAGGCCCTGCCGCTTCAACCGTGATCAAGCGCATTGCCAATAACCAGTTCAACCTAAAAACCATCAATGACATTGGGATATGGCTCAATTTTTCTGGAAACTGGAGGGTACAGGATAACCGAGTAGATTACCTGACACCAGCTGGAAATGCAGGCACCGGGCAAGGCCTCTCGTTGAGTGGCTCAGACTTTAACTACCTTAGGGGAAACCAAGTATATGGGTCTGGAACGGCAGATAAAGCAGGCTTTAGGCTACAAAATTCCGATAATTGTACTTTGTGTTGCAACATTAGCGACGATATGTTTTCTGGAATGCAATTCCATGGAGAGTGTAACCCAAGTTTTCTCCGACACAATGAAATCCGAGACCACAATATGGGCTTGATTTGTTTCAACGGCGCGAGAATTGGAGACCAAATACTTGGTGGAAATACTTGGACAGGAAGCTATGGATTTGCAAGTGCAGTGCATGGAGGAGTACAAGATGACATCCAGAAATCAGAATTTTATATTGAACTTCCTCGTTTTGGAAGCGATTATTGGCCGTTGGATGTAAACTCCCCCGCCCTACCGGGACTATGGTTTAGGCCAGATCTGAGTGGCATGACCTCTACAGACGCTTGCGAACTTACTGGATGCCCCTCGCTCCCACCACCACCTGGCACCCCAGAGCCTCCTCGTTACCCCAATTCTGATGAGTATTTGGTAGCGAGTGGCACCTATGGTGGAAGCGGCACATACTCCGCTATGTCACAGTTTGAAGCCGAGCGCAATCTTTACCGCAATATTCGACGCGGAATAGTATTAACGAACAATGCTCCTAATCTTGCACAGTTTTATACCAACTCTACCAGTGGAACGATTGGCAAGTTTGACCAAGTAGAGTGGCGTATAGAAGATATGTGGAAGCCATCGCCTACAATACAGGCACTGTTAGATGCTTACCAAAGCACCATCAGCAACTTGTCCGACAACATCAACCGCATTGACAGCCTTTATGCTTATGCTGTTACTTTTACTGACACCATGCTGTTGCAAAATCAAAAAATCGGTTATTTTGCTGCTTTGGAGCAGCCCACGCAACAATGGCAATTGCTGATGGACAATGTGCGCATGACCCAACAGGGCTTAGTGCCGGCGATCACCACCTTGAACAATAGTGTACCCTCTGGGGATATACGGGTGAACAACCGAAAAACCCTGAGCAGAATTTATTTAGAGACTGTGGCTGTCGATAATTTCGTTACAACGCAGGCACAACGTAATGACCTTATAGCTGTTGCAAACCAGTGTTTTCTCATGGGTGGGGATGCTGTGCTGCAGGCGCGGGCATTGTACGCTGTGCTGGTGGCTCCTCTTCTTATTAGCGACGATCTGCTCTGCGCCGGTCAACAAAGACCAGAAGCGGACAGCCGCAATGCGGAACAAACAGCGACAAGGTACAAGGCCAGCATAGTCCCCAACCCTGCGCAAGACCAGTTCTCGGTGCAAGTTGAGGGCGCAGCCGCCAATGCGATGCTTCGGGTACAGGTGGTAGCCCCCAATGGAAATATCGTGCGCGATGCCTCAATTCAGAATGGCCAGGTGCTGAGCCATGCTTTTGCCCCGGGCTTGTACATCTGCCGTATTTACGTCGGCGAGGAATTGGCAAACGTGGTAAAATTGGTCATCATACCATAAGTTTAATTTCATTTCGGGCTGGCGGTGCATACCGCCAGCCCGATCTTTATTTTGGGGTTTATGAAGAACTTGATTATTTTCTTGGCAGCCATTGCTGTCCCAAGTCCGATAGTTGCGCAAGGCTATGAAAACACCATACTTTTTGGATATCAGGGTGGCCACTATTCTCCCAACAATCCGGAAGGGGGAATCAATATCTTGAGATTTGAGGAAGGAAACCTCCAAATCAGCGACAATCAATTGATAGATATGTGGTTCAACGACACCGATGCAGCGATCAGCGACAGCGCGGGAAACCTGCTCTTTTATTTCAACGGCGTTTATCTTGAAGATATCTCCCGCCAAATCATGGAGAATGGAGATACCCTTAATGCTTACATAGAAACTGGCTATGACCTTCCGCAAGGGGCCATAATTATTCCCTATCCAGGCCATTCAAATCAATATATTCTTTTTCATGAAGAAGAGGGATATGTAGATATCCCTGGTTGGACAAGCTCTTGTTTGGGACTTTATTATTCCGTTATTGATATGACTTATAATAATGGATTAGGAAAAGTTATAGAACGGAAAGTGCCGCTCCTGATTGATACTCTTGAGTATGGCAAGTTAGCCTTATGCAGACACGCCAATGGCCGTGATTGGTGGTTAGCTGTAGGTAAAAGCCACACCAATGTGTTTTACTCCATTCTGATAAATCCGAAAGGGGTACATTTGGTAAGGGCTCAGGCAGTTGGCTTAATTAGAGAAGACAGTTTTGGTCAAGCCTCATTTTCTCCAGATGGCACTAAATACATTATTTCAGGTGGTTATGGAGCTTCTATTAATGCTGGACAGTCTATAGAAATTTATGACTTTGACCGATGCCGTGGGGAATTTAGCAATCATCACCAAATAATTTTTAACGACCATACAAATACCCTCATGGGTAGTATTATTTCACCGAATTCACGCTGGTTGTATGCGCCTTCCATTCGGCTCTTGTACAAATTTGATCTTTGGGCCACTAATATCGGATCCAGTAAGGAATTAATAGATGAATATGAGCCATTTAATGATCCGTTTCCTACTGCTTTTATGATGGGCTATCTTGCGCCTGATGATAAAATATATATCTACACCACAAGCGGATCTCGCACTCTCCACGTCATTCACAAGCCCGATGAAGCAGGCGCAGACCGTGCCTTCGAGCAGCATGGCATCAGGCTTCATTGTTACAATTCGAGCAGCCTCCCCACTTTCGCCAACTACCGCCTCGGCCCTGTTGACGGTTCTGCCTGCGACACGCTGGGCATCGACAACGACCCTGTTTCTTGGTGGCGGTATGAACAGGATACTCTCGACCCACTTGCCGTAGAGTTTCGAGACCTTTCCTACTATGAGCCAGATACTTGGGTCTGGGATTTTGGAGATGGAGACATTAGTGCAGAAAGGCACCCATATCACAACTTCGACAGTGCCGGAATTTACCAGGTGTGCCTCACGGTAAGCAATGTGAACGGTTCGAACACACACTGCAAAACGCTTTATTTAGGCGTCTCGGCAACCGACAATCCTGTGTTGCAAAACCAGATCACGGTATCGCCCAATCCATTCTATGAATGGTTTTCCGTATCGTTAAGTACATATCTGCCCAACCCCATGTTTCGGTTGTACGATATGACAGGGCTTTTGGTTCGCGCAGGACAGATAACCTATGGAATCAATGAAATAGTGGCTAATGATTTGAATAGCGGGATTTATTTTTGGGAAGTAATTAGTAACAAGGAGCTTATTAAAGCGGGCAAAATCATAAAAATGGACAGGTAAAATGCCCTGATGCCCTCGAATTAATATGGCACTAACTATGCGTGGACGAAAAGTTGCGCTAAACGCGCAGCCTTCGACCACGCCCACGTT
>CAZPTQ010000222.1:0-7134 GCA_964589365.1 uncultured Saprospiraceae bacterium
GATGGAACAAAGGGTGGCATCAAATGACTAAGTTATTGGTGCCGCGTTCCTAAGCTCCTGAATGCACTCGCATTTCTGCATGGCTGCATTGTATCCTCAAAGGCAACACCTATGGATACGATCTCTGTATTCAATGAGAAATCCCATTTGCCGCCTATTTTCTTCATTCTCTAAAAACAACTTGACCATGCACAGACTTGTTCTCCTATTTTTATGTTCGATTGTCTGCCAGCATTTGCTTGCTCAATGTGAAAATCGTTCGCTCCACTTTGATGGGAACGGCGATTTTGTGACCCTCAGCCCGCTACCGGCCAGTTTCGCTCCCAATTCAGATTTCACGGTACAAATGTGGTTTCGCTCCGATGGCACGAGCGGCGGCGGTTGCGGCGGCAATTTTCAGCGGCTTTTTGCGCTGGGCGGCTCGGGCAGCCGCTTCGAAGTTGGTGAATGTGGGGGCTTGCCTGCCGTCTACGTTTTTCCCGGCGGGCCGGCGGCTGCGGACATTATGAGCACCACCACGCTCCGCGATGGAAACTGGCACCAAATCTCGGTAGTGCGGGATGGAAACAACTTAGAAGTGTTTTTGGACTGTGCGTCCATTTTCACCAAAACGTATGTTGGTACCCTCAACACTACCCTTTTCCGTTTGGGTCACTGGGGTGGCGGTGCTACCCCCGGACAAGACTGGTTGGGGGCCGTAGACGAAGTGCGGCTTTGGAACTACGCACTACCTACAGCCGACATCACCGATTGCGGCAGCTGTTTGCAAGGTGGTAACGAAACGGGGTTAGTAGCTTATTGGCAACTAGATCAAGGGGTGCCCTTTGGCTTGAACACCATCACTCAAGCAGAGGATGCCACTCCCGGCGGCAACCATGGCACACTTTCGGGCTTTTCGCTCCTGCCGGGCAACACCAGCAATTTTGTGTGCTCGGATGCTGAGTTGGTATATCCAAATTTAGTGGGCTGCAGTCTGGAATTGCGCGGCCAACTGCCCAATAGTTCGCCATTACTGTCAGAAATCTGCTCCGGCAACCCGGTACATTTTTGCGTGAAAAAAGATGGGGTAACCCCACAGCCACCGCCCGGCATGACCATCGTGTGGGAACACAACGACGACGGCACAGGCTGGCTGGCTGAACCCAACCCGCCTTTCATCGGCTTTTGTTTCGTGGCTCCGAGCGTACCGGGGGATTGCTCTCTGGCCAATCCTGACGGGTTTGTGGACAGGGCCTATCGGGCAAAAATCAGCGTGACAGACCCCATGCTAGGGGTTTGCGAATACATCAGCGACGAATATGTGTTGCGCATTTGTTGCCCAATCAGTCCAGCCACGGTGAACATTGCGGTAGCGCAGCCGGGCTTGCTCAACGGTACACTTTGTGAAGGCGATGTGGCTGATTTAACCGTGACACTCAACTCTCCCGACCCGTTTGTAAATGTTCCGGGAGCGGCTACCACCATTGAATGGTATCAAAATGGCATACACAACCCAATGTGGGACAACCAAAGCAGTTTCACTGTGATGGGCGTCACGGCAAGTGTCCCAAGCATCTGTTTTAAAGCCGAGGTACACCACTGCTCAAAGATGCTGTCTTTCTCGGCATGTATAACGGTTGACCCTGTGCCGCAACCTGGTACGATTGACAAAGACCCCCTCTGCACCACGCTCGAACCGCCCGTGTCGCCTTGCCCGGCGGGCACGATTTGCTACTCCATTTGCCCGGGCAATGATGCATCGCTGGCGATTGTTTCTCCGTACAACGAATGTGTCCCACGGTGGCAGTATTCTTTTGACCATACGACGTGGACGGACATGGGTATCACCAACGAGATCCAGAACACAAACGAACTGCCGGGGGACTGGGTTTGGCCTTCGGGTTTTCCACCCATTTATTACCGCCTTGCCTGTTATCCGTTCCACACACCTTCGGGCTGCGAGCCTGAATTCAGCAACGAGATTCGGATTGAATTCATACAGCCACCTCCCGTTGATGCAATTGCTGGGTTGACTCAGATCTGCAAAGAAGACGGCGGCACGTGGCTTTCCGTGGTTGTGTCCGGGCCTTACACCTACATCTGGTATTGCGATGGGCTAGAGGTTCAAAACGGGCCTTCTTTCACCTTTTATGCCACCAAGGAGGCCTGTTATTGGGTGGACATCACGAACGGCTGTCAGGTAACGCAAACCCCTCGGCATTGCTTGAAAGTCTGCGAGTTGGTAGCGGTTATCGGTTGCCCATCTGGCTGCCCATATACCGGCGAGTCTATTACACTAAATGCCTGTACTGGCACGAAAAATACTTGCGGCGGCGACCCCAGTACGTTCATCTACAACTGGACCTGGACGGATTCTACAGGTATACACACGGGCACAGGATGTAGCATCACTTACACGCCACCTGCTGATGGTACTACTTTCACGGTAACAGTGACCGACCCCGCCACGGGCTGCACCGACTCAGACACCACGACCATTGTGCCTTGCCAAATTTAACCCCCAAATTACCGCGAGGTCATTTTGGTCTTGCACTTTCCATTCAATTCAAAAAATCATTTACCATGACAAAAATATGCGCTCTTATCGGTGCCTGCCTCTTGTTGCTTGGAAGCACTATTTACGGGCAACAATACAGCACCCTATTCCCGGAAGACACCATGTTGCTCCAAAACTACGTCCTGTGCGATGGGCTACAGGCCAGCAATGGCGAATATGTTGGCATTGGGGTACGGCAAACAGCTACTCCCCAAATGGAAGCCTGTTTTTTCCGCCTGGACGATGACGGTGACCTGATGGGCGCGGTTCAGTTGACAGGGTTTACCGTTCCAGGATTTGCAGAGACAGCTTTTATCATTCCCTTCGATGAGGAGTACAAATCATTGGCTCAGATCACCGAAATATTCAATGCTGCCGGGGTTTCGCAGGGGTATTTCCTGTCCATGACCACACTTTCGCAATCCTTTGGCTTGGGCATATTGTTGGCCAGGGTGGACCATGCAGGGGTACTGCAAGCATATAAGTTCATCCCTTCAGAAAAAGCAGATATGCGCAGCGTAGATTGTCTGCAACGGGAGGACAACCAACGCATGGTAGTGCTTGCCACCTACAAGGACATCACAGACCCGACCGTTGACGTTCCTCAGGATATTTTCTTTATCGAGGCTGACCCAATGACCTGCACTCCGGTGGTACAGGCAATCTGCAGTGCGGGTATTCAAACTTCTCAATTCCCCTATAAGATGGCGCAGCAGAAAGTGGGAAACAACGCCCAATTTTTTGTCGTGTCGAGGGTGGATTCAGCCAACGTGCATCATTTGGGCACGACTTTATTTAGCAGCAATTACGGCGTACTTCCATACGCCAAGGGCAAATTGGACATGAAAACCAATTCGACCGTCGAAATCCCTTACCCTACGGGCTTGGTACTCCAAAACAACAACACAGCATACGTGAGCGGCTATTATGACCTGAATAATGGCAGCGACATCGTGGAAGGGTTTTTGTTTAAAGCAACCTTTTCGCCGCCCATTCCCTTTCCCATTATTAGCTGGGCTGATTTGGTACCCACTTCTGGGCTATTCAACCTGGGGCTTGATTTTGTTGACCTCCAATTCGCTTCTGACGGGAATTTGTTGGCGCTCGGCAGCACCAACGGTTTTTCTGGCGGTATCCGAACCACTACGCTGATGAAGTTCTCCACCACGGGCGGCTTTTTGTGGGGAAGACGACCGCAAGGCACACTTGGCGCAGGCACCTACCCCCGGCAATTGCCCGTCGTGTTGGACGCAACGGCGGATGGAGGAGCTTGGGCAGGCTCGACTTTTGTGGCAAATAGTAACGGGGCCGCTCGGATCTTTGCGATGAAGACCGACCCGGACGGATGGTTGAACAATCTTGACTGCATCGCATCGTACACTCCTGTCATTCAGTCGCTCGTGCCACCAGTGCTGCCACATTCACCCTTCTCCAAATTGACGAGTGAGCCACTTTTAGATATTGATCCTATACCATCGAGCCTTTCATTGCTTCAGACGTTTTGCGACCAGTTTAACCCCATCAATTGCGCCGTGACTTTCACTTCGCAGCCAATTCCGCCTTGCAACGGATTTATCTTGCAGGCCGATCCGGTCAGTGGCACTGGACCGTTCACCTATAGCTGGGATTTTTTTTGTGACAACAGCACAGATGCTACGGGCGACAACGTAACCATCCCCTCCTTCCCTCCGGGCATACACCCCTTTTGTGTCACTATGACCGATGCTACCGGCTGCACCGCCACATTTATGGCTCCAGTACAGGTATTTCCAGACATGACGCCGCCCACTATTCAGTGCCCATCCGACATTACGCTCAGCACCAATACCCCAGATTGCACTGCAAACTTCAGCCCCGTTGTGACAGCCACAGACAATTGTGGACCAGTTACAGTGTTGTGCGACCCACAATTGACCGTGTTTAACCTTGGTGCCTCCACCGTGATTTGCCAAGCCACGGATCAATCAGGAAACACCGCGACCTGCTTCTTCACTGTGACGGTAGTAGACAATACCCCTCCAGAGATCAATTGCCCGCCCTCGCCGCCAGTGGTTCAAATAGCTTCCTGTATAGGCCAGGCGCCCGTATTTTTCGGTACCGCAACAGCCACGGACGAATGCACGGCTGTTACCATCGTTGGTTCGCATGCTAGCGGGAGCAACTTCCCATGCGGTACTACTACGGTTGCATTTTCGGCCCTCGACGTGGCGGGCAACCTTGCTTCCTGCAATATACTGGTTAAAGTTCAGTGCCTTTGTGGAGAAAACAGCTTAGCAGATATCGAATGTACTTCCGATCCACGGGTATTTACTTTTATACAGACCGTAGAAAACCTGACTGGCTCAACGGGTGCCTGCGACTTGACGGTAAGCACCACTCAACCAGGTGTAGTCATTGTGGGCAATCCGCCAACTTGGAGCGGCAATTTTGGCACCGTAACCGGCACAATTACCGTTGCCACTGGCTGTATTCCCGTCAATTTTTTCTCCACCGTTACGCTTACTTGCCAATGTCCGAACGGCCAGGTGAGTTGCAATTTACCTTTCACTCTAGATGTGCCCTGTTGTTACGAGATAGAAGTGGAAGATGCGGAAGTATGTGAAAGTGCCGCACAATTCAATGTGCCGCTCATTGGCTGCGGTGCGCTGCCGGACATTCAACAAGTACGCTGGTATGTCACTTATGCCCCTTGCCCGCCCATTGGCGACCCGGCCTGGGGTAGCCCTTATCAAGTAACCAACGGCTGCGATGACCTGGTGCTTTTGCCCAAATACCTTACGGGCAATGTATGCGTGTATGCCGAAGTGCTACAAGGAACTTGTGGCGGTTCTTGCTGGCAGATATTTTCCAATGTGGCTACGGTCACCCTCTGCAAGCCAGCGGCGTGCAGCATCACCGCCACTTCGCCTTCGCAATTATGCTCTAATTCCGTACCATCCCTTGTAACGATGACGGCGAGCTTTGTCGACAACTGTACTTCTTCCATTCAATGGTATAATGATGCTGGCATATTGCAAGGTCAAACGAACAATACGTTGATTGCTACCGGCTTGAGTTTTGCTGGCGCACCCAACGCCGGGCCAGACAATTGTTGGCGGGAGTACCATTATACCGCTGTCGTCAGCCAACTTTGTGGCGACATCCCTTGTCAGTATTCAATCAGGATATATGACAATGATGCGGACGCTGGCACTTTGACCCTGCTGTCCCCCGATGTACCGCCGCTCTGCCCCGGAGAAGACGCTCAGATCCTTTATGCTCCTGAATGTGCAGCCCTGCCATCTGGGTCGCCCATGTGGCGATGGCATGTCAGAACGACGGGCAGTTTTTACACACCCGTGACCACGGCAGGCAACATGAATCCGCTCTTCAACACAAACAAACTCTACCAGGACACTTGGTACAAGGTGACGAAAACAAACGGTGTTTGCCAGGACGACGAGGTTATTATAATGATTGACGTATATGATGCGCTGGAGATCAGTGTGCTGACGGCTGCGCCGCTTGACTATTGTGTTGAAACAGGGGTGGGGCTCCAGGTAGACATTCTGAATGCTTCAGCGTGTGGGGTCACCGTTGAATGGTTCAAGGATGGCAACCTTATCCACACCTCTTCGGATATTGCTGGCGCGCTAAGCGTATTTGACTATATAGACGCAAGCCTTCAAGGAGATTATTCTGGCAATTACTATGTGGTGGTAACGGACGATTGTTGTAACGATCAGGTCAAAAAGTCCAACGTTGAAACCATCGGCCCTCCCGTGCAGGCCGTGGTACTAGGCCCTTGTTTTCGCTGCGAAAGCGAAACAGTGACTTTGACGGCTGTGAACATCAACCCACCCTCTGGCAGCAACTGTACCTATACTTGGTACAAATTCGACCAGTCTAGTAATGCTTGGATATTGATAGGTGGAGCAACCGATGCCACTTTGTCTGTCATTTGGCCTGAAACCAAGTACAAAGTAGAGACAGATTGCGGGGGATGTGTAAAGGAGGTGGAATTTGAATTTCTGCAGTGTGGAATATTTATCGCCACCGATGAGCCTACAGTCAACTTGCTCCAGGTAATGCCCAACCCGACTACTGGCAAGTTTAGTATTTTCCTGCCTGAAACCTCGACGGAGACCACTCATATCCGAATCGCAGACACGCAAGGCCGCACTGCGCTTTCTTTACAAATGCAAGCGGGCCTAAGCGAGCAGTTGTTGGACTTGAGTCAGTTGCCATCCGGGATATATTTTGTCCAGCTTTGGTTGAACGGACAATTGACTGGCATAGCCAAGGTAGTAAAGGAGTAATAGGAGTTTGAAAAAATGGGGGCCACTCTGTTCCTAACATTCGGAATTAGGATGGCCCTCATTTCTATCAAAAATTGGCAATCGGCCTCCTACAATTGGCTCGCATTTTTAAATGCCTGCATTATAAGATTACTTACAGAGGGTAAGGTATTTGCGGCAAGCTCGATCATAGTGAAAATGGCTTTTCTGCCGCTGAGACAAACCCCTCAAATCCAATATTTTTCAACCATTTCAACCAAACAATTTAAATTTTATGAAACCCATTCAATGCTGCCTGCTTGCAGGCCTGTTCTCCCTTTG
>CAZPTQ010000223.1:0-7073 GCA_964589365.1 uncultured Saprospiraceae bacterium
TGTATGATGTATGATGTATGATGTATGATGTATGATGTATGATGTATGATGTGTGGTGTATGAACTATTAGGAACGTGTCGTAAATAACTTTCCGGTTTTCAATTTGCGGGTGTAATTCTGTAATTCCATTTTGGATTAATCTTATCATGCTTGATACTATATGTCTCGTGGAAATCCTCAGCTGTCTTTTTTTCGGTTAAAAACGATTTGTAAATAACCTGAGTCTCAATTTTCAAGCCTGATTTCAAGTCGGTAGTTCGCTGATCGAGGAGTTTTTTTGCGGTTTGGGCCGAGTCCAGCATAATTCCATCCCACGATCTTGTCACTGTTGGGAAGAGTCGATGCTCAATGGGGTTGTATTTGGAGCAATAAGGCGGATAATGTGCTATATTGAACTTCAGCCCTAGTTCATTGGCCAATTGTTGCACCTGTTCTTTGAAAAGGCCACTTCTACTGCTGTTAGAGCCTCCGCCATCACATAGAACAAGGATGGGCTGTGCCTGATCGTACTTGTTACATCCGTTTTTGTTCCACCACCTTCTTGTACATTCAGCACTGAATTCGGCTGTATCACCTGAAGTGCCAATGAACATATAGCCTTCGTTTTTCCCTAAGTCATAAATCCCTTGCGGTACGATTTTACCGGTGGCAAAACTATTGAAATCATGATCGTAACAACCAACCTTCCCATCTGCAAACACAGTCCCCGAACGGTAAAAAGAGCCCAAAAACTCCTTCTTTTTGGCATCTATGCTTAAAACGGCGTTGCCTCGGGAAAGATGATATCGTTTCAGCCCCGTTATCCTTTCAAACTGCTCATTGCGGCCATCAACTTCCTTCATAACCTTGTCCTTCGACATTTTTCGCCTGCCCAAATCTGCTTTCAACAAAAGCCGATATACCACCTGACGACATACTTTAATCCCCTTTCCCAATATTTTCTTGCGAATCTCTTCAATATTCAAATACGTCCATCGAATCCCCAGAACCGGGCAACCTGCCGTATGCGCATCCATCACTTGATCAGACTTTCATACATATACTGCATGTTCTCTTCGATTTCCGCACTGTAAGGAACGCGGCACCAATAACTTAGTCATTTGATGCCATCCTTTGTTCCATCATACGGCCGCTATTTTTCTTTAAATAGCCCCACTATTCGCAGAAAAATAGTGTTGTCTGATGAAAAAATGCTTGACCTAAAATGACTAACTTATTGGTGCCGCGTTCCTAAGGAAATTCTACTTTTTTCATCCCCAAAATTCATCCGCTATCTTTAAACCGTAAAGTTATTTACGACACGTTCCATAGCGGCGCTTATTTATAGTAGTCGCCATTGCATTTTTGACATTTGATTCTTTTCAAATGATAGAACTGTGGCTCAAAGCACCCGCCCCGTCAAGGATTCGTTTCACGATTTTGGCCGCTTCGACCGAAGGATCAAAAGTGTGGTATTCCCGGCCATCTTCTACACCGGCAAAGTTGCAGCCATTTGTAATAGTGATCGGATCTTGGACGCATATTTTCTCAGTAATGCCAAGGAAGAGCATTAGGATTGGGATTGCTTTCAAAACTTTCATGTCATATTTTTTTAGTGATAAATGCAAAAGATTCTATAAAAAAACGACTTGCAAACCTACATCTTTTCAACAAGGTTTAATACGGCCATCGCAATCCTATTGAGCTCAATCTGTGCTTTACCAGGGTCAACCATATTCATTTCTTTTTCTTTTGACAGTGCGGTAAATTGTCCTTGCAGCAGAATGCTCTCCTGAAAGTCGCTGCCGCCCGTTTTGCCGAAAGTCTCTTTCATCTTGGCAAAAACGCCCGGCAGGTCGTTGGCCGCGACAAGTTCAAAACACTGCTGTTGAAGCAGATTGCCCTTCTCTTTTGAATCAGCCGCTTTTTGGGCAGCAGAATCGAGAATGATTTTTTCGTTAGGTTTGAAAATCAAATCCTTGCGGTAAAAAACAAGCCAATAACCGAGCAGCAACAAGGCCTGCATCGGAAGCAGCCACCATAGTGATTGGGCGAGATATTCAACAATGCTTAGGGCTTCCCGAGTGGCAAAAGGCTCCGCCAAAAGCGTCAGCAGGATGAACCACTGATAGGCCCAACTACCCCACACAAGGCTTTGGTGGGCGGTAGGGTGGATGATTTTTGCAGGGTATCGGTTGAGCAAAGCACTGGCCCAAAGCGTCAGCAGCGCAGGCAGCAGCACAAGAAGCGCCCAACCCCAGCCTTGCGCCACTATGCCAGCCAAGATACCACCAACCGTCTGTGCAAATACCAGCAGCAGCACGGCAGCAGTGCCTGCAAGTCCGGCGCGGAGGCAGGCACGCCTTGTTGCGGAGAGGAGTTTCCAAGCCATTTTTTAATGATTTATCACAAGGTATTTTTTCAACCACATAGTTCACATAGCACACATAGTTTTGAAAATCAATGGATTGTTTTCTATGTGCGCTATGTGAACTATGTGGTTATTAAAATTATCAAGTAGTGCGGTGAGTCCTATTGGAAATCAAAAGCCCATCGAACGCGACAGCCCTGCTTTTTGCAAATGCGTTTGTGCATTGAGGGTGGCCGGCCATTTTTGCTGACAAAGTTTTGTGCTCGGGGGAGCCTCGAATTCGTACACCAGCACATCCAGATAATGCTGGCCGCTGATTTGCATTTCGGCGATTTTGGGCGGCAGGCGATTCAGCCCATTGCTGAGCCAACCCACGGCCTCTTGCTTGCCGACGCGGCGCAGCGATTGGCCGTAAGGCTGGTCGGTAACTACAAAAACAAAGATGCGGAAGTTACCCGGCGTGGACATTACCAGCGATTTCAGGTAATCCCACACGCCTTCAAAATTTTCTTGTACAGGGTAGTCCTTCCAGCGGTTTGCCCCGGTTTTGGGCGATCCATCTGCTTTGAATTGTTCCAATTGTGTCACGAGCGCAAAGCCGCCGGACACTTGAAAATAACTGCGTTGCTCATATCCATTGGCTTGCAGAGCCTGGCGTAGTCTTGCGTTCACGTCGCCGAGGCTACGGGCACCAGTGGAAAGTTGCTCGGTAAGCGTATGGCGCTGGAATTGTTCCGGCGGTGGCCAGGGGAAATAGGGTAAATGGATATCGGTTGCGCTCGCCCCTTCAAAGGCCATATTCTCTTGCACTTGCACATGAAGGTTGGAGCGTTGCCAGCCATTTTGGATGGCGAGGCGGCGTTGGCTTTGATCGGTCTTGTAAGCATAGGGCTGTTTGCGCGGGATGTCCATGGCAGAGCGCAGTTGGGCAATTCCCTCTACTTTGCTAAGCGCGTAGCCCACGAAAAAGTCGGCCTCGAGTTCTTCTTTTTCCCGAAAAGCAGGGTCGAAAGTGTGTTCGTTGACATGGTGACCTATCTCGTGGGCCAGTAGGCCGTAGGCCAATGCTCGCTCGTTCTGAGGAAGTTTCAGGTAAAAATCCTGGGAGTAAAGCAAAAATCGTTTTCCATCGGAGAGGATTGCGGCCACGCTTTCCACATTGCATTGCACGAGCTCAAAATTGCGCTCCGAACCAGTGGCCAAGAGTATCTGGGTCACGATTCCAGGCACAGGTGGTGTGGATTCAAAACTGTACAGTTCTTCTTCCAGAATACCCGTATAAGTGCAGTTCTGCTTGGTGGGAACTTCAAAAAATTCTTGGGATATTAGTGGGAAAAAGGCTAGAAGGAAGCCGGCCGTCGTACACACAATCCTAAAAACATTGCGGTGTAAAAAAACTATGCCGGGTGAAATTAGGGGAAGGTGTGATTTCATGGAAAAGGATTTTTGAAGTCCAAAGATAATCACACTTCGTAATGGTTGACGGTATTTATCTGTATGCAAATCGTGTGCTATCACTCGTTCCTTAACACCTGCAATTTCGCAAACTTCAGCACAATCCTCCGCTCCGGCATTTCGTCGTTCTTGAATTGGATGGTGGCCACACGGGTGCCTTTCGGGCCTTCAACGCTGACGATTTTGCCTTCCCCGAACTTTTGGTGAACCACTGTTGCGTCTGCCACGAGATCTTCTATCGGAGAGGCCTTAAAATTAGCCAGTGCAGCAGTTGCGGGCGGATTCATCTTCAAGATACGCGGATTAGCAAAATTTCCGCTCACGCTTGCGCCGCGCGAGGATCCGCTTTCCTGCGCAGCATTAAAGGCCGGGGTGCCAATACGCGCGGCTCCCATGCCGCCCACCATATCAAAGTTTTTCAGGTCAATTTCTTCCAAAAAGCGCGAAGGTTCATTTGCCCGTATTTGCCCGTACCGATATCGGTTTTGGGCAAAACTAATGGTCAGAAATTCCTTTGCCCGAGTGATAGCGACGTAGAAAAGCCGGCGCTCCTCGTCCAAGCCTTTCGGGTCTTCAAAGGACATAAAGGAAGGGAAAAGTTGTTCCTCCAAACCCGTCACAAAGACGCTTTTGTATTCCAAACCTTTGGCAGCGTGGACACTCATCAGCGTAATGTAATCTGTTCCTTCCGCTTTTTCATCGGCATCGGTCAGGAGGGTGATGGTTTGGAGGTAGGCGGCTAAAGAGGATTCGGTGCCTGTAGCGTCGGTGGCACTTGGAGTGCCACCGACGCTTGCAGATTGCGCATCCACAAACTCAGAAATGGCATCCAGCACGGCGTTCACGTTTTCAAAGCGGCCAATGCCCTCGGGGCTGTTGTCGCTTTTGAACAGTTCGTGGAGGCCTGATTTTCGGAGGATTTCTGCGGAGAGTTTGTAGGCCGATTCGGTGGCGGCACGTCGCTGCCAGTCTTCTACCATTTGTCGAAAACCCGCCATGGCCTTTCGGGCGCGATCCGTTACTTCAAGCGCAGGGCTGAGCATGGCTTCCCACATGGTGATGTTGGCAGCGCCTGCTATGGCACTGAGTTTTTCTACCGTTGTGTCGCTGATGCCGCGGGTAGGGAAGTTGATTGCGCGGCGCAGGGCTTCCTCGTCGCGGGGGTTGACAGCCAGTCGCAGGTAGGCCACGAGGTCTTTCACCTCTTTACGCTGGTAAAACGACATGCCGCCAAAAACGCGGTAGGCGATGTTCAACTTGCGCAGGTGTTCCTCAAATTTCCGACTTTGGGCGTTGGTGCGGTACAATATGGCAATGTCCGAATTGGGTAAGTGGTAGCGGTGTTTTTGCTCCAAAATCAAATCGGCCACACGGCGGGCTTCCTCATCGTCGGTGATGCATTTGAGGAGTTTTATTTTCTGCCGGTCTTCGCGGTCGGTCCAGATGGTTTTTTGCAATTGCCGACGGTTGTAAGAAATGACCTCGTTGGCCGCCGCTACGATGTGGTGTGTGCTCCGATAGTTCTGTTCGAGTTTGAAGGTTTGCAATGCGGGGTAATCCTTTTCAAAATCGAGGATATTGTCAATGGTCGCGCCCCGGAAAGCATAGATACTTTGTGCATCGTCGCCCACGATGAAGATATTTTCGGGACTGCCCTCGTATTTCACCAATTGGCGCAGGATGGCGTATTGTAAAAAATTGGTGTCTTGAAACTCATCCACATGAATATACCGAAACCGGCGGCGATACTTGTCCACCACATTGTCGGGGTTTTGCTGGAAGAGTCGGTAAAGTTGGTAAAGCAAATCGTCAAAATCCATCGCCCCTGAGCGGAAGCATCGGGCGATGTATTTTTCATAAATGTCCACGATGTAAGGGCGGCGGGCAGCGCGGTCCTGTTGCATCATATCGGTATTTTGCCGATACAGCGGGGGCGTTATCAAATTGCTCTTGCAGAGTGAGATACGCGAGCGCACTGCGGAGGGATTGTACACCGTGGAGTCAAGGTTCATTTCTTTGATAATGGCCTTTAGCACACTCGTAGTGTCGTCCGTATCGTAGATTGTAAAGGAAGAAGGGTAGCCGACTTTGTCTGCCTCATAGCGCAATATACGCGCAAAAATGGAGTGGAACGTCCCGGCCCACACCTGCTGTGCTGAGGTGCCAACCACGCGTTCAATCCGGTCTTTCATCTCGCGGGCACTCTTGTTGGTAAA
Organism: uncultured Saprospiraceae bacterium; assembly: GCA_964589365.1. Lineage (GTDB taxonomy): Bacteria > Bacteroidota > Bacteroidia > Chitinophagales > Saprospiraceae > M3007. The sequence goes on from CAZPTQ010000223.1 coordinate 6,023, forward strand.
CGTAAGCGCGAGTATTTCGCGGGGCGGCACATGGCTCTGCAATAGGTGCGCGATGCGATATGTGAGCACACGGGTCTTGCCGGAGCCGGGACCAGCGATCACGAGCACCGGGCCTTCGATGCTGGTGACGGCGGCGCGCTGAATAGGGTTGAGTTCGTCGAGATAGTTTGACATACGGCGTGGAGTAATTTAGGAGGGAACTTCAAGTTGCCTCTTAAATTCGGCTTTCCGGCAAAGGTAAAAAGTTCGGATGGGAGGGGATATTTTTAAATAAAATGTTTTGAAAAACAGGCTTTATTTCTCCATGTAGCCAGCGAGGAAATCATCAAGTAGTATCGCTTGAAAACTCGGGGTGTCTGACATGTTTTTTTGCAACCGCTCATCAGTGGTCACCATGATTTTGCTGTCGCTATACTGGGCGGCCTTGAGGAGGCAGGTGTCGCTAAAAAAATTGCCTTGGGAGAGTTTGTCTTGCAATTCAACAGGGAGCACTGGCGAATCACTTTCAGTTATTTGGAGGCACTTTTCCAAGTTTTCAAGGATGGCTTTTATGAATTTTTTGTAAAAATACCGGCTTTCAATATCATAATCGAACTCCTTTCGAAAGCAATGAATCTTACGTAAAAAATCGCTCGGCTCAAGCACTACAATCCGGTCTTTTGGTTTGGTAATGAATGGTTTGAGAAAAGCCGATGCCTTTTTTCGCTCCTCGAGGCTGGCTGTTGGTCGGAGGTATTCGGGCAGCCATTCATTGACGACAAAGTCCATATCGAGAAGAGTGCTCAGGCTTCAGAAAGTTGAAAGAGCGATTGGAGGTTTCCCATTTCGGCATCGAGGAAACTTTTATAGCCGCCCCTGATTTGCCGGATAAGGGAACGAGACTTTTAAGGTTAGTTTCTCAGAAGACGCTAGGTTCAAAGAGAAGCCAGATTCTTTAGGGTTTAAAGAGACTTCGTACCCCAAGAGTTTCCCATCATAATATGCCTCAGTATCTATCCTTAGGAACGGTGTCAAAATAACTTTCCAATTTCAGGCCAATTATTTTGGCGTT
>CAZPTQ010000224.1:0-7069 GCA_964589365.1 uncultured Saprospiraceae bacterium
AACCTCATAAACCTCATAAACCCTTATAAACCTCATAAACCTCATAAACCCTCATCAACCTTAAGCCTATGCAGTGGTTTCGTCTTCTACCGTAGCATCTGGCGCATTGTTTTTGACCGATTCGATGCCATTGTCGCGCGTAGTTTCGCTTTCATACATCTGGCTGTTGCCGACCACTTGACCATTGCTGGATTTAAGCGTGAAGAAGAATTTGTCGTTGGCGGCGGTTTGACGGTCAAAGCGAGCGTCGTCAGCGGAATTGGTGCGCACTGATTCGATGCCGTTGACGCAGGAGGCTTTTGCGGCGTAGCCTTGGCTGGTAAGGATTACCTGGCCGTTGCTGGCTTTCATGTTGAATTGGAACTCGCCGTCTTTGCGTTGGGTAATGGCAAATTTGCCCATTTATATTAAATTTAAGTTTGAAATTCAATTGTTTAGAAATCTGCTTCTGTGCTGAATACCTGATCTTCGCGCTTGGTCATAACACCTGCTTTGGCGTAATCGCCCACACGCTTCTCAAAGAAATTGGTCTTGCCTTGGATCGAAATCATGTCCATCCAGGAGAAAGGGTTGCTCGTGCCGTAAGCCTTCTCGCAGCCCAGCGAAATCAGCAGGCGGTCGGCCACAAATTCGATATACTGGCTCATCATTTCGGCATTCATGCCGATAAGGGAAACAGGCAGGGCGTCGGTCACAAATTCCTTTTCGTACTCCACGGCTTCGGTGATGATGGCTTTCACTTCTGCAGGATCGAGTTTGTTTTCCAACATCGAATAGAGCAGGCAGGCAAAATCGCAGTGCATGCCCTCGTCGCGGCTGATCAGTTCGTTGGAAAAAGTGAGGCCGGGCATGAGGCCGCGTTTTTTCAGCCAGTAAATGGAGCAGAAGGAGCCGCTAAAAAAGATGCCTTCCACCGCCGCGAACGCGATGAGCCGGTGCGCAAAAGAGGGAGCGTTGTCAATCCAGCGCAATGCCCATTGCCCTTTTTTCGACACACATTCGAGGTTTTGAAGTGCGTTGAAAAGGAAGTCTTTTTCCTTTGGGTCTTTGATATAGGTATCAATCAGCAGCGAGTACATCTCGGCGTGAATGTTTTCAATGGCAACCTGAAATCCGTAGAAACAACGGGCTTCGGGTATTTGCACCTCGCGCATGAAGTTGAGCACCAGGTTTTCGTTTACGATGCCATCGGAGGCGGCGAAGAAGGCCAGCACGTGCTTGATAAATTTGCGGTCGTTGTCTGTTAGCTTGTTCTCCCAGTCGTTGATGTCTTGGGTGAGGTCTACTTCTTCAGCGGTCCAAAAAGAGGCCACGGATTTTTTATACCATTCCCAGATGGTACCGTACTTGATCGGGAAAAGCACGAAACGATCAGGGTTTTCGGCAAGGATCGGTTCGGCAAAGTTGGCTGATTGTACCATTGGTTATTGCAATTGCTGCGAGTTGGTTTGACTACTATGTTTAATAAAAGAATATTGATCCGATAGCGTTGCTTCTCAACAAGAACGGCTGCAAAGCCAATCTTTTAAGGCAAGACAGCCCCCTGAACGACTTATGTGTCGTGCGAGAAATCTCGACATGAGTGAAGGGACGGTACAGTGGAAAGGCGGAGTAAAAAAACCTGCTGGAAAGCGACAGCGAAATTAGGAGGTTTCTGCCTTTTGTCAAAGATTGTTTTCCACCGAATGTTGATAACTTTCACAAATAATTGATTATCAACTGTTAGTTTTTGTGAAACGATTTCTCAACAATGTGGATAACTCGATGTGGATAATTTTTGGCCAAAAAACTGCCCTGGCCTCATTCCGTAGGTTCTGGCTTTCTAACCCCTTCATTTTGAATGAAAAACATATTTCCGCTACGGTAAAAACAACCCGATAATGTGTGGTATACGGGGTCGAACTGTCCAGCCCAAAGTAAAAGTATCTTTGTGGCACAAAATCCGTCCAAACCCTTCGAACCTGTTTTTCCAACACAAGCTACTATGCAAAAAACATGCACTATCCTGGCCCTGATGCTCGTTGCGGCCACCCTCTCGGCCCAATTGCCCTATACAACCAAACAATACGGTTGGCGCATCGAAAAAGACTTGGAATACGGTATAGCCATCAATTACGCAGGCATCCCTACTTCGCTCACACTCGACTTGTACAAACCCGTCGGCGACCAGAATCCGCAGCGCCCGCTCATGGTGCTTGTACACGGTGGCGCCTGGCTTACCGGCTGCAAAGAAGCCGAAGCCGTGCTCGCTGTGGAATTCGCTCAACGCGGCTATGCGGTGGCTTCCGTCAATTACCGAAAAGGTTGGCACAAGGCCGCCTTTGTCGCCAACCCCGGCCCAACACCTGGCGGTTACCCAAGCAATTGCCTCTACGCTGCCGACTCTATGGAACTCATCCGCGCTATATACCGGGGGCAGCAGGACGTAAAAGGCGCCATCCGCTGGCTCAAGTCCCGAACCATACAGGATTCAACTTGCAACAATAAGGTGATGGTGGGTGGCGAAAGCGCCGGGGCTTTCCTTGCCCTGGCTGTGGGGCTACTCGACCGAACGGAAGAAAAGCCGGGCACTTGCTTCGCACTTCCTGATGCGCCCATGCCTGCGGCTAATGTGAGCAACTGCTACGACCAAAATTGCATAACCCAAATCATAAATCCTACAGGAACGGCTTTGCAACGTCCTGACTTGGGGCCAGTGCAAGGCACACTAAATCTCAACGGATACAATGATGATGTGATCGGCGTGGCCAGTTTTTTCGGTGGTCTGCCCTACGAAGCGCTTCCAAACAGCTGGCTGCAAGGTCCCGACACGCCCGCGCTTTACCTCTACCACCAGACCTGCGACGGGGTTGTGCCTTTTGGATACGGCCAACCAATGGTCACCCTCTCCGCTTACTGCAACCTCGGGTTTACACCGTGGCACACCAATTTCATGCACACTTTTGGCAACGGGTCTATCGCGGCAGCACTACAGTCCATGCCCGAGCCTCCACCATTTACGACTGATTTTCTGACCTGCGATCCGTTCGTTCCCGCCTTAGCTTTGTTTGAATGTGTGCGATACGGCAATAATGGCTCCTACCACTTTGCGCACAATCCACCGGAAAGGGCACAAAAAGTTGCCGATTTTTTCAGTCCCATCATTTTAGGAGCTGATTGTTTCACGGTTTCTGTCCACGAACCCGATGTGGCATTACAGGCCTTGGTGTCGCCCAATCCCTTTGGGCAGCAACTCTCTGTATTCCTGACCGATGTACCCGATGGGGAAGCAAGCATTTTACTTTGGGATGTTTCAGGAAAAACGGTTTGGTCATCTTCCCGGACATTGAACCCTGGAGAGAACCTCCTTTTTGAGGAAAACCATTTGCCCTCGGGGTTTTATGCGCTTCAAATCCGCTCGAAAGCAGGTGTGGGGGTTTGGAAAGTGGTGCGGGAGTGAACATCACTCACAACTTCAGCCCCACCGTCACATACCAACCCCTTCCATCCGAAGGAATAATCCCCGGCCCGGGGTACGCCTCCGCGCGACGGGTGAAGTAGCGGGCATCGAAAAGATTGTTGCAACTCGCCTCCAGCAAAAGCCAGCGCCAAGACCATGCCACAGAAATATCCGCCACGGTGTAGGCAGGGATGATACCGTTCACCGCGGAGGCTGTTCGGCGAGCGTTGGTTGCGTCCGTAAAGTGTTCGGCTGTAAATGCCCAATTGAAACTGCTGCGAAAACGCCCCTGTGCCCAACTCAGGCCGGTGCGGAATGTCAGGGGAGGCACCAATTCTACCTCTCGGTTGCGGATGCTCGCGTCATCGGTGTTGACGTATCGGGCATCAATCACGGAGGTGTTGATGAAAAGTGAAAGGCGACGCAAGGTGTCCCTGGGCGCAATAAAATGCCACAAATTGACTTCTCCGAAGGCTTCTATACCGATGTTGCGTGCATCAGAAACATTGGTGCGCAAGCGATAATCATTGTACAAGGGAGGCTGGTCCGCTTTCAAAAGTTGACCAATTCGGTCATGATAACCAAGGTAAAAAGCTGTCACATCGGCATACCACCAGGTATTGCGGCGGCTGCGCAGCCCAAGGTCGGCGGTGTAGCCGCGCTCATCTCGGATATCAGGGTCTACCCGGCCATTTGGGTTGTCAATGCGCAGGTCGGTAAAGTTGATGGCGCGATAGTTTTGAGAAACATTCGCATATAGTTCCAGCGTAGGATTGGCTTTCCAGCTGGCGCCCAAACCAAATAATACAAAGGAGCGACGGCGTTTCAAGTCTTCGTTTTCGCGGGTTTCCGCGATCAAATTCCCCGCAAAGTCGTACACCCGCTGCTGGTAATATCCCTCGGCGAAGGTTTGGATGTTCTCAAAACGAACCCCTGGGGTGAGGCTGAATTTTGGGGAAAGCCAAAAAATGTTTTCCGCGAACACGGCATAGTTGTAGTTCGGAAAATGGAAGTCCGATTTTTCAACATTGTCTGGGTTAAGAAACTGAAAATCAGGACCTTTTCCGTTGTTGGCCTCTCCTTGCCGGGCGGTAGTGAAACCTCGGTAAAGCCGAGCTCCAATGGCCAGTGCATTGTCAAATTTGCCCATTTGGTAGCGGTGCAGCAACCGGGTTTCGTTGCCCACATTCTCAAAAGTACCGCTGATAAGGTCGCGGTTTTGGCCAAAGTCAATGTTGTTGGCAGGAGAAAGATTGCCCAATGATTCGCGCGAAGCCGAGAGGCCGAACAGCCGGTTGTCAATGCGTGTACGCTCAGAAATCTTATACTCAGCGTGTAAACAGGCGAGGTTCCAATTCACACGAAACCAGTTGCGTTCGCGCAGCGACTGTTGGGGGGCTTGCTCGAACTGGGTGTCTGTGAGGCCGCCGGGCTGCTGGGCCAAATAGCCCATTTTGGTCAGTTCGATGCCGAGCACGAAGCGTTCGGAAGCACGCCAGTGCAGATCCATGTACCCGTTGTTCAGTTCAAACCCCGAGTTGGGCCGCCAGCCGTTGCCTCGTTTATGCTGAAAAAAACCATAGTAACTTACCTTGCCTACCGATCCGCTCAAGGCATTGTAGGAACCAAAAAAGCCCCAGGCGCCCACAGTCTGCCGCGATGTGAATCGAAGCCGTTGGTTTACCGGCGGTTGCTGCATGACAAAATTGATCATCCCTCCAAACTGCGTTCCGTATTGCAAGGAGGCCGCCCCACGCACCACTTCGATGCGCTGGAGGCTTTCAGTGGGCGGCGTGTAATAACTTTCGGGGTATCCGAGCGCGTCGGCACTGATGTCGTAGCCATTTTGGCGGGTGTTAAAATTGCTGGTGCGGTTAGGGCTGAGGCCGCGGCCACCAATGCCAAGCTGAAGCCCGGCGCCATCGCTTTCCCAGATGTTCAAGCCTGCTACTCGGCTGAAAATCTGGCGGGCATTGTTGGTGGATAAATTCGCGGTGATGTCACTTAGCGTGACCACCTCGCTTTTTTTCCCTTCGTACACAATCACGCCCTCCACCGCCCTAAGCCGACCAAGGCCTAAGGTTTGCTCTTGGCCAGATCTGATGGTTGTTTCGCGGAGTTCAACGCTTCGAATGGTGTCGCTTTGGGCAAATATCGTGATCTGGAACGGTGTTCCGGCAAAGAATAAGAGAGCAATAGAAAGCCGAAAAATTATTCCGGGGAATTTTGGGTTATCCATGTTTTGTGCGACCAAGCGTCGCGGATTTTAGTCAAGTCAATGTTAGGGTCAATCAGCAATCGGCTGGGGCGGGCGTTGAGTGTTACGTACACTTCGGCGCGTACTTCGGGGTCGAAAACGCCCTGTTTTTCATAGTGCTGTTTCAAAAAATGGGCGAATTGCAGCATCATATCGGGTTGCATTGCCATTTGTTTTTCCTGATGCGGATTTAAAAATTCGCCGTTCAACACCTCGCCTTCACGACCGGTTTTGCGATCCTTCACATAAAAAGTGGCGGTTCCGGCTTTTTCCATCAACATCACCCGCCAGGAAAAACGATACCCTTCTTCCGTCCAAAACAGGTTGCCGGGATAGAGCAGGTAACGCCAAGGGAAAAGTAGTTGGAAGGCGAAGTGTAGGAAAAGAAGGGCGAAAACTGGTTTGGGGCTTACCCGTCCTACGGCTTGAAGCCGTAGGACGGGTTTAGTTTCAGACTTTCCAAGTTTTGAAAACTTGGAAAGTCTTTCCCACACCCGTTCATGCCATTTTTCCGAGAAAAAAATCAAGGTCGCAGCGATCATCACCAGTGGGAAAACACCAATTTGGAACATCAAACCTGTTAGCGTATGAAAAACAATCACAGTAAGGTATGCCCAAGCTCGGGTGCGCGACCATGAAAGCCAGAACACGATGCTGACATCATAAAGCATCCCGATCCAACTAAAAAGCCAGGGCGTGATCTCTTGCTTAAAAAGCCATCCAACAAGTGGCAACTGGTCGTTGGCGGGCACCCAAATTTTTAAGGGCAGGGCGTTCAGGAGCCAGTCGTGGTTGATTTTCCAAAGACCCGCGTAGCAATAGACGATGCCGAGTTGGAGTTGGAAAATGAACACCGACCAACGCGGGATTTGACTTTGAAAAATAGTTGGATTGCGCAGTACATCCAGTGAAAATGCACGATTTGCCGGAACGAAGATCAGCAACCCGCACACGATGCTAACGAAATAATAATGGTTGAGGTAGTACGTCAGGTCAATCAGTTCGGTATAGGTAAACAACAGGAATTGTACTGCCGCTGCCAATCGGTAAAAAAGCCCCAGGATTACACACAATGAAGCGAGTATCAATAGTATATGCACAACATACATGCCCGTGGCCGAAAGTGCCTCCACCCACTCGAACCCAAAATATTTGAAGTGGAATTGTGGGCAAATAAAGTGCTCGTCCACCCAGCCAAAAAACAAAAAACGCAGGGTACTGAACAACATCATCGCCCCGACAATCACTCGAAAGGTGATTAGCGGGGCGATACTGATAGGTGCTTCGAGCCAGGCGCGGGATTTTGTCATTGGGTCATTTCGTCATTGGGGTCATTTCGTCATTGGGGTCATTTCGTCATTGGGGTCATTGGG
>CAZPTQ010000225.1:0-7033 GCA_964589365.1 uncultured Saprospiraceae bacterium
TGGAAAAGGGCATGGAAAAGGGCATGGAAAAGGGCATGGAAAAGGGCATGGAAAAAACGACCCATGCCATCGCCATTAAAATGATTCAAAAGTTTCCAAATCTAAGCAACACCGAAATATCTGAACTCATTGGAGTCCCCGTAAAATTCGTTCAACAGGTACGCCACGAATTGGCAAAAAAGAAACCGAGCTAAGTGGTTATTCCAAGCACGAGAAGAATATCTGATTGCTTCTGCGAGGGTCTTACTTACCAAGCGGTTCACGGAGCTGCTCCGAGAGGATAGCCATCGTGTTCTCACGGCAGTGATTTCAAATGGGGTAACATCGGAATATCACGAGGGATCGTTTCCCCGGAAGTGCCCAGATAAATTTGTAATCCTCAACGTGGGGCGTAACGCTGCCGAAAAATGGCAGGACTTGCTCCTTTGTGCGGTGGCCCAAAGCCGTTATCGGGACGACATCAAAATCATCCTCATCGGCAATTGGCATCAGCGCGCCGATCTGGTTCGGCTCAGTGAGGACTTGCTCAACGCATTTGCAAAGCAATTGCTGTTATTGTCATAGATTTGCCTTAAAATCCCTCAAATCGCTACTTTTGCGCATCCAGGCTTCCCCCTATGCTCCCCCTATTTTCCCTCCCCGGCGGACTCCCCCTTGCCGAAAAAATCCGCCAACTGCATGATGGCGATCTCGTCGGCATTTTCGGGCGCACCATCCTCAACCGCGCCTACGATTACCTCGATGCAGTCGAATCGGTAGACATACGTCCGGGCCGCGTGGAAGCCGAGGTACAAGGCACTGAAACCTACGAAATCTCGCTTGAACATCAATCCGGCGACATGTATGGCCATTGCTCCTGCCCTTACGATGGCGGGGCTTGCAAACATCTCGCGGCCCTGCTCATGTACCTCCGCGATGAAGAACAAAACCTGGAACAAATCAACCTGCCCGCAAAAGGAGAAGCCGCTTCCCCTGCTGCTACGTTTGACTTCGACCAGTACCTCGAAGGATTGAAAGCCGACGAACTTCGCGCCCTTGTGCGACAGTTCGCTCCGGAGTCCTATCGCCGCGGCCTCGCTGTACAGCACGCCGAGCCGGGCAGCAACCAAAAAATCTTGCAATCGGCAATCAAAAAGGTGCAGGACTTGCTCAAGAAGATACCTGAATACGACCCCTCTGATTTTGAATCTGCCTTGCTCAAACGCTTGGAGGTACTGCGACCATTTTGGTTGAACGACGCGTCAACGGTACTGGCTGTGCTACAAAACTGCATCAAAGGCATTGACGAGGCACAGGGCGAAGGCTATCTCTACGACGATTATTCCGACGGCGTTTTCGACGGCGACGACTTTGGTCGTTATTTGGCGGAGTTTGTGGCCGCACAACCTGCAGAAGCCGCACTCACTACGCTTCAGTCCATTGAGGAAGCATTCCAAGAATGCGATTACAGCACAAGCACCAACTTTTTGCCCGATCTAGTGGAGTTGTTGTCGGAAACAAAACGTCGCGCGATCATCCCGTTTTTCCTGCAAACGGATGGGCTGATTGATCTGGAAGACCGCCACCAGCGCGTGGTGTGGCAGCATCTCCAATCCCTTTTGAGCGTCACCGAACAGCGTGAAATCCTTAGCGGCTTGAGCACTAATAATTTCTTCGTGCTTGAATTGGTCAATCTCCTTGAACGAGCGGGCGAGGCAGACAAGGCCATCGAAACCTTGGAAAAAGCCTTGCCACCAGAACGGCAGCCCCAATCATTGCACTTCCACTTGGCGGGTTTTTCGAGTAAAAACAAACTATTCGAACGCCGGATCGAGCTGGAGCAACGCTTCCGCAATAGCCGCGACCTTGAAAAGTGGGCTACTCGATATGTACAGGAAATCGCTTCGGCAGAGAGCCTGCATTTTGTGGTGAAATGCCTGCCAGAGCAGCAAAGTGCTTTTGAAAAAAGGCTTCAAAAAATCAATGTGGAAGCATTCGCCCAATATCTGGAAAACCTGAAACGGCTCGACGAAGTTGTCCTTCTGTTCCAACTAAAAACTGGCTCGCCCGCTCAAAAAACGCAATACGATTTTTTTAAGCGGCACAAAAAAGCCTACCCCGATGCCGCAAAAACCATCTTTGTGCAAGTGTTGGCAGACGAGCTACCGCACGCTGGCGATCAACACTACCGCGCCGTCACAGAAGCACTCACCCAACTGAAAGCAATCGAACCGCCCGGCGAATTTCAGGTGCGTATTCAAGTCATTAAAGGCAATTACAAGCGTCGCAGCAAACTGATGGGGATGCTGCAACAGGCGAAATTATAAGCGCATATCTGTTGCAGATTTCAACATATTGCCCTAACTTCGTAAGGTGTCCCAAACTTTTTTTAAAAAATTTACCTCAAAATGTTTTGCGAAAAAACATTTTGTTTATTTTTGTGGCTCGAATTTTTCATTAACAACTTTCATCCTTAATTCAACACCCTTGAAAACCAAGCCAAAATCCCAATCACCAGTTAACCACTCCACCAATCACCACTCAACCAACAACAGCATGGCAGACGACAAAGTAGAACGCCTTAAAACCCTACAATCAACGATTGACCGCCTGGACAAAACCTACGGACGCGGCACCATCATGCGCTTGGGCGATAAACAAGCCGTCGAAGTGGAGTCCATTTCCACGGGCTCGCTTGGTCTCGACATTGCCCTTGGCTGTAACGGCCTTCCAAAAGGTCGAATCATCGAAATCTACGGCCCTGAATCATCAGGTAAAACCACCCTGGCAATCCACGCCATCGCGGAATGCCAGAAAAAAGGTGGCATTGCAGCCATCATTGATGCTGAGCACGCGTTCGACCGCTTTTACGCCGAAGCCCTCGGGGTTGATGTGAACAACCTCCTCTTTAGCCAGCCCGACAACGGCGAACAAGCCCTCGAAATCGCAGAGAACCTCATCCGTTCCGGCGCAGTAGACATCATTGTGATAGACTCCGTTGCCGCCCTCGTACCACGCTCAGAAATCGAAGGCGAAATGGGCGACTCCAAAATGGGGCTACAAGCCCGCCTTATGAGCCAGGCGATGCGCAAACTCACGGGCAACATTGGTCGCACCGGCTGCTGCTGCATCTTTATCAACCAGTTGCGCGAAAAAATCGGCGTCATGTTTGGCAACCCCGAAACCACCACCGGCGGCAACGCTTTGAAATTCTACGCCTCTGTTCGTCTTGACATTCGCAAGAGCGGCGCAGCCATCAAAGACAAAGACGGCAACTTAATAGGCAACCAGGTAAAAGTAAAAGTGGCGAAAAACAAACTTGCCCCACCTTTCCGCGTGGCCCAATTCGACATTGTTTTTGGACAGGGGATATCCAAAGTGGGCGAGATCATTGACCTCGGCTCGGAGTACGACATCATCCAAAAAAGCGGGGCATGGTACGCCTACAATGGCGCTAAAATCGCCCAGGGTCGAGACGCTGCCAAGCAGTTCCTGCTCGACAATCCAGAGCAAGCAGACGAAATAGAATTGAAGATCAAAGAGAAGATCGCCGCTGGCGCAGCCGCTAAACCCGCTACCGCGTCAAAGTTCGTGGACGATGAAGACGACACGGAAGATTGATTAACATGTAGCGCTGGCGAACGTTTGCTTAGAGGGGATGGAACACGGATGACACGGATTAGACACGGATTTTCACAGATTTTATCCGTGAAAATCCGTGTCTAATCCGTGTCATCCGTGTTCCATCCCCTTCTTAAATGAACGATAATCAATTCATGTTCAAAGGCTTACCCAAATAAAAATCAAGAATCTTCAATTTGAAAACGTAATCGTACTTCGCCACCGTCAGATCCGTTTCTGCGATATCGCGGTTGTTGCGCGCAGTCGTTAGATCGAGGGTGTTGATGGTGCCAAGTGCATGGCGTTTTACGGTGTTTTCGTAAGCGATGTCCGTAGCATCGAAGGTCTTTTGTGCAGCATCTAGCGTGAGTCGAGCGGCGCGTGCGTTGGCGATGGCCGTCTGAATGTCGTTTTTGAGCGATTGCTGGGTTTGAATCTGCTGCATCTGCGCGGTTAAAACGCCCAAGCGTGCGCGCTCCACATTGAGGTGGGTACGGCCATTCTGGTAAATGGGGATTTGAATACTGGCACCTATGCCCTGACCAAAGTTTTGGTCTATTTGATCAAAATAGGTAGTTTTTGGAAAAGAAATCGGGGTGTCATAAAAGCTGACGGACACATCCTGTCCCCCGATATTGACGACTGTTGGAGTGCCCAACACCGGATCACCCACAATAGGATTGTTGAAATCCCGCGCCTGCGAGGAATAACTGCTGCTCAAATTTGCATACGCAGAAATGGTAGGGTAATAGCCAGATTTGGCAATCGCGATGCCTTCTTGGGCACTTTTCACCCTGAAATCCGCCGAACGGATATTGGCCTGTGTGCCCACTGCGGTTTGATAAACCGGAGTAAGCGAAAACGCATCTGGATTGGCATCGGCTGGAATTGGCACATCCGGGCGTTCAATTTGAAGATCGAAATCAGGTTCGAGCTGGAGGAGTTGTTTGAGGGTCAGGTATGAAAGTTCGACACTGTTTCGAGCCTGCACTGCTGCTTGCTCGCCCTGGGCAAGTTGGGCCAGGATGTTGTACTTGTCGGCCATGGGTAGTGTGCCCGCCTCAATAAGTTTAGTGGTTACGTTGAGTTGTTCCTGTGTTTGGGAGATGCGTTTTTGGGCATTTTCCAATTGTTCCTCCCCGAGCAGAATACCCAGGTAAGCCGAGGCGATTTGCAGGCCGAGGTTGTTCTCCAGTTGTTCGGCATCTGCGGTGGCTGCTTTGAGGTCCCAGCCCGCTTGTTTGATGCTGTGGTTGATCAATCCCCCGCTAAAAAGGTTGATACCGGCATTCAGTCCGAGGCTGTTGAAACTCGTAGCCACCGTGTTGAACTGGTTGGTAGTTGGGTCAATGGTACGGCCAAACTGCTCGCCCACGTTGGCGTTGGCACTCACATTGGGCAGGCGGGAGGCCTTTGCTTGTTTTTCCGAGAGCAAGGCGGTGCGCACATTGGCTTGCGCCTGTTTTACGGTGATGTTGTTGTCTTTCGCGTATTGAATGCAGCGTTCGAGCGACCAGGTATCCTGCGCTTGAGCGGCGGTGGCAATCAAGATTGCGGCAAGAATGGAAAATGTTTTGGACAGTTGTTGCATATTGATACTGTTACAGTTAGCCTGCTTTCAGCAGTTTTTATCCGGGCGCAAGAGTACGCCGCCGGACGTTAGCTGGGTAAAAAATTTATATAAAAGGACGGGATTGGCGGATGAAAGAGGTGGGAAACATCTTGAATTTTTCACTCTAAAACAGCAATCTCCTGGAAGCTTCTGTTCGGGCATTTGGGTATCAAGATTTCCGGACAACCAAAATCTGTTGATCTGTGAACTCCATCCAAGCGTAGTCGTACACGAGGTGATACCACTTGCCTTGTTTGTTTTTGTAGATACCTGTCATAAACTCCCATTTGAATTTGGCCCGTGAGAGCACTGCGCGGTCGAACATCTCTTTTTTGCTTTCCCCCATAAGCGTGGCCAATATCTCCCGGTTTCGGTGCAGATAGCCATCTATTTCCTTCACCTCGTTGCGGGTGTCGCGTCGCTTTGCGAAGTTGAACGTGTTTTTGCAGTTTGAGCCACAAAATTTTTTGTCAGTACGCCCGTGCAAGGGCTTACCACATTGCTGACATTCGTTTTTCATTTGGTTGGATTTTTAGTGAGGTACCAAAGTTAATCGTTTGCAATCAGATAAGCAACCGTTTAGCATCGATTATTTTCATAAATAACTGGTTGTCAGGTTTTTAATATCAAAAATACTTGTTTTTTTGTATCCGAATTTGAAAATGATAGTCTTATGCACTTACTCATCTCCCCTCTTCAGTACGACAACTTGAGCCGAATATCCGTCCGGCAACTTGAATACGACGGCACAATGGCCAGTCGAATGAAACAGATACAAGGCAGCCGCTGGGCGCCGAAGCTTCGATGCTGGCACATACCGTACACGCCAGAAGCATGGGCTGCCCTAAAGTCGCTTTTTGCTGATTATCAGATTGTGAAAGAGGAACAAGATGATTCAACAGGTCTGCCAGTCACATACCCAATTTCCGCTAAGGATAGTCTGCGTATTCAACAGCGGGAGCAGGCGGTATTTGCCCCGACTCCTCCTTTTCAAATAGCATCGGTAGAAAATCTGCGGCAAACATTGCGAGAGGCCGCCCCATTTCCTACGGTTTCTAAAGGGCGCTTTCTGGCCTTGCCCAACCCTGACATACTCCGCCCTGAGCATACGATCGGGATCTGTATGTGCCCCGACAACTTCAATTATCTGGCCTTACACCTGCCTTTTCATCTAGTCCCCCAACATATTGAGAAGGTCAAGAACATACATGGCCGGCGCTGGAATGCCGAACAAAAAGTGTGGGAGGTGCCCTATACAAAACTGACACTCCGATTCTTTGAGCAGTATTTCGCGAACGATCACTTGCAGTGGGGCTTCCAACCGTCCGATGATATCCCAGAGCGGCTGCCTGAGCCAGAAAGGAGGCAGAGGCCCCCAGAAAAAGTCCTCGCTGCCCGTTACGAGGCAGCTATAGTGGCTTTGGAGCAAATGCTAACGCTAAAACGGTACAGTTGGCGCACGGTAAAGTCTTACAAGACTTCGCTGCGGCACTTTATCTTGCACTACAACGACACCAAGCCAAGTGACATCACGCGCAAACAGATCAATGCTTACCTCATGCACCTTGTCACCACGAAACACATCACGGAATCCTATCAGAACCAGATATCCTGTGCTATAAAAATATTTTATTGCGAAGTATTGGCGCAATCGGAAAAAGTCGAAGGCCTTGTACAAGCGAAAAAGCCACAAAAATTACCCCAAGTGTTGACTGAGGGCGAGGTGACACGCCTCCTTCGATCTGTTGACAACCTCAAACATCGCTGTATCCTGATGTTTATTTACTCTGCCGGGTTGCGACTTGGGGAACTGACCAAATT
>CAZPTQ010000226.1:0-6995 GCA_964589365.1 uncultured Saprospiraceae bacterium
ATTGGGGGAGGGGGGGATTTGTCCGCTCCGATCAATGGTTGGAGCTCGTGCTACAAGCAACGCACCGAAGGCTTCTCTGGCGTTTTTCACTAGGTTGAGCAACACCATTTCTATCTGTGCGGCATCGGCGTGGAGGCGAAGTGTTTCGGGCTGTACGAAGGATTCTATCTTGATATTCAGGTCTTTACTTTCAGAAACGGCCAGTTGCACTACCCGCTCCAGCAGGGTTTTGGCCGAAATATCTTCCAACCTCGGCTGCGGGATAGCACTGAACGAACGGTAGGCTTCCACAAAATTTACCAGTCCCCGGCTGCGCACAGCCACCACCTCAAGTGCTTCCCTGAGGTCGGCTGTAGCGGCATTCTGGGGCAGATCGTGTTTTACAATTTCCTGCGCCGTTTCTACCAGCGAGACAATGGGAGTGACGGAATTCATAATCTCGTGGCGCAGTACCCTGGTCAAATTACGCCAGGCATCCACCTCCTTGCGCTGCAATTCCGGGTGAATGTTTTGGAGCGTGAGCAAGCGCACGGCGCGACCTTGAAGGCTCATGCTCACGCCTTGAACGGCCAATTGGCGGTTGGTTTCAGGCTGATAGAGGATCTTGCCTTTGGAACTCAGATGCTGCACAAATTGCGCAAGCGCCTTGTGCCTTTCGGGCAAATCGTGGAGGTGGTGCAAGCGGTAAACACCCAACAGTTGGAAAGCCGCGCTGTTCGATACCAGTACGCCCGACTGTGCATCGAAGACCAAAATACCCGAACTGAGATGCTGCACAATGGTATTGAGAAACAGGAGGTTGGCTTCTTTTTCGGCGCGTGTTTGGCGGAAGGCCTCCAGCACTTCGTTGAACTGGCGGTTTACCTCGGCAAACGAATCGCCCTTGTCTTTGGCCGACGAAAACCGAATCGCGAAATCAGAATACCGCACACTCTCAAAGAAACGGGCGAGGCGACGGTTGGTATCGTTCACATAACGGAAAAGGCTGAACGCCAGGCCAATAGCCACCATTCCAAACAACAGGGAAAGCGCAATCTGTGGCGTACTCAGCATAGCAGCCGTCACTGCGCTGGCAATGGCCAAGCCCAGCATCGCGATGCGCCAGGCGAATGCGAACGAAAATCTGCGAACAAAGGGCATAATCAGAGGCTGTCTAAAGTTTTTTGCTGGGCTTCTGGCGGCAAATCATCAAAAAGTTCCAGCCGGGTATCTTCGCTGCGGAGGTGGGTTTTGAACGCATTGGAATACTTTTGCAGGCAAAGGAAAGTCACCTGAACTGATTCGGCCAAAACAAATACAAAATGAAGGGACGCACATCAACCTAGAAACCGCCGAGTGGGAACTTTGCCAGGATGCCCTGCGAATGGCTTGGTGGGAGACAGCACCCAAGGCGATTCAGGCGAAATACCCGGACATTAATCCTGAATGAAGTGTACCTTTGTTTATCAACACAACTCAAATTATGCAAGTCCATTTTCCAGGTTTCCCGCACCTTGTAACGGACCCGGCCATTTGTGAAGGCCAACCTCGTATTGATGGCACACGCATTACAGTATCCGCTATTTTGTCTTACATCGCTGGCGGTTTGACAGTGGACGATCTTTTAGGAGAATACCCCAAACTTAAAAGAGAAGACATTCAACAAGCATTATCGTTCGCAACTGCTTATCTTCAAGGTCGTTACATCCCACTTCGGTCATCGGTTGCTGCATGAAGTTCCTACTCGACGAAAACCTTCTTCCCTCTTTCCGTGATATCATGCTCGACTTGGGCTACCCGGCTCGCCACGTTTATGATGTTGACTTGGATCAAACGCCAGATGAGGAAATCATTGCTTTTGCCAGTCAATCAGGCGAAACAATTTTGACCAACGACTTGGATTTTTCAAGAATCATGGTGCTCTCTGGGTAACGGTTTCCAACAATTGCTACCTTTCGTTTAGGAGCACTCAACCCCATCTTGTTTCGAGAAATTGTACTACTAAATTTTTCCATCCTCTACGAGCATGTTCAGCAAGGTAGTTTGATTACCATTGACGAGGGAGGGATTAGGGTGCGTCAACTGCCCGTTTTCAAACGTTGAAAATGGCAGGCACTTCCTCCATGCTTGCAGCCTTACAATTGATACTTCTCCAACCTTCGATACAAAGAAGCCCTCGTCAGCCCCAGCTCCGTCGCGGCCTCCGTAATATTCCCGTGGTATTTTTGCAAAGCCTTCATGATCAATTGTTTTTCCATGTCGTCGAGGTTCATGGTGGGTAAATCTATCTCACTGTTTTGTCCCGCTTCGCGGAAAAAGAAATCTTCCGGCTGTAGTTTTTCGCCTTTCGTCATGATGACTGCCCGCTCTACCGCGTGCTGCAATTCGCGGATATTGCCAGGCCAGGGGTAACGGTGCATTTCTTTCAAAAGGGCTGCGCTGAGGCTGTTCACTGGACGCTTGTATTTTCGCGCAAAATCCTTCAAAAAGTGCTGCGCCAAGGGTTCAATGTCGTCGGTGCGTTCGCGCAAGGGCGGCAATTGAATTTCTATGGTGTTGATGCGGTAAAGCAAGTCCTGCCTGAAGACGCGGCTGTTCACCGCCTCAAACAAATTTTGGTTGGTGGCGGTCAACACCCTGACATTCACCGGCCGCGATCGGTTGGAGCCTACGCGTGTGACCGTGCGGTTTTGCAGCACCGTGAGGAGTTTGGCCTGCGAACCGAGCGAGAGATTTCCGATTTCATCCAAAAAGATAGTGCCACCGTCTGCGGCTTCGAAACGACCCGGACGGTCGTCGCGAGCATCGGTGAAGGCACCTTTTACATGGCCAAAAAGCTCGCTTTCGAAGAGCGTCTCAGTGATGGCGCCCATGTCTACTTTCACAAAATTCTCCTTGGCCCTGCTGCTCTGCGCGTGGATGGCCTGCGCGATCAAATCTTTGCCTGTTCCGTTTTCGCCAAGCAGCAGCACGTTGGCATCCGTTTCGGCAACACGCTGAACCGTTTCCCAGACCTGTAGCATGGCACGGCTTTGGAAAATCATTTCTGGAAGGTCGCTCGTCGCGGCAAGGTTGCGACCCAATTGCTTGGTCTTCAACTGATTATTTTCATCCTTGCTGGCTTTGAGCCGAAGCGCTGAGGAGAGCGTGGCAAGCAATTTTTCATTGTCCCAGGGCTTGAGCACGAAATCGGTCGCACCGTTTTTGATGGCGCGTACGGCCAACTCCACGTCTCCATAAGCGGTGATGAGCACTACAACGGCACTGGGGTCAATTTCCAAAATTCGGGCAAGCCAATCGAATCCCTCTTGCCCGGTGTTTTTGGCGCTGCGTCCAAAATTCATGTCGAGCATGATGAGCGCGTAGCGTTTTTCCTTCAAGAAGATGGGGATTTCCTCTGGGTCGCGTGTAGTGTCCACCTCGGCGAAGTGTCGTTTTAGAAAAAGTTTGCCTGCGCTGAGCACGCCGGGGTTGTCATCCACGATGAGGAGAGAGGCTTCGTTCATGTCCATTGTTAGTTGCCAGGGCAAAGACAATGCTTGCAGCCTAGCGAATGCAAATCAAGGGAATTTTTTTGCAACTATCTACCCAAGTGCCGCATCCACCGAATAACCCTTGAATCTGACGGTCATATTTTCCGCTCATCATCGTTATTTGTCGGTTAAAATGTCCCGCATTTCGCCCTTCTCATGCCTTGATGAGCAAAAAATCTGCCTCTTATATTCATGGGTTATTCGGTGGATGCGGCACTAGTCCAAATTGGCGTTCAGTTCAAGGCGAAACCACCCGGCGTTTTATCAACTTATGTGTTCTATGTGGACTATGTGGTAAGTAATCAAGGCTCAAAGAAGCCCACGCTCGAACCTACCCATTCCTTGCCTTTGTTGTAGCGCACGCCCACCATTTCGCCTTTGCTCATGCGAACGAGGTTGTTCACGAGGCGCGGGGCAGGCCAACCCTTGTTCCAAAGCAGCATCATGCGAATTTCGCATTTGGACGGTTCTGCTGGGTCAAGTGTTTGCACCCCGGGGATGTATTCCACCTTGCGTTGAAGTATAAAATTAGCAGGGTCGTCCACAGATTCCACGTCTTCGCGGGTTATGTTGATTTTCACGCCCTGGCCGGAAAAAGAGAAGAGCGGTTTCAAAACCCAATTTTCGAGATCATCCGGGATGGATTTCAGCTCATTGACAAAGAGGGTTTTGGGCACAAATTCGCTTTGGATAAATGGCAGCGAGTGCTTGGAGATGCGGAAAAACCAATTGGGGTGACCCACCCATTCGGCGTTCACTTCGGTGGTCATGTCCCACTCACGGGGGAGATCGGCGCGGCGTTCAAGTTCGTCAAAGATGATGCGGTTGTAAATCCGTTCCACACCCACACGTCGCCCATTGTCGTCAAGATAGTAAAGGTCACGGCCCTCTCGTTTGAGTTTAGAAAGGCATAAGACTTTGA
Source organism: uncultured Saprospiraceae bacterium (assembly GCA_964589365.1). Classification (GTDB taxonomy): domain Bacteria; phylum Bacteroidota; class Bacteroidia; order Chitinophagales; family Saprospiraceae; genus M3007. Next base: position 4,435 of record CAZPTQ010000226.1, read on the forward strand.
TTCCCAAGTATTTTCTGCTTCCCCAAAAATCTATCCGCGTGTTTTGTTTTTCAGGTTCCACTTCCAGCAGGATGGTGTTTTCTGGCTTGGAATTGCCTACGATCAGCTCCCGAAGCATCTCAATGTAGCCGGCCTCGTCAATTCCTCCAAAGAGGTGATGGAATTCCGTCGGGATGTCAAAGTGCTTCCGATAGCCTGTAGCCAGCAAGTGTTGAAAAAAATAGAGCGACGGGAACCCTTGCATTTCAATGAGTTGCGGGCTGAGTTCACCATTCGCGTCGCGACAAATACCAAAATCGAGTTGAAGGAATTGTGTGTGCGCATCTTCACCTGGCACACGCAGGTGCTCGGGCAAGGCAGATTCGCTCCGGCTCATGAAATCGGGTGCAGTGATGACTTTACAGATATCCTCCACACCTTTCAGAAGTTTGTTCTTCAGGTTTTTGGGTACAAAAATCGGCGTCTCAGCCATACGAAAAGTGCATGGCTCTCCGAAGGCCGTGTTTACCGTTTCGAGGAATGCCTCATATTTTTCTTGTGTAAAAGCGGCGTTGAACCGCTGACGGACTTCTTTATGCATTTTATAAGATTGTGAACTTTTGGAAATTGTGTTCTGAATCTGATAATCAAGGCTGAAACGTACCTTTGTCGGCTTTTGAGAAATATGCCCCGTAAATCTGTTCCTGGACTGATTATTTAGAATACACTCAGAACAGATTTCAGGGATACCGCTACTCTGCCTAAACAATGTCTGACCTTAAATCACAAATCAACCCTGACAATGTGCCGCAGCATATTGCCATTATCATGGATGGCAACGGACGTTGGGCCAAACAAAAAGGGATGCCCCGGGTGCTGGGCCACCGCAGTGGCGTGAAAAGTGTGCGCGAAGTTACAGAGGCTGCCGCTCAAATCGGCGTAAAATACCTCACCCTCTATGCTTTCAGCACCGAAAACTGGAATCGTCCACCCGCCGAAGTGATGGCCTTGATGTCGCTTTTGGTAGAAACCATCAAAGGCGAAATCCGCGACCTGAACAAGAATGGTGTACGCCTCATGGCAATCGGCGACATTGAGGCGCTTCCCGCAGCGACCCTGAAAACCTTGCGGGATGGTATCGAAAAAACAAAAAACAACAATCGGGTTACACTGGTGCTCGCGCTCAATTATTCAGCCAAATGGGAAATCCTGCACGCTACGCGTCACTTGGCCGAGCAAGTAAAAATTGGTGCAATACAACCTTCCGACATTACCGAGGCTATGTTCGAACGTGAACTCAGCACCCATGGCATCCCTGACCCGGAACTTCTTATACGCACCAGCGGAGAGGCACGGCTGTCCAATTTTTTGCTTTGGCAAGTGGCATACGCGGAACTCTATTTTACACCTGTTTTTTGGCCAGACTTTGGGAAAGACGAATTATTCAAGTCCATTTTGAATTACCAAAACCGCGAGCGCAGGTTCGGCTTGATCAGCGAACAGTTGACTTAAGTCCTGAGTAAAATTAGTTTTATTTAACCGCAGAGGAGCAGAGCGTTTGAAAATCAACTCTTTGCGTCTCTGTGCCTCTGCGGTTTATTTTGCTCGCTCACTTAAGTTACTTCCGTGCCTCAAAAGGCAAAATTTCCACCCGCCCGATTTTTATATCCTTCAAAACCTGCGGCAAACCCGCATAATACACCTGTAGGCTAAACCCCCTTTCCTCTTTAGCTTGCATTGGCCCCTGACGGTGGAAAGAAAAGATTGGCTGAATGGCCGGATCATCTGGGTTGAGCACGGTGCTCATCCAAAGTTTGTTGTCAGTACCAAAGAGAAGGATTTCCAATCTTGGGCTTGTGGCCACCATATCGAGCGGGTTGCTAATCGTGCCGCTTACTTGCCAAGCTCTTTCCTTCGGAGCTGCTTCGCCAGCCACACTTGGGGCAAACATTTTTAAGCCATTCACCACGGACATTGCCAGAATCGGGCCGGGGTCTTTCGGGATTGCTCCCGCTACTTTGATGTTGCAAGAAGCAGGTTTTCCTGAAAATTCGGTCAAAGGCCAGGTTGCATAAAACGACGTGCGCCCATTCGGTGGCACCGCGTCTGAAAAAGTAGCCACAATAACGGAGGAGTGCTTGGAAATGGAAAGTGGCTTCCCCTTAGCATCAATCGGCATAGCCTCCAGCCATATTTTTTGCCATTTACCAGAGGTGTTCGAGCAAATGCCCGTGACGATAAAATGCTCCTTCTCAACCCAACAGTTAATATTATTTATGTTCAGCTCCAAGGGCTGGGCATTGTCGGGCACTATTTCGGCGTTGAGCGGGCGTATATTTACGGGTGCTTTTTCCTTGCAGTTTTGAAAGTGGAATAGGAGAAATAAAAAGAAAATTAAGCGAAAATGTATCATAGTTCACAAGCAATTTATTGGTCTATATCTGCCTTGCAGAAAATAGGGGCAAAAATAAGGCGGAAAAAACTGGGCACTAATCACCTAATAAAAGCGGCCTTCGAGAATTCAGTTGAATCTCGAAGGCCGCAATAATTTCTATTCTACAAGGCACCTACCGCACCACCGT
>CAZPTQ010000227.1:0-6020 GCA_964589365.1 uncultured Saprospiraceae bacterium
GCGGCAAAAGAATGGCATCAAATTGGGAAGTTATTTTGACACCGTTCCTAAGGAATCAGATGAACGTAACAAGTTATTATTCACACGTTCCTAAAACTTCTATTTTCAAATTTTGTTACGCAATCCGCTGTCAAACCTGCATACTCAGGCTTAAGAGCGTTCTGCAAATTCAAAAATTCAGCAAATTCTGATATATGGATACGATCACCAAAAGTCCCGTGATGCTTTACACGGAGCAAACGCCTAACCCTGAGGCGCTAAAATATGTGACCAACCGGATGCTTTTCCGGGGCATCGCTGATTTCAAAGACCGGGAATTGGCCTCCGAATGGAGTCCTTTGGCAAACAGCCTGATGGAACTGCCCTACATCAAAACCGTCTATTTCAACAACAATTATGTGACGGTGACGAAGGAGATGAACTATGAATGGGCAGATATAATGTTGAAGATCAAAGAGTTCATCAAAGATTATATCGAGAAGGACGGCGCAATCATCCGTGAAGGCTTTGCCGAATATATGGAAAAAGTGCTGGCGACTAGTAATGCCGTACAGTTCAGTGGTGAGGGCGGCGAAATCGCGAAAAAGGTGAAAGAGTTAATTGATACCTATGTAAAACCTGCTGTCGAAATGGACGGCGGCAACATCGAATTCAAAGCATTTGAAGCGGGCAAAGTCTACGTCACGATGCAAGGTTCTTGCAGCGGCTGTCCTTCCTCTTCGGTTACACTTAAGGCGGGCATCGAAGGGATGCTGAAACGCATGATCCCGGAGGTGGTAGAAGTGGTGCAGGAGATGGAGTAGTTCAATTTACGATTTACGAATTTGGATTTACGATTTCCCCCATCGGCATATTGCTGGTGGGGGAAATTTTTTTAGAAAAAACGACCTTTGACCCTCTCCAATATCCAAATATCTTAATATCCAAATATCGAAACGCGATGTCATTGATAAAAAAACTCGCAGGAGAAACTGCCTTGTATGGCCTCAGCAGCATTGCGGGGCGGTTGCTGAATATGATGCTGCTCGTGCCGCTGCATACACGGCTTCTGGATACAACCAGCGATTATGGCGCAGTAACCGACCTATACGCCACCTCGGCATTCCTGATGGTTTTTTTCTCCTACCGCATGGAATCGGCGTTTTTCCGCTTCGGGACGCCCATTGAAGACCGCGACAAAGCCTACTCTACAGGGATGCTCTCGCTTTTTGGCAGCACGGCCATCATCGCTGCCATCTTACTGGTTTTTGCGCAACCGATTGCCGATGCGTTGCAATACCCTCAACACCCGGAATATGTGCGTTGGTTTGCGCTGATTCTGGCCTTTGATTGTCTGGCTGAGTTACCCTTTGCCCGCCTGCGTTTGGAGCAGCGTCCGCGGTACTTCGTTTTCATTCGGCTTTGCAACATCGCGGTGAATATTGTGATGAACCTGTTTTGGCTGGTCTTTTGCCCTTGGGCTGCCGAGAATGGAATTGATTGGGTACACGTGGTTTGGCAACCGGGACAAGGTGTGGCCTATATTTTTCTTTCCAATTTGATTGCCAGCGGGATCACGCTCTTCTTGCTATTGCCACAATTTCAGGCGATTAGGATGAGCTTTGACAAAATTTTGTGGAAAAAAATGCTGGTCTATGCTGCGCCGCTCATTGTAGTGGGCCTGGCTGGAATCGTGGACGAAATGTTCAGCCGGGCTATGCTGAAATACCTGCTTCCGGGTACCCCACAGGAAAATCTGGGACAGGTGGGCATCTTCGGGGCAAACTACAAACTGGCAGCTTTGATCACGCTTTTTACACAGGCTTACCGCTACGCTGCGGAGCCGTTTTTCTTCCGTCATGCGCAAGACAAAGATGCCCTGCGAACGCAGGCCGAGGTGACAAAATGGTTCACCATTGCAGGGGCAGCAGGGATGTTGGGCATTTTGCTTTTCATAGATTTGGTCAAACATTTTATAGACGACAAATTTCACAGCGGTCTCCATGTGGTTCCTATCTTGTTGTGTGCCAATCTTTTATTGGGCGTTTACTACAACTTCTCTGTGTGGTACCGATTAAAAGATCGGACGGGGTTGGGCGCATGGATTTCTATTGGGGGTGCAGTCATCACGGTAGGACTTAACCTTTTCCTCATCCCTCGCTTCGGATACTACGGTGCGGCATGGGTTACCCTGATTTGTTATGCTTTTATGAGTTGGGCGACTTGGTTCACGGGGCAAAAACATTACCCGGTACCCTATCGCCTGGGTCGAATGACCCTATATCCGATAGTGGCCCTTTTACTGTGGACAGCAAGCATTTGGCTCGAACCATTGGTGCCGGTTGTTGCGATCTGGGGCGCTCGGGTGTTATGCTTCGGGGCATTTTGTGGCCTAGTTTATGCCTTAGAATTTAGGAAACACGGACTCCGATGATGTGAGAGTTTGTTTATCTTCGCCTCGATATTTTTGTCAAACCAACAAATCCCTGCTGGTAGGCAGGAACAATGCCTAAATCAATCGCCATGGAATTACACACCTTACTCAACGCGCTCCATTCGTACAACCGCTATCTTATCATTGTTGCAATCTTTTGGGTACTTTTCCGCTCCTGGTCGGGCTGGATGGGTAAAAAAAATTATGTCAAAGCCGACAATACCGCTTCTTTGGTATTGCTCATACTTGCCCACTTGCAATTGCTTTTAGGGCTTATCCAATATTTCATCACCAGTGCCTATACTACTGGCGGTATGCCTATTAGCGATCCGTGGGTGCGCTATTTCAAAATGGAGCACATCAGCGGGATGATTCTCGCAGTTGTATTGATACAACTGGGTCGAACATTCGCTAAAAAGGCCCAACTCCATGAGCAAAAGCACAAAAAAACAGCCCTGTATACAACAGCTGCTGCAGTAATTATTACTGCTATATTGGCCATGAAAGGCCTGTTTTTAGGAACATTGGCGAGTGTGACGGGAGAGTAGATTTTCCATAATTTTGCACCGTTCCATTAAAACCTCGTAGGTCTCGAAGAACTACGAGGTTTACTTTTCTGATTTTCTGACCATGCAAAAACCGTCTATTACTGAAGGAATGCGCGATTTTGGCCCTGAGCAGGTGCGAAAGCGCAATTACATTTTTGATACATTCCGAAGCGTCTTCGAGAAGTTCGGCTTTTTGCCGCTCGAAACTCCAGCTGTAGAAAACCTCAGCACACTCACTGGGAAATACGGGGAAGAAGGAGATAAACTCCTATTCAAAATTCTAAATAATGGAGATTTTCTCGAAAAAGCCAACTCTGAAGCTTTGGCCGAAAAAAACTCGGCACGACTCACACCAAGCATTGCCAAGCGCGGCTTGCGCTACGACCTTACTGTTCCTTTTGCTCGTTATGTAGCGATGAACCGAGGCAAATTGAGTTTCCCTTTTAAACGTTACCAAATCCAACCTGTGTGGCGCGCCGACCGGCCACAGCGTGGACGTTACCGCGAGTTTTTCCAGTGCGATGTGGATGTAATCGGGTCTGATTCATTGCTCTATGAAGCCGAATTGGTACAGATCTACGATGAGGCTTTTGCCAAATTAAACCTGCCTGTCGTCATCAAAATCAATAACAGAAAGGTGTTATTTGGTATTGCTGAAGCTGCGGGCATTGCCGACCGTTTTATGGATATGACGATAGCGATTGACAAATTGGATAAGGTCGGTATTGAGGGCGTACGCAAAGAACTGAGCGAGCGTGGAATTTCCGAAGAGGCTATCACCAGCATTGAAAAATCGTTGAGCAGTACCTCATTGGAGGATATGATGCAAAATCTGAACAATAGCCAAACAGGGATAGATGGCTTGGGTGAAGTTGCTTATGTTTTTCGACTTTTATCAAATTGCAAATTGGCAAACAAAGTAAAATTTGAACCAACGTTGGCTAGAGGCTTATCATACTATACGGGTTGTATTTTTGAGGTAGCTGCCGAAAACTTCCAAATGGGTAGCATTGGAGGAGGAGGAAGATATGCTGACTTGACTGGCGTGTTTGGTGAGCCTGGCCTTTCGGGTGTTGGTGTTTCGTTTGGCGCTGACCGTATTTATGATGTATTAGAAGAATTAGGCCTTTTCCCTGAGAATCTCTTGGAGGGACCAAAAATTTTGTTGGGCGTAGAAGAGGAGGAGTCGCTTTTCTATGCTTTTCAATATGCGACGCAACTTCGCGCAAAAGACATTTCCGTCGAGATTTATCCAGAACCAAGTAAGGCAAGTAAGATATTTGATTATGCTATCAAACGAAATATTCGACTTGTCTCCATCCTCAAAAATGATACTGAAAAGATAACAATCAAGGATAAAGAAACAGGGAAAAAAGAAATCCTTACTATAAGGCAGTTTGCTAGAAGACGTTGGATACTGCATATTGAAATAAGAAAACCTGTAAATCATGCGAAAGAACTTCATGGTGGAATACTGTGATTAGGTCAGAGTCTATGAATTAATTAAAAACCTGCGAGGTTTAGAAACAACAACACACCATGCTCAAATACTCGATTTTCAGCACCATCTTACTCGGTTTTGCCTGTCCCACTTGGGCACAGCAAACCGACTACGATGCCATTATCCAGCCTGTAGATGCAAAGGCCCGTGACATCGGGGAATACATGGTGCAACTTGCCTGGCTCAACAGCCCGGAGGGTCGCATTGCCGAATCCGAACAGCTCAATGCTCGCAGCGAACTTAAAAACACCCGCAAGGAATGGATGCGCGATGTGAACGCTTCGTTCAACTTCAACGAATCCAATATCAAAGGCGCGGATACTTTGGGCAACGTTTTTTTTCCGCGCTACAACTTAGGACTGACGCTTAATCTGTACAACATCCTGAGCCAGAAGGAGAAAAACAACATTGGTCGCCGACGGATGAGCATCGCCGACGAACGTATCCATCTGCGCAAACGCGAAATCCGCGCCGATGCATTGACAGCCTGGGCCAATTTTCGCCTCGCTCGCGAAATATTTAAAGAGCGTAGTACGGTGGAACTTGACTTGAACAACAATTTCATTCTAATTCAGCAACTGTACAAAAGCGACGAGGCTACGCTGGAGCAATACACTACCACTTCTGCCACTTACTATCAGGCCCGTGAGGCGCGGATTCGAGCACAAACTGAGGCGGAAATCGCCAAATTCAAACTGGAAGAAATCATCGGGCTACGCTGGGAACAAGTGCAGCATCCCGCAAAAGAGGACTAAGGATTTTGGACTGCTGGACGTTTGACTTACTACTTTTGCCCTTCGAATTACTCACTTACCTACAATCATTTACATGAAAAATCTACCCATCATCCTCAATGTCATCTTGTTTGCCCTGGTTGGCTACTTGTTCTATTTGAACGCAAAGCCTGCTGATAGTCAAACCATTGTGCCGCCTTCTTCACAAGCAAATGGGGTGCGCATCGCATATGTCAACGCCGATACGCTTGATGCCCAATACGAATGGTTGAAGGAGCAAAAAACGGCCATTAATCAGCGTATGTCCAGCGCCGAAAAAACCCTTTCAAGCAAAGAAGAAGCCCTGATGAAAGAGGCGGCAACCTTGCAACAGAAATTTCAAGAAGGGAATATGACCCAGGCCGAAGCGGAAAAGAAGCAGTCAAGTCTTATGGAGCGTGGACAAAAACTCGAAGATGAAAAAATGCGCCTGAGCAAATCACTTAGCGAAGACCAGAAAAAAGCCTTTAATGACCTTTATGCCAACGTAGAGACCAAACTGAAAACACTTTCTGCTCAAATAGGCTACGATTACATCCTTTCTTACTCTCGTGGCGGCCCTATCCTTTTCGCCAGCGACAGCCTCGACATTACCAAACAGGTGCTGGATTTGTTAAACGCGAAGGATAGTAAGCAGTAGCGGTTGGCAGTGGCAGTTGGCAGGGATCCCGACCAATCAACCATTCACCAGGCAACCAATCACCCGTTTATGACCAACATCATGCTCCGCCGAGCCACCGAGACCGACATCCCGCTGATTCGCCAGATGGCCGAACGTATTTGGT
>CAZPTQ010000227.1:6030-6987 GCA_964589365.1 uncultured Saprospiraceae bacterium
TATTTGGTGGGAGCATTACCCAAGCATTATCAGCGAAGACCAGATTGCTTTTATGCTCGAATTGATTTACAGCGATACGGCACTTATGCGGCAAATGGAAGCGGAGGGGCAGGAATTTTGGTTGCCCGTAAAAAACGGGCAAACACTTGGTTTTCTGGGAGTTAGTCGCAAAGGAGCGGGCGATTATTTCCTCCACAAATTCTATCTGGAAACCCGCGAACGTGGGCTTGGGACGATAGTTTTTGAACTTTTACTCGCCTGTTACCCTGATTTGCGCGAACTGCGTTTGCGGGTGAATCGCCGAAATTTCAAAAGCGTCAACTTTTATTTCAAAGTCGGCTTCCGCATTGAATATTGCGTTGACACGCCCTTCGGCGAAGGCTATGTGATGGACGATTTTCAAATGGTATTTGGCCACAAATAATAACCATTGACCCCGGGTAGCAACGTTGCTCTCACACTTCTCACCCTCTCAGCCCTCTCACATCTTCTCACCCCGCTCACATGTTGTCCGTACACTCCGACCCTTATTTTATGAAACAAGCCTACTCCGAGGCCGAAAACGCTTACGAATCAGGCGAAGTGCCCGTGGGCGCAATCATTGTGTGCGAAGGCCGCATCATCGCAAGGGCGCACAACCAAACGGAGCTGCTGACAGACGTGACGGCTCATGCTGAAATACTCGCGCTCACTGCCGCAAGTAGCCACTTGGGCAGTAAATACTTGCCTGATTGCACCCTGTATGTTACCCTCGAACCCTGCGTCATGTGCGCTGGTGCGTTGGCTTGGGCACAAATCGGTCGTGTGGTCTATGCTGCTTCCGATGATAAGCGCGGCTTCATGCTTTTTGGTGGCAAAGACCTGTTGCACCCGAAAACAAAATTAGAAATGGGAATCATGGAGGAAGAATGTGGTGCGCTGGTTACTGCATTTTTTCGGGCTAAGAGGGGGGACTAA
>CAZPTQ010000228.1:0-6972 GCA_964589365.1 uncultured Saprospiraceae bacterium
AATAAAATTCTGTGTTTGGAGATTTAATCTTCAAATTTATATGCGTCTGCCCTGGAGGAGCGGGGATTGTAGTATCGTCTTGTTCTTCCATTTTTTCAACGAAATAGGATGGGCAAAGAAACAAGGATTTGGCACTAAAAACATTCCTCTACGTAGAATTGGAATTTTTCAAAAAACAACAAACCTCGCCGTGTAATTTTTATGAAGAAAAGCATCTCTGCGGTTTGTACGTTTGTTCTCCCATCTAAAAAACCTCGTAGGTTTCAAAAACCCTAAGAGGTTTAGTAACGTTTTGACATACGCTCACCCACAATTTATGAAAATGCAATTTCGCCAAAAACTGTCACTCGCCCTCTGCCTCTTAATCTTTGCCTTTTTAGCCTGTAAATCATTCGGCAAAAAGGAACAGCCCAACATCACCAGTATCAAAAAGCAACCAAACGCTGAAATGCCGATTACTCCTTTGCCCACCACATTGGGCGACTACGCCGACGACTGGAAAATTGTGGACAGCCTGCAAGGTCAAGGGCTTTTTAAAAGTGCCCTCGAAAAAGTGGAGGACATCCAAGCCCGCGCCAAGCGCGATAAAAACGGTCAGCAGATAGTGAAAGCCATCCTGTTTCGTGGGAAATTTATAACCATGTTGGAAGAAGATGGCCTCACCAATGCCATTCAAACCATTGAAAACGAAACACTTGTCGCTGGTCAGCCTGAAAAGTCGGTGTTGCAAAGCATCCTGGGGCAATTGTATTCTACCTACCTTCAAAACCAAAGTTGGAAACTCCAGGATCGAACACCAATAGCACCCTCCCCCGATGGGGAGGGCCGGGAAGGGGTCGAGGGAGGGGATATATTGACCTGGAGTGCTGCACAAATTGAAAAACATGCGCTCGAATTGTATTCCGCTTCCGTCTCTCTGGATGCACTGCTCAAAGGAATTTCGGTCGAGCAATTCCGCGACATTACCACGCCAGGCCAAAACGACGCAGTGGCATCAGCGCCCATCCGCCCTACCCTCTTCGACCTGCTTGCGCACCGAGCACTGGATCATTTCAGCAACGAGCGAAGTTATCTTTCCGAGCCAGCTTACGCATTCCAACTCGACCAGACCTCCGCTTTTTCCCCTGCTGCGGAGTTTGTAAAAGCGAAGTTTGAAACCCAGGATATAAGCAGTGGCAAGTGGCTGGCACTACAGTTATTTCAAAAGATATTGACCGCACATCTCGCTGGAAAATCCGGGGCTTTTTTTGACGCAGATTTGAAACGACTGCAATTTGCCCTGAATAATTCAAGTCTCGAAAACAAGGCCGAACTTTATCAAAAAGCACTCGAAAACCTCATAACCCAGGCCGAAAACCACCCCTCCGATGGCGAGGTCGCGTATGCATTGGCCAGCCATCTTTTCAACCTTGAATCAGGCAACAAAGGCACTAACGCGAAATCCGCTGTGACCCTGCTAAATGCTGCCATCCGTCGTCAGCCAGGTACTTATGGCGCAACGCTTTGCCAGCAATTGCTCACACAAATCCAAATGCCCGGGTTGAACACAAATGTGGAACAAGTCAATTTGCCTGACAAAAGCATTTTGGTGCAACTCGGTTTCAGAAATATGAAAAAAGTATGGGTGAAGGTGGTAAAAGACGGTTTTGAAATAGACAAATGGGATGGTCAGGGCTGGGATGCTCAATATCAATATCTCAAGGGTTTGCGTCCATTGCAAAGCCGTACTTGGGACTTGCAGGATCCGGGCGATTTTCAGCTGCATCAGACGGAGATTGCGCTGGATGGCCTTCCATTTGGAAATTACTGGGTTTTTGTATCCGATAACGCGGATTTCCAATCAAAAAACGGTCCTTTGGTGTACACCAATTTTGCAGTTTCCAACATTGCTTCCGTCAACTACAATGAACAAGGCTCAACACGCCTGGTCCTGGCCCACCGTAATACTGGCGCGCCTTTGGCAGGGGTGAAACTTGATTTTTTCAAAAACGACTACAATTCTGGTCGCCGAAAATTTCAAAATGTCGGCTCGACCTCCAGCGACCGCGATGGTTTTGCCAAAAGCAATATTGCCCAAAATCAATCCGTACAGGTGCGCGCGACGCTCGGCAAAGACACCCTGTGGATCGGTCAGGCATACAACTATCGCAATCGGGAAACCCCGGAACGAGTTTCCCAGGTGCAATTTTTCACCGACCGCAGTATCTATAGACCCGGCCAAACCGTGTATTTCAAAGGACTGGTGTTTAAGCAGAATTCGGATGGAAGCGGCAAAAACCTGCCGCCTCAAATCGTCCCTAACCAATCCGTAACGGTTCAATTTTACGATGCTAACGGCCAGACAAAAGGCGAATTGAAATTGAGAAGCAATGAATTCGGCACCTTCAACGGAACTTTTACCGCGCCTTCCATCGGACTAACGGGCCAGATGCGTATTGGCGCCTCCAACGGAGCTAATGGCACTACCTATTTTAGTGTAGAAGAGTACAAACGCCCGCGCTTCGAGCTGATTATGAAACCCGTAGAAGGGGCTTTCCGGGTCAACGAAAAAATCACCGTGCGCGGCGAGGCGAAAAATTATGCAGGCAATGTGGTGGACGGCGCTGCAGTCAAATACCGCGTGGTGCGCAACGCACGGTTTCCGTTCTGGGATTTTTACCGCTCCTGGAAGCGTCCCTGGTACTTCAATCGGCCTGCAATGGAAATCACGAACGGCAGCACCACCACCGGTGCTGACGGAAGTTTCTCGGTGGAATTCAAGGCCATACCAGATGCGAGCATTCCAAAAAAAGATCAACCAATCTTTGATTATCAAGTATTTGTGGATGTAACCGATATCACAGGCGAAACACAGCGCAACACAGCAAGTGTGAGTGCAGGCTACATAGCCTTGCAAGTTGAATGGGATTTGCCCAACGAAATTCACCTTGACAGCCTGCATCGTGTAGGCATCCGCACTACCAACATGGCCGGTCAAGCCCAGCCTGCCGAGGGACAAATAACCCTGCAACGCCTCGTCGCACCCATGCAGTTTTTCAAAGAACGATTGTGGGAACGCCCTGATATCAGTACGATTTCAAAAGGCGATTTTGATCGAATGTTTCCCGACATGGCTTGGAAAGACGAAGACGACCCGGAAAAGTGGGGACGGGAAGATTTTACCCGCAGCATCTCATTCAACACCGCTACGGATAAAACCCTTGATCTGCACCAAGGCCGTACCCAAGCGGGTTGGTATGTAGCAAAACTGACCACGAAAGACGCTTTCGGAGAAAAAGTGGAGATTGAAAAATATGTACGGGTCTGGACAGCCGACACCCGTTTTGAAAAACCGAACGCCGATGCCGAGAAAGCAACCTTAGAGCCGGGCGAAACCGCGAAGATTTTTTTTGGCGGAAAACCAGAGGGTCTTTATTTTTTCTTTGCGCAGGAACAGGCGGGCGTACTGCAAAAACCCGAGTGGGTCAGTGGTCGAATGCGCGGCCTTTCAAGCGTGGAAATCCCTATTCGGGAGAGCGACCGGGGAGGTATTGTGACGCATTTTTTCTGTATTAAAAACAATCGGGTTTACGGGCCTCAAGCGGTTTACCTCAACGTGCCCTGGAGCAATAAGGAACTGAAAATCAGTTACGAAACATTCCGAGACAAACTCGCGCCGGGCCAAAAAGAGGAATGGCGCATCAAGATCAGCGGGCCGAAAAAAGACAAGGTTGCCGCCGAAATGGTGGCTGCGATGTATGACGCTTCGCTCGATCAATTCCGACAGCACAGCTGGTCAGGCATTCCGTTCCCAAGCAATTACACACGGATCAATTTCAATGCCTCCGAAAATTTTGGCGCAAACGGCGGACAAGTTCTTTTCGACAACCCAGGAATAGAAGATATCCCGGTGCGGACTTATCGCGAATTGAACTGGTTTGGTTTCCCGATGTGGGACGGCAACATTCGCTTTTCAGCAATGTCACGTTCAATGGCTCCCGGAGCACCGATGGAGGAAAGCGCCAGGATGAATAATGGGCAAGTGATGGATTCTGATGCTATTGCGGCACTTCCCACCAAATCTCTCAACAAAATCACAGCAAACACCGCCGGCAAAAATGAAGCGAACCAGTCCGCTGGTGAAGGCCAAGAAGTTGAAAAATCGGCCGCTCCCCCCGCCTCCATACGCCGCAACCTGAACGAAACGGTGTTTTTCTTTCCTGAACTGCGCACCGACGCAGACGGCAACGTGATTTTGAAATTTACCATGAACGAGGCGCTTACACGCTGGAAACTGCTTACATACGCGCATACCAAGGATTTGCAGCAGGTCCTTTCAGTCAAAGAAGTGGTGACGCAGAAGGAACTCATGGTGATCGCCAACCCGCCGCGCTTCTTGCGTCAAGGGGATGAAATTGAGTTTTCGGCTAAAGTCAGCAACTTGTCGAAGGAAAAAATTGAAGGCACTGCCACGCTGGGTTTATTGGATGCCGCTACGCTGGCGGTGATGGAAAAGGAATTTGGATTGGCGCCCAATAACCGCGCCGCCAGGTTTTCCGTGCTGCCTGGCCAATCGGGAGCGGTGTCCTGGCGCATAAAAGTACCGGATGATTATTCAGGTGCAGTTACCTGGCAGATTTATGCAGACGGCAAAGGCTTCCGCGACGGCGAAGAAAGCACCATACCAGTGGTCAGCAATCGGATGCTGGTCACAGAGACCCTGCCCATTTCCCTGCGCGGCAACCAGAACAAGACCTTTACGTTTGAAAATTTGAAGAATCAAGGAGAAAGCACTTCGCTCAAATCGCACAATTACACCCTCGAATTCACCTCGAATCCAGTTTGGTACGCGGTGCAGTCCCTACCCTACTTGATGGAATTTCCGCACGAATGTTCGGAGCAGATTTTCAGCCGATTGTACGCCAATACATTGGCTTCCAATGTGGTAGAAAAGATGCCGAATATAAAGCGGATTTATGAGCGTTGGAAAAGTATCCCCCTTGAAGGGGGGCCGGGGGGAGGAGCTTTGAAGAGCAATTTGAGCAAAAATCAAGAACTAAAATACGCCCTGCTGGAAGAAACTCCCTGGGTATTAGAAGCTCAAAACGAGGAACAGCAAAAGCAAAACATTGCTTTATTGTTCGACCTAAACCGTATGGCCAACGAACGCGAACGCGCCTTGAACACCCTTGCAGAACGCCAATTAGGGAGCGGTGGCTGGCCTTGGTTCACGGGTGGGAAAGACAGTTGGTACATCACCCAGCACATCCTGAGCGGGTTCATGCACCTGCAAAAACTCGGCGCCTTTGATCCGCTAAAAGACCAGCAATCGGCACAGATTATTGATAAAGCGCTGGGTTATTGCGATCAAAAACTAAACGAGCAATATGCTGAATTAGAACGGCTTGCCCAACAAGGCAAAGCTAAAATGGAAGACGATCACCTGGATGGCATGGCCATCCAATATCTATACGCGCGCTCGTTCCGCCCAGTGGATCGCCCTGGAAAAGAGATCGGTTATTATCTCGGCCAGGCAGAAAAGTATTGGCTCGGCAAGGGACTGTACCAAGAAGGAATGCTCGCACTTGCCCAACATCGGTTTGGCCGCAAAGAGGCTGCTCAGCGCATTGTTGCCAGCCTCCGCGAACGTGCCACGATGAAAGAAGAACTCGGTATGTTCTGGCCCGTGGATTGGGGCTACTACTGGTATCAATTGCCCGTGGAAACCCAGGCCCTTATGGTGGAAGTATTCAGCGAAGTCGCCAATGATGCCAAAGCAGTGGAAGAACTGCGCATCTGGCTTTTGAAAAACAAACAAACAAACCGTTGGGAAAGCACCAAAGCCACTGCGGAGGCGGTGTACGCTTTATTATTGAACGGCGATAACTGGCTCAACAATACCCAACCCGTCAAAGTTTCCATGGGCGGCAATCCCTTGAAAGTCAATGAGTACGAAGCCGGAACAGGTTACTTTAAACAAAGCTGGAGCGGAGCAGAAGTGAAAAAATCCTGGTCCGAAATAAAGGTCGAAAACCCGAACTCCAATATCGTGTGGGGCGCGGCGTATTGGCAGTATTTTGAAGACCTGGATAAGATAAAGCGCTTCCAGAAAACGCCGCTAACCATCGTGAAACAACTTTATCTAGAAGAAAACTCGCCCACTGGTCCGGTTCTGAAACTAATTGCCGATGGGCAAGCCCTCAAACGCGGCGACAAGATTAAAGTCCGTATAGAAATCAGGGTAGATCGCCCCATGGAGTTTGTACACCTCAAAGACATGCGGGCTTCTGGTCTGGAGCCTATCAACGTGCTCAGCGGTTACCGTTGGCAAGGTGGTTTGGGCTATTACGAGAGCACGAAGGATTTGGCCACACACTTTTTTATTGACTACCTCCCGCGCGGCACTTTTGTGTTCGAGTACCCCCTGGTGGTGTCCCTACGCGGAGATATGAGCAATGGGATAACGACGATTCAGTGCATGTATGCGCCGGAGTTTACGAGTCATTCTAAGGGGGTAAGGGTGAAGGTGGAGTGAGGCAGCGCCGGCACGGTGCATTCTATTCTCTTTTCATTGATGCGTGACCCGCCCTACGGCTTGAAGCCGTAGGGCGGTTTTTTTACAGGCATTTCTACCCATATTTTAAAACAGGTATATATACGCTACTTCAACAAATACTTAGTGCCCACTTTTGCAAACCTTTTTAATTCTACTTTGTCACATCAGCCCCATAGGGCAATGTCATTGACTTAAGACCCTGAAAGGGTCAAACATGGCTAGGGGGTTGTGCCAAAAGGTTTGACCTTCGAAAGTCTACAAATTTTTATTTCGTTTTCTTTACCGTAGACCTTCCAAGTTTTTAAAACTTGGAAGGTCTGGCACTCGATAAGGAACAATATTTGGTTTGTTTTTTTTCAATCAATCCTTTCGACACAACCCCAGGAAGGGCGTGTGTGTAACAACCCCGAATGGGGTTGAATGTGCGTTTAGAATAT
>CAZPTQ010000229.1:0-6881 GCA_964589365.1 uncultured Saprospiraceae bacterium
AGTCATTGGTCATTGAGTCATTGGTCATTTTTACCCGCCGAAGCCTTCCCGCCAGCCGAGCCTTGGCGGGCTGGGGCGTAGGAGGGGTCATTGGGTCATTTTGAAATGAAGGCCTCAAAATCGGCCAATTGCTCGCCCTTCAGCACGCGCGGTATTTTGGCCTGTCCGTTGAGTTTGCCTCGTTGGTTTAGCCAATCGAGGAACACTTGGTTGGGGAGCATCTGGGCTCGAACATTGCGGAGCGCATAGCGGCGCTCCACCGCATAATCTTCGTTCAATCGGCAAAGTTCTTCGTCGAGCGCACGCACCAGCGTTTCTCCGGTAAGCGATTGGTTTTCAGCAGAAAGATACCATTGGTGCGTCCAAAAAGTGCCTTCGCGAAGACTTGTGACAGCAAATTCGCCGATGCCCGCGTGGAATCGTTCGTCTACTGCCCGCACCGCATCACAGAGATTGTCAATGGAAATATGTTCGCCGCAGCCTGAGAGGAATTGTTTGGTGCGTCCGGTGATCTTGATCTCTGCTTTTTCGATGTCGGTAAACTGCACGGTGTCGCCCAAGAGGTATCTCCACGCGCCCGCTACAGAACTCAGTAAGAGGGCGTAATGTTGACCTGTTTCCACTTCAGAAAGTTCGAGGCTGCGAGGCTGGTCGCTGCGCAATTCGCCATTGTCGTCAAAATTCTCGTTGTCAAACGGCACAAACTCAAAGTAAACGCCACAATCGTTGAGCAGTTTCATTGGGCGATGATCGGGGCGTTCCTGGTAAGCAAGAAATCCTTCCGATGCCCCGTAACTATCCATGTATAGAATGGGTTTGCCAAAAAGCGGTTCCAGGGTTGGCTTGTAAGGTTCAATTGGTACACCGCCGTGGATGAATACGTTGAAGGAAGGCCATATTTCATTGATATGTGCCAACTTGTGTTTTTCGATGATCCTTTCCAGTATGAGTTGCAACCACATAGGATTGCTCACCGAGAAACCTATGTCCCATTGTGGCGCTTCTTCTGCGATGCGTTCAATTCGCTCGCCCCATTCGGGCAGATCGGTAATATGGCGGCCCGGTCGGTAAGAACGCTCAATAATACGGGGTCGGTTCATCCCCATGATGCCCGAAAGATCGCCCTCCCAATGGTAGCCTACTCGTTTTTGCTGCGTACAAGAACCGACCATGAGCATTTGTTTGGTATAATGCTCAGGCGAAAGCCCGTAGAATTTGGCCATATCATAAAAAAGTCGCCGCGAGCCGCGCTTCATTCCACGCAGCAAATCCTCCGTGAGCGGGAGGTATTTAGTAGCCGTTTGGCTGGTGCCGCTCGAAAGTGCGAAATAAGGCACAACGCCCGGCCAGCACACGTCGGGCTCGTCTTCAAGGTGGGATCTGGACCACCAACGGTCGTAAAGCATTTGGTAATCCATGACCGGGACGGCTTTTTTAAAAGCAGGCTGAACATCGTCGGACCGCAAAATGTCTTTAAAATTATATTCCAGGCCAATGGCTGTATGGCGAGCTTCCCAAAGAAGATCGCGCAATTGTTGTTCTTGTAGTTGTGCCGGCGATTGTCGCGGCTGGCCAACAAAGGCGCCAATTTTTGCGCTTTGTTGGATGATGGTTCCGATGATATAGGACATATTGAATACAGGATATTGGGATATTGGGATATTGAGACAATATCCCAATATCCCAATATCCCAATAATTTAAAAGGGCGGCGAAGGTAAACAGGACGGTAGGTATTAGGATAAAAAAATCCCCCGATATACTGCGTATGCGGCATATCGGAGGACTCAAAAAGTTGGTGCTGAATATTTTATGTCATTCCACGGGAGGGGGCGGATTTTTCCGCTCGTAGAGGTAGGCCCCCAAAAGGCCTGCTCCGCCAAAAATGGAAATCAGTGCAAAAAACATCCCGGTGCTGCTTTGATTGTCCAAGTGAAACACGTTGGAGACCACGATGGCAAGCAGCAGGCCCGAACCAGCGCCTACGAACAGCAAGCCGTTTTTCAAAGTTTGGGAGGGATTTGCCTGGTTCCGTTTGCGTTTATTATCGGCAGGGTTCATGCCACGTTCTATCATGGACATATTTTCCTTGCTCTCAAGATAACGAATGGCAACGACCATCAGAAATGCTGCAATGGGGATAGCGAAAACAACAACGCCTGGGTTCATAATTATAAAATGTTTTTTTGTGAATGAAAATTGGTTTCCGTTTCCAGTGCAGACTATGACAGCACGCTTGAAAAAGAGGTTACAGCCTTGGGGGAAATTTACGATTTTGGATTTACGATTTTTTTGATCCGAAAAAGGGGCGGATCATGCCTTTTTCGGATCAAAAAAATCGTAAATCGCAAATCCAAAATCGTCATTCGCTAAAACTCCCATCCCAAATAACGCAAAATCATACCTCACCGGGTCATCGGGATCAAATGCCCGGAGGTTTTCCGTGAGTTCGAGTACGGATTGCCAATCGGTTTGCTTGCGCTGCAAAAGGCCCAGTCGGCGAGCGACCCGTTCCACATGCACATCAAGCGGGATGAGCAATTGTGCCGGACGGATGTTTTCCCAAATACCAAAGTCCACCCCGGCCTTGTCTTTCCTGACCATCCAACGAAGGAACATATTGAGCCGCTTGCAAGTGCTGCCCCGCGCAGGCGTGGCCACATGTTTTCGAGTGCGTTCTGGCGCATAAGGATGGTCAAAGAAATCATTGTGAAAGCCTCGAAGTGCGTTTTCCACCGTCAGGTCTCCGGGCTGGAGATGGTGTGAAAAAGCAGTTTCAAGCGAGGCGTTTTTTTGGTAAAAACGCTGAAAAAATTCCAAAAACCACAAGGTATCCGTGGCCTGAAAAGTGCGGTGTTTGAACGACTCAAAACGCGCACGGTCTTGTTCCAAATGGTTGAGGATGAAGTCGTGCGGTGCATTGTCCATCAGTTCAGACAGGCGGTTGGCGCTCTGTATAATGGTCTTCCGCTGCCCCCAGGCGAGCGTGGCGGTCCAAAAGGCCATAATCTCACGGTCTTGCAATGTAGTAAAGCGGTGCGGAATGGAGATTGGGTCGGCTGCTATGAAGTCGGGCCTGTTATACCGCGCAGCAGCCAGGTCAAGCAATTCTTTTAGCGCAGGAGTATTCGGGTGCTTGTGTTCTGGCATAATGGGAAAGTCAACGGTTAATGTCATTGGTTCTCTTCGAGGTGCCGCAAAAATGGTTTTGTCGAAGGAAAAATAGGCTGTTTTTGAAAATGTCTCGTCAAAATAAAAATTCCGCGCTTTTGCCCGACCTTTGCTGCCCAAAATAACATAATGACAAAAGCACTCCTCCTCCTTGAAGATGGCACCCTTTTTCGAGGCAAAGCCGCTGGGAAAATCGGCACCACCACTGGCGAAATCTGTTTCAACACAGGCATGACGGGCTATCAGGAAATATTTACCGACCCTTCCTACACAGGACAAATTCTGGTAGCCACCAACGTCCACATCGGCAACTATGGCATCCACGACGACGAAGTGGAAAGCGACGGCATAAAAATCGCGGGCTTCGTGTGCCGTAATTTCAATGTGCCGTTCAGCCGCGCCAACGCCCATCGAAGCATACAGGATTATTTTGAACAAGAAGGGCTTGTCGCCATCCACAATCTCGATACCCGCGCCATCGTGCAGCATATCCGCGAACGCGGCGCAATGAACTGCATCATTTCTTCCGAAATTGAAGATTTGGAAGAACTGCAGCGCCGACTTGCTGCTACACCAAGCATGGAAGGGCTAGAACTCTCAAGCAGCGTGAGTACGCGCGAACCCTATTTTATTGGAAATCCGGAAGCAAAACACCGGGTGGCCGTGATGGATTTTGGAGTAAAAAAGAACATCCTCCGCTGCTTCGACCAGCGGAATTGCTACCTTCAAGTCTTTCCCGCCAAAACCGATTTTAAAAAAGTAAAATCCTGGAAACCAACCGGATATTTCCTCTCAAACGGCCCTGGCGACCCGGCTTCCATGCCTTATGCAGTAGATACCGTGAAGCAAATGCTCGCAGACGGCAAGCCGCTTTTCGGCATCTGCCTCGGTCAGCAACTGCTCGCGCTGGCAGCTGGTTTGCCCACTTACAAACTTCACCACGGACACCGTGGCCTTAATCACCCGGTCAAAAACCTCCGCAGCGGGCTTAGCGAGATCACCAGCCAGAACCACGGTTTTGGGGTACTTGAAAAAGCGGTGTATGATTCATCCAGCCTCGTAGAAGCCACCCATATCAACCTCAACGACAACACAATAGAAGGGATACGCTTAAAAAACAGCCCAGCTTTCAGCGTGCAATATCACCCCGAAGCCAGCCCTGGCCCACATGATGCACGGTATCTTTTTGATGAATTTGTGGGGATGATGGGGGAATAAAAAGGCATCTGGCCGAAACGCTCACACCTTCACCCGCTACCCTATGCCGCTAAGTTGGAATGAAATCAAAGCCCGCCCCCTCGCTTTCTCCAAAGAATGGGAACACGAAAGCAGCGAAGATGCCGAGGCTGCGGACTTGTGGATTTGAAAGGGCTAAAGCCCTCCATGCTTGAAAATCACCTCAACCCTGCCCTGAAGGGCAGGGCAATATGCATCCTGTAAAATAGGCGGATAGGCAAATAACCGTTTCTCAACCATGTGTGGCCGCTATTCCTTCGCCCCTAAAGCCAAACAGCGCAAAGCCCTCGAAAGTAAAGCGCAGCCCCCGGCGGTGCTGGAAATCAGTTTCAACATCGCGCCCACCCATGCCGCCTACGTCATTGCCAACAACCTGCCGAATCAGCTGCAACGCATGGAATGGGGGCTGGTGCCGCATTGGAGCGCAGACGGAAAAAACACCTGCAAGCTCATCAACGCCCGTACCGAGGGCATGGCCGAAAAGCCTTCTTTTCGTGACCCCATCCCCTGCAAACTTTCTTCCATCCGTTTCCCCTTCGCCGTCCGGCAAATGGAGATTCGCAAAAACAATATGTGTTTTTATGTTTTGAATTGTGCCACTTTTAAAACAATTTAGTTTTAATTTGCCCTTTCAAAACTTACTTACTATGGGAACGGAAAGGAAAAAAGATTCCTTCGCCGAGGGTCGGCTTTATACCCTTGCCCCAACCAATGAAATCTTTATAATCCATGTGGATGGCTCGGTTTGCGCCGGGTTTCCCTCACCTGCCGACGATTACTTTGAAAGCCAGATAGACCTGAAACGAGAACTGATTAAAAACCCCGATGCTACGTTTGTGATTCGGGTGCAAGGCGATTCAATGACCAGCGCGGGTATTGACGATGGTGACGTGCTGATCGTTGACCGCTCGGTGAAGCCCCGAAACAGGGCGATTGCCGTTTGCTACCTGAATAATGACTTTACCGTGAAACGCCTCGAAATGCGGGGCGGGCGAATCCGTCTTTTGGCTGCAAACCCTGCATTTGCGCCCATCGAGCTTCAGGAAAACGACGAATTGACTATTTGGGGAATAGTCACCTACGTCATTAAAAAATCCTGAATCGTGATAGCCTTGGTGGATGTTAACTGCTTTTACGTTTCCTGCGAGCGGGTGTTTTGCCCGGCCTTGCAAGGTTTGCCCGTCGTGGTGCTTTCTAACAACGACGGCTGCGTAGTGTCCCGCTCCGATGAAGCCAAAGCCCTGCAAATCGGCATGGGGCAGCCCGTTTTTGAAATACGGGATTTGATACGCAAAAACGGTGTCCAGGTCTTTTCCTCCAATTATGCGCTTTACGGCGATATGTCGGGGCGCGTGATGAACACGCTACGGCAGTTCGCGCCCGCGATAGAGGTTTACAGCGTGGACGAAGCCTTTTTGGACTTCGGGGGCATGGAGCGTTTCGATCTGGCAGCACAAGCCCTTCAAATCCGCCAAACCGTGCTGCGTTGGGTGGGGTTGCCTGTTTGTGTTGGCGTAGCCCCTACAAAGGTTTTAGCAAAGCTCGCCAACCGATTGGCGAAGAAAGACAAGCAGGGCAACGGGGTACGGATTCTGGCCGGGGGTTGGGACAACGAACTACGCGCCGTTGAGGTCGGCGACGTGTGGGGCATAGGCCGACAGTATGCCACCTTTTTACAGCGATACGGGATTAAGACCGCCTTCGACCTCGCACAAGCCAACGACGCATGGGTGCGCAAACATTTGACCGTCGTAGGGCTTCGCATCAAAAAGGAATTGGAGGGCGAACCTTGCATCGAATTGGAAACCGACGTGCCAAACAAAAAGAACGTCGGCACGACCCGGACGTTTCGAGTGCCCCTGACCACCGAGACAGCATTAGGCGAAGCGATGGCCGACTTTGCGGCACGTTGTGGCGAAAAACTGCGGCGGCAACAAAGCAGCGCGGCTATCCTGACCGCCTACATCGAAACCAATCACATCGCCCAAAATGAGGCACAGTATTCCCGCTCGTTCACGGTCACGCTCACAGCACCCACAAACAGCACTTTGCTTTTGGTGAGGGCTGCCAAATTCGCATTGGGCAAAATCTTTCGGGCGGGATACCGATACAAGCGGGCGGGGGTGTTGTTGAGTGGATTGGTGCAGCACACCGCCGGGGAGCAGTTGGCATTGTTTGACCCCATTGACCGCGCCAAACATGAAAGGCTAATGACGGCCTTTGATACGGTGAACGCCCGCTTTGGCCGGAACACCGTGCGGACAGCCGCGCAGACCCTCAGAGGCGGCGCAAGGCTTACCCAACAAAACCGCCTTTCCCCTTCCTACACGACCAAATGGAAAGATGCGCTGACTATCCAGGTCGGCTACCAATCGGGTAGCTTGTCGGATGTTTGGATACCGGGGAGGGGGTCAGGGGGGTCAGGGCAGACGCATATAAATTTGAAGATTAAATCTCCAAACACAGAATTTTATT
>CAZPTQ010000230.1:0-6726 GCA_964589365.1 uncultured Saprospiraceae bacterium
TAGTGGGGCTATTTAACGAAAAAGATAGGATGGATGGCGGCAAAAGAATGGCATCCAATTGGGAAGTTATTTTGACACCGTTCCCTAAGAGACTATACAAGAACTTTATGCTCCGTGCAACGCCTTAAGATGCGAACGGTCTTTGCATCCAGTTCTTCACTAAAATATTTTTCTTATGTATCGTCTTTCCATCAAGCAATTATCAGTTTTTCCTGTGCTTTTGCTTTTTGTCAGCGCTAATATGTTGGCACAAGTGACTGCACCCACCCCAGCATCCTTCAACTTCAGCCACATTGAAGTCTCCCATCGCAACTCCTGCAAAGTCTTTATTGGCGTGGGTACCAGCACCGTTTCTGAGGGGTTGAAAGTGGATTACACGGTAGATAACACACCGGCCACCCAATACGGGGTATTGGCAGGAGATGTGATTCTTACGCTGGATGGCGTGCCTGTTCGTACGCAATCCGAACTTTTGAGCGAGCGTAACAAGCACCAACAGGGCGATGCATTTACCCTGACGATTCTTCGTGAGGGTGTTCAAAAAACCATCCAAGCGCGGTTCAAAGCATGCGGCGAAGCAGAACTCGAAGCGGAGCAGGAAAAAATGGACGGCCGTTTCGCGGAGATGGAAATACGAATGGAAGAAATGCAGGCCCACATTCAAGAGCAATTCAAAGGGTTTGAAATGGGTGAACGGACGATCCTGGGTGTATATGAAAACAAAGATGTCAATGAATCTGGCTTGGTTATCAGCAGTGTTGTGCCGGGCAAAGGCGCCGAGGCAGCAGGATTGCAAGCAGGCGATGTAGTGATTCAGGTTGATGGTAAAACGGTAACTGGGGGCGTTACTTTGCGCGGGGCTTTGGAGAACCACAAAGCCGGAGATAAAATAACCGTTGTTTATCTGCGCGATGGCAAAACCCTCGAAACGACTTCAATTTTGAGTGCCGACCGCCATTCTTTCACGCACAAGGTAGAGCGTGACCCATGCAAGGCATTCATTGGAGTTTATACCAGTAGTCAGGCACTGGAAGGTCGTGGTTCGAGGGTCGACGGAGTCATTGACGACACGCCTGCTAAACAAAGTGGGATTCAGCCTGGCGATATTATTATGGCTTTCAATGGCCAACCAGTCAACAACCATCAAGAACTTGTCGTCGAACGCGATAAAAACAAACCGGGCGATGCCTTCCGTCTGACCGTATTGCGCGATGGTGCAATGATAGAAATTAACGCAAAGTTCAAACCTTGCGACACCCCTGGCGATGCAGCTGTGGAGGAAACCGTAGAAGTGCTTGAAGAAGACGGCAAATCTCAAGAAAGAGATTTAAACAATACCTTGACATTGGAAGTGTTGGAGGCCTATCCAAGTCCAACCTTTGGTCCGCTAAATATCAATTTTGAAGCGGAAGCCGTGCCGACCACCCTGCGCATCCTGGATGTTTCCGGCAAGGCGGTGTACAGCATGGAACTCCCTCAGTTTGGCGGGTTCTTCAACGAACAGGTCAACCTTTCCAATAATAAGGCAGGAAATTATGTGCTGAGCATTCAGCAGGGCAAAAAGGTGTTCTCTAAACAGATTGTTTTGTTGCCTAGGGCGTAAGGAAATTCGATTTGGCAATTGACAAACCCGTCTTTCGGTTATAACGAAAGGCGGGTTTGTTTTTGTTATATGTTGACAACGAATTAGTTGTGTGAATAAAACAATCAAGGCTCTTAGGTCCCGGATTCACAAGATCCCTAAACTTCTCCAAGATTCAATGATAGCCACACTTCGCTTTTGTCCTTCATCTCCCGCGTAAACCACGATATTTTCCCCAGATTTTCGGTGCTCGGGTGCGTGGTTGCGAAAGGATTGCAAGCCTTTAAAAAACTCCGCTTTGGGGGTGAAACTGTATTTCATCTCGAATAATTTAGCCTCCAAACCTTCCAGCGAAACCAAGTCCACTTCCACCTGGTTGCTGTCTTTCCAGAAATAAAAATCTGGCCTCTGGTTGCGGTTAAAACGGTTTTTCATCAGTTCCACAATAACCATGTTCTCAAAAAGGCTTCCTCGGCTGAAATGTTGGCTTATCTGAACAGGATTGGTGATACCAAGCAAAAAACACAAAAGCCCCGTGTCATAAAAATAGATTTTAGATGATTTAATCAGTCGTTTATTGAAATTTTCAAAGAAGGGCGGCAATTGAAAGACTACATAACTTGCTTCCAAAATGGAAACCCAACTTTTTGCTGTAGATGCTGAAATGCTGGCTTCTGTCGCCAGAGATTGAAAATTGACGGGCTGCCCTACGCGCCCTGCACACAAGCGTAAAAAGGTTTGGAAAGCATTCAAATCCTTGATATTCAATACACTGCGTACGTCGCGCTCGACGTATGTTTCCAAATAACTTTGAAAATAGAAGCCCGGCTCAGTATCTCGGTCGTATAAAACTGGATAGCCGCCACGCCAAATAGCGGTCTCCAATTCTGCCGGTTTAAGCGATGGAGAATGTCCTTCCAATTCTGCATGACTGAACGGCAACAACCTAAATATGGCAACCCTCCCAGCAAGGCTTTGCGTGATTTTTTCAAGCAGCAAAAAATTTTGTGATCCTGACAGGACGAATTGGCCCATGATTTTATCCTCATCTACCTTCACTTGGAGGTAGGAAAAAAGCGTCGGCACCCGCTGTGCTTCGTCAAAAATGACGTGACTATTGTATTCGCGAAGAAAGCCACGTGGGTCTTGCTCAAAGAAAAGGCGTGCGTCTGGGTCTTCAAAATTGACGTAACGGTAATCTGGAAGCATCCCACGTAGAAGGGTCGTTTTGCCACTCTGACGTGGCCCAGTGATAGAAATCACTGGAAATTTAGACACTAAGCCCCGAATTTGTTCTGTAATCTGACGTGCTAGCATTTGTTAAAATTTATGCAAAAATATAAATAAACTATGGCTTTTACATAAATTTTAACACTTCATCACACAAACAATGCCCTTTTCAACTCCTCCACTTTCCCCAAGGTCTGGATTCTAATTCCAAAGCGCTTGGGATCAATGCCTTTCATGCCATATTTCGAGACATAGATTTCTTTGAAGCCTAATCTGTCGGCTTCGGCGATGCGCTGTTCCACGCGCTGCACAGCACGGATTTCTCCAGAAAGGCCCACTTCACCTGCAAAACATACATTGGACTGAATGCTCACATCCATCAAACTTGAAATCAGCGAGACCACAATGGAGAGGTCTATGGCAGGATCCTCCACACGAATTCCACCCGCAAGATTGAGAAACACATCGTTCATGCTGAAAAAATAGCCGCAACGTTTTTCCAACACCGCCAACAGCATGGAGAGCCGGCGCATATCAAAGCCTGTAGCCGAACGCTGGGGTGTTCCGAATACAGCCTTCGACACAAGTGCTTGTGTTTCAATAAGCATCGGGCGCATGCCTTCCATCGTGGCGGCTACGGAACAGCCTGAAAGCTCTTCGTCTTTTTGGCTCAAAAGCAGTTCAGATGGGTTGCTCACTTCGCGCAATCCGGCGGCCTGCATCTCGTAAATCCCCATCTCATCGGTGCTCCCAAAGCGGTTTTTGAGCGTGCGGAGAATGCGGTAAGTGTTGTGGCGGTCGCCCTCGAATTGGAGCACACAATCCACGATGTGTTCCAACAGTTTTGGTCCGGCAATGTCGCCTTCCTTGTTGATATGGCCAACCAGGAAAATGGGCACGTTGGTTTCTTTGGCAAAACGCAGAAATTCTCCCGTGCATTCGCGCACCTGTGAAATACCACCTGGCGCGGAATCGAGGTGCGGTGTGCTCATGGTCTGGATAGAGTCCACGATCATCATTTGCGGCATGAGTTCCTGCGCTTGCTGCAGGATTTTGTTGGTGTTCGTTTCTGTCAGGATGTAGCACTCACTTTTGAAATCACCTACACGATCGGCTCGCATCTTGATTTGTTCTTCACTCTCTTCTCCACTGACATACAGCACTTTAGCGGGTATTTTCATGGCAATTTGGAGCAACAGGGTGCTTTTCCCGATCCCCGGTTGTCCGCCGATGAGCACCAATGAGCCAGGCACAATGCCACCGCCGAGTACCCGGTTGAGTTCCTGATCGGGCGTGGCGAGACGCGGGGTTTTGCCTGTTTGTACTTGATCGAGCAGCACCGCTTTGGGCGATTCTGCCCGACCGCCCATGGTAGGCGCCCAGGATTTCCGCTTTTCTTCCGCGACGGTTTCTTTCTGGATGAGTTCTTCCTGGAAGGTGTTCCATTCGTTGCATTGCGGGCATCTGCCCAGCCATTTGGGGGCGGAGGTGCCGCAGTTGGAGCAGAAGAAAATGGTGCGTGGTTTTGCCATGGGAGGGGTCAGCGATAAATGTTTTTTAGTGGAGAATGCTCTATAATTGGCAACTCATCCTTTGTGCATCCATTCTGTATCAAGGCTTTTGACAAGTGCATTTGGATGGCCTTAAAGGATTCTTCAGAATTTCTAAATCCAAGTTGGATTCGCTTAATTTTTATAAGAGGAATATCTTTTTTATGCACCCCTAATTTTATCTTATGATATTCCACTGATTCATTTCGAGAATTTATGTCCTGAAAAAAGGAATCACCATCCAATATCGATAAAAATTCACGCGCAAAAATAAGGCGTATTTCTTCCTCGACTTTAAAATAAGGCGACTTTATAAAACAACCAAATACTCTTAAAACATCAGAGATGTCTGCTGATACATGGTTTTTATTGTAGAACGCTGATAAACCTCTAGGACATCAATACAACAAAGGGAAAAAAGGAACGTGTCTGATTTTAGTAAACTTAATTCGCTGCTTTGGTCAAATTTTTCTGCCAGGTAATCATATTCTCTTGGATCATTTACATTGTCTAAGTTATATAATCTTATTGCATTTTCATTTAAAATTGAAAAAAGAGCGCGGACAGATGTAAAATGTACAAAACGACGCCCTTTTGGCTCATAGATTGTGCCTAAAACAAAGTCAGGTGAGAGAAGTACGCTATTACCACGAGATATAGCCCATTTCTCTCGACCAATGTTTGGAACAATGAGTGGGGCTACAATTTCCATGAAGTCTTTAGTCAAGTCATCCAGTCTTTTATTGGAATCGGTATCCATAGAACTTAAATTTTCTAATTATCAATTAGCTCTCACCCATATTCAACACTTCCATTCTTTAGATGAAAAAAGTAAAAGCACACAGAAAATCACTCCTCCTCCCACTCAAACAAATACCGCTCTTCATGGGGCACATCAAATTTTGCTAAGAAATCAAAATATTCCTGCTTGAAACCGCGTGTTTGGTGATGCTTTTCTTGGTTCAGGATGTATTTACAAACCGAATCCAATTGAGAATGGGCATAAGTAAATGCGCCAAAACCTTCTTGCCACGCAAATTTGAAAGGTGAGAGCCGATTTTCTTTAATAAAAATAGTCGTATTGGCTTTGATGTCGCGCACCAAATCGGAAAGAGAAACGGAAGGTTTGAACCCGATAAAAATATGCACATGGTCTGGCATACAGAATACTGCCAACATTTTTTGTCCACGTTTTTGCACGATTCCAGTGATAAATTGATGGATACGTTCGCGGTGTTGCTTTTCAATCAGGGATTGGCGGCCTTTGACTGCGAAAACCAATTGAGCATAAAGTTGTGTGTAGGTATTTGCCATTTGGATTTTGATGGATTTGGTGAAAAATTGGTTTTGGTCGGCCTCTACGGGGCGAACCCTATGACGCGGGATCGAATTTCTATAAACGGTCGGCTCCTACGGAGCGATTTAAAACTGTAATAATAAAGGTAAAGTCCTAAATTGATTTTTCAAATACAGACAGCTTAGAACGACTAAATTTATTGGAGACCTTGTAGGAACCGCTCCGTAGGAGCCGCCCGTTTGTAGAAAATTTGCGACAAACGTATAGGCCGACCAAAGCCCGCAATCAATTCACCCCACACTCCACCCCCAGCACCTCCATCGCTGCGATAAACTCATTCCCCACCGTCACTTTTTTGCCCATCGAGGTGAAGGGTAATTTCTCTTTGTTTTGATAATCAATCAGTTCCATGTGTAGCGTATGCTTACCCTTATGGTTCGTGCAGATCTTTTCAATCTGCTCAATGAACTCAGCAGAGATTTTCTCTACCGGAATTTTAAGCGTTACAGACGTCGTTTTTTCCTCGCCGATGGTTTCGAGCAGGCGGACGTTTAGCACCTTGAACTCCATCTCGTCGGAATTGTAGCGCTGTTTGTACTCGCCCTCCACATACACAGTAGTGCCTTCCTCAAAGAAGGATTTGAACTTGGCGTAACTCTCCGAAAACATGGTGATTTCCAGCGAACCTGTATAATCTTGCAAAGTAAAACGCCCCCAGCCTGTACCTTTTTGGCTGATACGGTGTTCGGCTTTGAGGACAAAACCCGCCACGTTGACCTTGCGCCCTTTGAAATTTTCCACATTGGCAAGTGGCGTAGCGAAGTTTTCCCACTCGTACCGGAAGTCGTCGAGCGGATGGCCGCTGAGGTAAAGCCCCACCACGTCGCGCTCTTTTTGGAGTTTGAAAATCAGGTTCCATTCCTCTGCTTTGGGCACTTTAGGTTCCGGAATGCTGACGGTATCTGAGAGGTCGCCAAAAAGGGAGTTGACGGATAGCACCTTGTCTTCCTGATGCGCAGAGCCGTATTTTATCAGGTTTTCGATAAAAGTGTCGTGTTTGTCAGTTG
>CAZPTQ010000231.1:0-6621 GCA_964589365.1 uncultured Saprospiraceae bacterium
AGAAAATCGGAACGTGCCGATCAGCTAAAATCTTTTGAAATTCAAAGCGACTTAGGAACGGTGTCAAAATAACTTTCCAATTTCAGGCCCATTATTTTGGCGTTAGCCAACTATCTTTTGAGGCGAATAGTGGGGCTATTTAACGAAAAAGATAGGATGGATGGCGGCAAAAGAATGGCATCAAATTGGGAAGTTATTTTGACACCGTTCCTAAGCCCCGCAAAACGCGCAGATTTTGCCAAAGAATAAATCTGACGCTGATAAAGCGCAACCGCTATATCTAGCATTACATCTTCCTTTGTGTAATGAGGAATGGTTAACACAGTGTCTGGAACCTCAATTTGAATGAGCATATCGCTTAAGTTTTAGACAAAGGCAAGGTTTTGACTTGCTTTTTTGAAAGTCTGGACTTGGGTGCTTTACATTTGGGGCGAACGAAGTCAGAAAGTTCAACATCCGACATTTAACCCTTTCTGGCACTACATTTGCCTTTGGATAATCCGCCGAAAATCGGTTTGTTTAATCAATTTAATCCGCTTTCACATCCTGTGCCGATACTTACTCAAATTCCGATTACGCGCCGCTTTATGCGGCTCTTTCCACTGTTTTTCCTGTTGGGAATGCAGATGCCTTTGTCGGCACAATGCGTCCTTTTGTGCAATGATGGCCTGCAAGTTTCGCTTGGTCCTACCGGGCAGGCACTTATTACCTGGCAGATTATGTCTCCCAATGCAGGCAGTTCCTGCCCTGGCCCACTCACGATCACACTGTTCAACAACATTGGGCAACAGCTTCCCAATCCACTCACTTGCGACCAAATAGGCCAAACCGTGACGGCTCAAGTAAGGCACACCAGCTCCGGCAATTTCTGCACGGGAACACTGGAGGTCATTGACGCGCTGTCGCCAACGATTAGCAATTGCGGCGACAAGTTCATTTTTTGCAACGAGGATTCCTCGCCAGTGGCTGTCGGTTTTCCAACGGGTGCAGACAATTGCACCGCCCCCGATAATTTGAATTTCAACCATTTCGATACAGAAACTTCGCTCCCGTGTGGCACTTATCAGAACGGGCAACAAGTGCTGAAACGCATTGACCGCGACTGGACAGTGACCGATGAACACGGCAACAGCAGCACTTGCCAGCAAAGGGTATGGCTCAAGCATATCACTTTTGCCGACATTGATTTCCCGCTCAACCGCGACAACATTTCTTCCCCCGCACTTGATTGTGGCCAAGATCCAGAGGACCTCGATTTGACGGGACAACCCATGGTGAATGGAGTCCCCGTAGGGGCTTCGCCCGAATGCGAAATCGCGGTGGCCTATTCTGACCAAACCATCATGCATTGTGCCCCCGCAGGGTTTACCGTGTTGCGCAATTGGACGATGATTGATTTTTGCTCCGGCACTTTTAACACGCGCATTCAAATCATCAAGGTGGAAGACAACGAAGCCCCGTTTTTGATTGCTCCCAACGACATAACAGTAGGCACGGACGGTTTCTTATGCTCGGGTTCCGTGACTATGCCACAGGCGGTTTTTGCAGACAACTGTTCGGCTGTAACGGTCCTGCCCTCCTGGAGTTATGGCTCGGGTTACGGGCCTTTTTCGGGTGTGGCGGAAGGCCAGCACCTCGTCACTTACACGGCGACCGATGCTTGCGGGAATGATGCGACCGCCACCATGAAGGTAACAGTGGTAGACAATAGCCCTCCGCAAGCGATTTGTGCCGCGGATTTACAAGTCTCGCTGAGCAGCAATGGTCTGGGTTTTGTAAACGCTGCCACCGTGAACCAGGGAAGTTATGATAACTGCGGCCCGGTATTCCTTAGCATAAGCCGAGACGAGGTAGAGTACAACCCGCAAGTACAAGTCAGCTGCGCCGATCAAGGTGCTCCCATCCTGCTCACGCTCAAAGTGACAGATGTTGTAGGCCTTGAAAATTTCTGCCAGATAGAGGTAACCGTACGCGATTTTTTGAAACCTACGGTACAATGCCCAGCCAACCTGACGCTGACTTGTTTGCAAGATTACAACAACCTCGGTCTCACTGGACAAGCCTCGGCCACGGACAATTGTGCATTACAAAGCATTACACATCAGGATATTGTAAACATTCAACCCTGCAATATCGGCTCCGTGACGCGCTGGTGGATTGCCACCGATTCAGCGGCAAACACCAAAAGTTGCAGTCAACAAATCACGGTCAATGTGGTCAATACAACCACAGTCACATTCCCTGCCGACACTTCCGTGGCATCTTGTGGAAGTCCGGCGAGCCTTTTGCCAACGGCAACAGGCGCACCCGTGATATCAGGGCAATCTTGTTCCCCGCTCTCGGTGAATTACACCGATCAGATATTCAGCATCGCCCCGCCATCGTGCTTCCGTATATCCAGGGCCTGGAAAGTCATTGACCATTGCATTTACAACCCCAACGGCGGCTCGGCGGGTATTTGGGAACATACGCAAATCATTGACGTAGTGGACCATACACCGCCCGCGCTTTCCATACCGCCCGATGTGACCGTTTCCGCCGACCCATTCAACTGCATCGGCTTAGTGATTATTCCAAATGTGACCGCCGCCGATTGTAGCAACCAAATCACCTATGCTCACAACAGCAATTACTCCGGTTCAGGCAGCACGAACAATGCCTCCGGACAATACCCCTTGGGAGTGCATTTTGTCACTTTTACCGCCTCGGATGGTTGCGGAAATGCTGCACAGCAAACGCTTCGCATCACCGTCAAAGACCTCACGCCTCCCACGGCAGTTTGCCTTCCGGGAGTCTCGGCAAATATTCAGCCCTCAGGGTCTGTGACACTTGATCCAAACAATTTCGATGGAGGCTGTTCAGATTTTTGTAGCCCACAAAACAGCCTCCTATTCAGCATTGCGCCAGCAGTCTTTGATTGTCAGCAGATTGGCCTTTACCCTGTGACGCTCACCGTGCAGGATACGGCGGGAAATTCGGCCACCTGCAATACGCAGGTAGAGGTGCTGGACAATGCCAATATTTGTGGCGGCGGCGGCCTGGGGCATCAGGTGGAAGGCACCATTAGAACCGAAACGGGGATTCCGGTGAACCACATTCCCGTTGCTCTTGTGGCGAACGACATTGGCGTTTACACGGAAACCGACACTTTAGGCTATTTCGGATTTAACGACAGGCCGACAGGGCTGACATACAGTTTGAAGCCTTTCAACAACGCCCTTTGGTTGAATGGGGTGACAACTTATGACCTCGTGCTCATCTCAAAGCATATCTTAGGGACCGAACCGCTCAACTCACCCTACAAGATGATCGCCGCCGACGCGAACCATTCCGGCTCTATCACGACTTTTGACATTGTGCAATTGCGCAAGTTGATCCTGGGCATTTTAGATTCGATGCCGAACAATACATCCTGGCGCTTTGTGGACTCGAGCTTTGTGTTCCCTGATTTGCAAAATCCGTTTTCCACGCCGATTCCAGGGGACATTGTTTTTGACCCTTTGATTGCAAATCAATCAGGCCAAAATTTTATTGGGCTGAAAGTGGGCGATGTAAACGGAACTACCAATCCTGCCGAACCCCGTACACCACATGACACCTTGTTTTTGGGCTTGCCTGACCGTCATTTCCGTTCCGGGGAAAGCTTCGCGGTACCCGTCTTTTTGGGAAATTGGACCGCGCTCGAAGGATTGCAATTTGAACTAAAAATTGACCCCGAGCAGGTAGAACTGGAGCGGGTCGAGTTTGCCATGCCTGAACTTTTGGGACAACCGAACATTGCGATCAAAGCAGGTGGATTGCTCTCCGTGAGCTGGGACAATGCTCGTGTGGCACACCTTGGAGCTGTGCCACACGCTGCAAACGCTGCCAGTCTATTCACCTTGCACCTGCGAGCAAAGGTGGATTCGGACATTCGTTCGGTGTTGGAAATCTCAAGTTCCAGGCTTTCGCCAGAGGCTTATCGAGCTGATAATGACGAAATTGCTGCAATTGCCCTGCAATTTGAACAACGCGGTTTGGGATTTAAAAGCCTCAAATTGGAGATTTTTCCGAACCCGAGTGCTGGTAATATTTTTGTTAAAAACCCATTTGCTGGCGAATTTTCCGGCCTGCGGATTTTGAATTGCCTTGGGCAAACGGTGTGGGATCAGGAAGGGTTTTTACCCGCAACAATAGCGGTACGAGGCATCGCTGCCCTGAAGCATGGACTTTATTTTGTGGAATTGAAAAGCGAGGAACGGACGATGGTGGGGAAAGTGATGATAGTGGAATAATGGGTAAAAATCTGTGTGCGTTGTGGAACACGGATGGCACGGATGAGGCACGGATTTATTTATCTGTGAAAATCCGTGCCTCATCCGTGCCATCCGTGTTCCACAACGCACACAGATTTTCTCACACCCGCTTCCGATACGTCCACACCGCCAGCGCATTGGTCGTCACCGCATAGCACAGCACGGTGTAAAAATTGGTTTTAATGTCTTCAAAACCAGCGCCTTTCAAAAGCACCAGCCGCATAAACTCCACAAAATAGGCCACTGGGTTTATTTTGTTCAACACCTGCGCCCACCCAGGCATACTCGTCACAGGCGTAAACAGCCCGCACATGAGGATAAAAATAATAAGAAAAAACCAGGCAGTAAACATGGCTTGCTGTTGAGAATCGGCGAAATTGGAAATCAGGAAACCAAGGCCCAACATACAAGGCGTGAACAAGGCTGTGTATGCAAACACCAGTGCGAGGCTACCCAGCATTGGAATATCGAACACCAATTTGCCGACCGAAAGCCCGATGGTCATCATCACCAACGACAGCAGCCAAAACGGGAGCAATTTGCCCAGGATAAACTGCCATTTCTTCAGCGGCGTGACGTTCAACTGCTCTATGGTGCCGATTTCACGCTCTCGCACCAGGTTTAGCGCAGTAAGAAAACAAATGATGAGCGAGACAATGGTGCCCAAAATGCCCGGCACCATAAAGGTCTTGTAATCAAGACGGGGATTGTACCAGTTGGAGTAAGTGATGTTGATGGGTTGATTTGGGGATGTGGTGATTTGGGACGCCCATTTTTCTGCAAACTCGACATTGAAATCGCGGATGATATTACTAGCGTAGCCCATGCCCAATCCTGCTTTGGTAGCATTGATGGCATTTGCATTCAAAGAAAGTGAAGCCGTGCCCTCGCGTACAAGATCACGTTCAAAATTCGAGGGGATTTCCAGTATCATGTCTGCCCGGTCGTCGGCCATTTGGT
Organism: uncultured Saprospiraceae bacterium; assembly: GCA_964589365.1. Classification (GTDB taxonomy): domain Bacteria; phylum Bacteroidota; class Bacteroidia; order Chitinophagales; family Saprospiraceae; genus M3007. Next base: position 5,256 of record CAZPTQ010000231.1, read on the forward strand.
GATCGGCCATTAGAGCGGTGGGTACTTGGTTGACGAGGAAATAGCCCGATGCGCCGAGTTTTGCAGCGAGCAGGCGAGCGCTGGGAGAATGGTCGTGATCCACCACGGCGAGGGCGAGGTTTTTTACTTCGTAGTTGGCGGCAAAGGAGAGCAGCAATGTCTGCACAACAGGCATTACCAACAATAATGGCAACATAATTTTGTTGCGAAAAATTTGCAGGAATTCTTTCTGGACGAGGAAGAAGACGGTGCGCATAGGTGTTGGATATTTGGATATTTGGATATTTTTACCCGCCGTAGCCCCGAGGACTCGGGGCGTAGGAGGGGCTGGGTAGCAAAAAGGGCAGGACAAAATTCTGTAATAAATTTGAAACTGCAGCTCAATAAAAAAAGGTGGTGGCTTCAGATAATGTATCGGCGGCTTTAGCCGCCGAATTACCAGGAAAATGATCCCGTTCAGCCCGGCAGGTATAAATTGCCCAAATTTGTCAAATTTCAAAAAGTTGACAAATTTTTGCCGGCCTCCGCTCGCCCTGTCTGCTGCATCCCGCTGGCAGGCATTGCTCCGCAGCCTGCCCGACGGGATGCAGCAGGACAGGCCTTCCCGCTGCTGGCTTGGCTCACAGGCCGGGCCACTGACTGGGAGGCAAAGCCGCGAGCCGAAACCCGATGATGAGGCCGCGGTCCGTCGGATCGTCGTCGCTGCGGTAGGCGACCCGGCAGCCCCGAGGATAGTCGTAGATCCAGGAGCCGCCGCGCAAAACGCGGTCCGAGCCTTTTTTTTCGTTCAATGGGTTTTTCACTGTACCCTTCGCCGCACATTTTTTGTAAAAATCTCCATCGTACCAATCCTCACACCACTCCAATACATTCCCGCTCATGTCGAAAAGGCCCAACGCGTTTGGCATTTTTAGCCCAACTGGCCGCGTCTCGCCGTGGCTGTTGCCGTCCCACCAAGCCACCGTTTCCAGTCGCTCGCTTCCGGCGTAGCGTGTACCCGTACCGGCTCGGGCTGCGTATTCCCATTCTGCTTCCTTCGGCAGCCGAAAGCCCCGGCCCGGCAACAGTTCGTTCAGTTTCTGGAGAAAAATCTGAGTGTCTTCCCAGGAAACCTGCTCCACTGGCCGCCAGTCCCCCTTGAAATACGAAGGGTCGAGTTCGATCTTTTTTGGAATGGCTTCTACCACGGCCCGCCATAGTGCCTGCGTGACCGGAAACTGGCCCAGGGAAAAATCGTCCAGTTCAACTTTGTGTACCTCGCAGTCGTTGCCAAGGTCACCATGCTCGTCGCCCATGGAGAACGTGCCGCCACGAACGGGCACCATAAGGAAGGTATGGCCGCCCGCAAGGAGCGGGATGGGGGTGG
>CAZPTQ010000232.1:0-6565 GCA_964589365.1 uncultured Saprospiraceae bacterium
CAATGACGATTATACTGGAAAAGTAAGAATAAAACTACTTCCCTTACCCAGCTCGCTTTGCACATCTACCAGCCCTTTGTGTGCCGTCATAATTGCTTTTACGTAACTGAGGCCAAGCCCAAAACCCTTCACATCGTGCACATTGCCAGTGTGCTCGCGGTAGAATTTGTCGAAAATGTTTTTTCGCACTTCCTTGGTGATGCCCATTCCCTTGTCGGTCACGGTCACTTCCACACCAATGGGCACAGTGCGTGTGCTGATAGTGATGTCGGGTATTTCTGGGCTGTATTTGTTGGCGTTGTCCAATAGGTTGTGGATCACGCTGGCAATATGTGTCGAGTCGCCTTCGATAACCGGGTTAGTGGCTTGTAAATCAGTGTGCAATACCCCTTCACGCCGTTCGATTTGCAGGCTAAAATTTGCGACCGCTTGTTCTATTACCTCGTGCAAATTCAGTTCTCCGAGGCTCAGTTCAAAGTCTTTTTTGTCAATCAATGCCATTTGCAGCACGCGTTCTACCTGACTGTTCATGCGGCGGTTTTCCTGCCGAATGATGTCCACGAAACGTTTGATTTTGTCGGGATTGCCCAAAATCATGGGGCTTCCAATGCTGTCAGCGGCAAGCGAGATGGTAGCGATCGGGGTTTTGAACTCGTGGGTCATGTTGTTTATGAAATCTGTTTTCATTTCTGAAAGTTGTTTTTGGCGGTAAATCACCTGAATGGTGTACCAAAAACAAAACAGCACAATAGCCGTGAATACAATCGAGAGCGAAATCATCCCAAGTGCCGAGCCTAGCACGATGCGGGTGCGGTTGGGGAAATAGAGCGATAAATCGCCGGGGGATTCAATATCCTGGGTAAAAAGCGCCACTTTATACGGCGAGTTGAAAAGGGTGGGCGCACCTCCTTGAGCGATTTGCGGGCCGCTGTCCTCCACCACAAAATGATCGTTTACAATAACATAGCTACCCCTTGCTTTGGAATAAACACCGTATTGGTAAGCAGAACGGATGCCCCGACCTTCAATTTCCTCTTGAATTGATTTTGCCAGCAAATCAAGGGGGACGCGCTCCGCCAAAGGCTTGGAGTCCACCAATTGACTCACTTTCATGTATTCCCACAACGTCACATTGCTTTCAAAACCCTGCCCTCCGTCGCCCGGATTTGGTAAGGTGTCGGGCTGTTGAGCCCCACGCCGTTTTGAGAAACCATTCTCCAAGTGCTGCGCCGCCCGGCGGATGTTGCGGTTGGCTTCTCCTCCCTGTCCGCGAGAGGAGTTGAGGGCTTCCAACACCCGCACTTCTTCATAATATTGGAGTTTCCCCGCCACGCGATTGAGTGCAGCATATACATTTTTGTCAAACTGCTCCTCGTTCAGCCGGACGTTCCAGCCGATCCAATAAATCTGCAGGCAAATGATGCCGCCAAGTGCCAGCGTCATTAAGCCAATGATGAGTTTTATGCGGCGAGGATTCATAGTCAAGTGAGTTTACCCGCCTTCGCTTTTACTCGCTTTAGATTTAGCGGCGGCGAGAAAGCTATGGCGGGTGAACGGGTAAAAAACAACGGCAAAAGTAGAAACCCTTTAGCATTGCCCAACCGATTAACGCGGGCTTAACCCTTCGGCCTATCTTCGCAGCCATGAACTGGCCCGCCGCCATCCAATCTTTCCGCAATTACCTTCTGCTAGAACGCTCGATGAGCCATAATACCATCGAAGCTTACCTCAACGATGTGGGAAAGTTTGTGCAATGGCTCGAGCTGGAAGCACGCGCTTTGACGCCTTTGTTGGTAAAGGCAGACGACTTGACGCAGTTCATTTTGTGGGCCAATCGCCTGGGTCTCGAAGCAAGTACCCAAGCCCGACTGATTTCGGGCCTTCGAGCATTTTACAAGTATCTGCTGGTCGAAGATATGCTTGACGACGACCCGACCGAACTGCTCGAAAGTCCGCGTATGCGTCGCAAAATTCCGGAAGTGCTCAGTGTTCATGAAGTACAGGCCATGCTCAATGCCGTGGACCTTTCGGAGCCGCAAGGTCAGCGCAACCGCGCCATTTTGGAGATGTTGTATGCTTGTGGCTTGCGCGTCAGTGAGTTGGTAAACCTTCGCCTTACCCAACTTTTTCTTGAAGCGAATTTTTTAAAAGTAGTGGGGAAAAACAACAAAGAGCGCCTCGTACCTATCGGCGCGGAAGCCGTAAAGTATTTAAGAATTTACCTTGAAAAAATTCGAAATCTCCAGACCAACATAAAAAAAGAAGCAGAAAACGTGGTTTTCCTCAATCGTCGTGGCGGAAGGATGAGCCGCGTGATGGTGTTCCTCTTAGTCAAGGAATTTGCCGCAAAAGCGGGCATCGTGAAGAACATAAGTCCACATACATTCCGCCACACTTTTGCCACGCATCTTGTTGAAGGTGGCGCGGATCTGAAGGCAGTTCAAGACATGTTGGGGCACGAAAGCATCACCACCACAGAGATTTACACCCACCTTGACACGGAGTACCTCAAAGAGACGATTTACCTTTACCACCCAAGATTGAAAATGTGAGCGCGTCACCGTTCCACCAATCACCATTCCACCAATCACTAATAAACCAATCACCATTTCATGAACTATTGGCTTGTCAAATCAGAACCCGATGTATATGGCTATGACCAGCTCGTAGCAGAAGGCCATGCCCGTTGGGATGGTGTGCGCAATTATCAGGCGCGCAACAACCTGCGAGCCATGAAAGTGGGCGACCTCTGTTTTTTTTACCATTCCAACATCGGTCTGGAGGTTGTGGCTGTTGCCCGAGTGTCGCGAGCGCATTACCCAGACCCAACGGCCGAAAAGGGCGATTGGTCTTGTGTGGAATTGGAACCAGTGAAACCCTTTGTGCGTCCCGTTACCCTTGCGGAAATCAAAGCACACCCTGATTTGCAACAACTACTTTTGGTGCGCAACGCACGTTTGTCGGTAATGCCTGTGTCTTCCGACGAATTTTCTACTATACTGGCCATGGGAGAGACCCAACTTTGAACTATGATTTACAAATATTCTTACGGCGGGCGAAGCCTGAACCAGTTTCCAGGCGGGGGTCTCGGTTGTCTTATTTTCTCGGTGCTCTTTATAGTTGGCGCATACTACCTGCTTCAAGGGCTTTACTACCTGCTGCTTTGGGCAGCTCCTGCACTATTGGTACTCGCGCTTATTATCAATTGGCGCGTTTTTCCTGACACCCTTAAAAGTTGGCTCAAAACCTTGGAAACCAACCCTTTGAATGCATTGCTTGCATTGGCGGTTGCCGTGCTCGTATTCCCGTTCTTCTCCTTGTACATTTTTTTGAAAGCTATTGGATACCGCAAGATGGAGCAATTGCGCCGCCAATTTGGCCAAGATGAAAACCCTCGGGAGGAGGATTTTGTAGCGTTTGAAGAACTGGAAAGTACGCCCAAACGAAGCTTCGACGAGGAGGTTGAAATACCCGAACTACCTATTGAGCCGGAAAAGCGGGAGCCTAAAAAAGATCAAAACCCGTATGATTCGCTTTTCAACGGCTAGTGCCGCATCCACTGAATAACCTATGAATATACGAGGCAGATTTTTTGCTCATCAAGGCATGAGAAGGGCGAAATGCGGGACATTTTAACCGACGAATAACGAAGATGAGCGGAAAATATGGCCGTCAGATTCATAGGTTATTCAGTGGATGTGGCACTAGCTGCTTGCATTAGCGGTACATCTCTTCTATCTGCCTACTGCATTTTTGGAGAATAACCCGGCGTTTCATCTTGAGTGTTGGCGTGAGCTCGGCTTCCGTGCCGTCGGTTTTCACCGCTTCCCATGGTTCCGATATCAGTGCAAATTTTTTGAGCTGATCCACATGGCTGAAGTGCGGATTTACGCGTTCGAGGAGCATCTCGTAACGGTGCAGCACCTTTGGGTTTTCAATCATCTGAGCCAAAGTGGTCCATTGCACACCGTGTTTTTTACACCAGTCGCGCAGACCTTCCGTAGAAGGCACGATGAGTGCCGACACAAATTTCATGTTTTCGCCGACTACCATCGCCTGCTCCACGAGGTGATGTTCTTTTAGCATGGATTCGATGGGCGTGGGTGCCACATATTTGCCGCCGCTTGTCTTCAGGAGTTCCTTTTTTCGGTCGGTTATTTTCAAAAACTTACGTGCTCCTGGGCCATCTACAAACATACCCACATCTCCTGTAGCAAGCCAGCGTTCGCCCTTGATTTCGCGGATCATTTCGGCGGTTTGTTGGGCTTGTTTGTAATAGCCGAGCATCAGTCCGGGAGTTTTGGCGAGTATTTCGCCTTCGCCGGGTCGGAAATCGGGTCCTTCTTCGATGCGAAGCTCCACCCCGTCTATCACCGTGCCTACCGTGCCAAGCATTGCCTCGCCGGGACCAAATCCGTTGACGCTAAGGCCTGGCGCCACCTCGCTGAGTCCGTACAATTCACGAACAGGTATGCCGGCCGCATTGAAGCTGCGCAGTACCCGCAAGGGGCAAGCGCTCGCACCCGTGGTCAAGCCTTTCACGCAGCCGCCAAGACCTGCACGCCACTTGGAAAAAACGAGCCGGTCTGCGATTTTCCATTGAAAGGCCTTCCAGCCGGAATATTTTTTGTCAAAATCCCAGTCTTCGGCCAGGCTCAATGCCCAAAAGAATATCCAACGTTTAAGCCCCGTCAATTCCAGGCCCTTGTTGTAAATCCGATCGTAAACTTTCTCTAGAAGGCGGGGCACGCAGGTGAAAAAGTGGGGTTTAATAGCTTGAAGATCACCTGTTTCGCCGCCCAAATTATCCGTGCCCGTGAACGAAACGCTGGCTCCAGCAGCTGTAAAAAGATACACCGCTACCCGTTCGTATACGTGGCTGACTGGGAGAAAACTCAACACACGGTCTCCTGTATAGATGGGCGCGAGTTTGCCTACTACCTCCACGTTGAAAGCAATATTGCGGTGCGAGAGCATCACACCTTTGGGGTTGCCGGTGGTTCCGGAGGTATAAATGATCGTGGCCAAATCTTCTGGCCGGATGCTGTTTTTGATGCGTTCAACTTCTGAAAAATCCGCGTTTTCAGCAGACAAAAATTCGGAAAAATGTCGAACGCCCGACTGCTGGTGAAAGCTGAAAACTTCATTCAAGCCAGCCGATTTTCCTTTGGCAGCCAACACTTTATCAAGCAAATCACCTTCACCGACGATGCAGTACTTCGCTTCAGACTCGTTCAAAATGTACTCGTACTCGCGAGAACTGATGCTGGGGTACATCGGCACATTTATCACACCGATTTGTAGCATGGCGTAATCTAGCGCAACCCATTCGGGGATGGTTTGGTAAACCGCTGTGGCGACTTTATCACCTGGTTTCAAGCCGAGTTGAAGCAGACCTAGGCTGGCGCGATTGACCAGCGCGACCATTTCAGCGGTAGAGATGTAACGCCATTCCCCTTTGATTTTTTGGCCAAATGCCTTTTCGAGCGGATAGTCCTGAAGTTGTTGGTAGAGGTAGTCGAATAGACGTTTTTCAAACATGGCGGATATTGATTTTCGTTTTTTATGATCACAAATACCTTTCCCGCAGCACATTCATGTGGTGGAGTTGATGCCCAATAATGATAAAAAAAAGCGCGCGCACAGATACTTTCCAATTGCTCGCTGTGAGCAGGAATTTCGACTGTTCTTCAGAGCATTGCGCTGCAAGCGCGAGCGTGCCGTCACGCACTGTTTTCCATTCTTTCAGCAAATCTTTGATGCTGCGCTCCTCGACTTTGGCTTCTTCCATCCAGAAATCCTGGTTGAAGCCCGGCAACGGCGCACGGTCACCCCGGATACCCCACAGGGCACGAAAAGCAAATACCCGCTCCGCATCAATGATATGGATGAGCAATTGTTTGATGGTCCATTTCCCCGACTCGTAGGCATGGTTGCCCATCTCTTCTGGCAGACTGCCAATCAATTGCTGCGCTTCCTTGAAGGTTTTTTTCAAAAGGCTCTGTACAGTGCCACGCGAGGGCACTGTGTCCAGGTAGCCTTGGTAGAATGATGCAAATTCGCCTTTTTTTGGCCTTTTCATGTCTGTAAATGTGGTAAATTTACAAATGTGGACAATGTGATTTACCTGAACCTAAGTCTTGGCCAATTTCGTCATAAACCAAACCTCATAAGCAGTAAATACAACATAGCACCACAAAAAAATGCCCACGAACCACTGATTGGTGGGTACTGCTACTTGTTGATAAACAAATAGTGCGGCCAAAGCCACCACCATTTTGCCAAATACCGAAACCGAAACGAGGTTGGTGAACGCATATTTGTTTTTGCTCCGTGCGGAACTTGCTCCTGCATAAAAAAGCCCCGTACACACCATGGCGAAAAGCAACACGGATCCTACCGCAAATTTCCAATGCTGCTGTGCTTGCGCTGCAAGAAAATGTAGCCCTGCCAACACTGCCGAAGTGCCTATTGAGACAAAAAAGAGGTTTTTAAAAAAAGATATTGGGCGCATAGCGTTGAAAAAAAGAGGGTGTCTCACAAGTGGTAGCACGGCCCTTAGGCC
>CAZPTQ010000233.1:0-6521 GCA_964589365.1 uncultured Saprospiraceae bacterium
GAAGCCAACCGCCTCTTGGAAGCCATTGTCCGCAACTGGCCTGTGCTGAAAAAAACCAGTCCGGATGGGCTTCGTTCGGGCTTTCTCCAACGAGCTGGACTACTCTCTTGGTCGGAAAGCCGTGTGTCATGGGTACTCCAAGTGGAGCGGCTTGGGCAGGATTTGTTGTTGGAGAAAGTGCCTTGGAGTTATTCGGTGGTAAAGTTGCCGTGGATGGGGGCGATGGTGGGGGTGGAGTGGTGAATCGGATAAACCGTTAAATGAAAAGCCAGACAAGATGCACGAGTTGCTTAAGCAAACAGATCATCAGGCAAATAAGCCCAGCTCCAAGAACGGCTCGTTCTTCGGCGGAGGAGGCCGTGCATCTTTTTTTCAGGCAAAATCACGAGTGAATGAAACAAGCGACCCGCTCGAAAAATCTGCCGATGAGGCTGCCGAACGCGCCGTCGGCCCTGAGCCAATGAAGAAGAGCGGAGTCTTAGGATCACCGAATTTGCCACCTTCTGACCCAATAAGTGCTAAAGAAGCGTCCACTATTGGACTCGGGCGAGCGCTTGATCCAGATTTGCGGGCATTCATGGAAGTTAGGATGGGGGCAGATTTTTCGTCCGTCAGGATCCAAACCGACGGCGCTGCGGCCAAAAGCGCGGAAGATATGGGTGCTAGGGCCTATGCTTTTGGCGAGCAAATCGTTTTCTCACCAGGCGCTTTTCAGCCCGAGACGGCGGCGGGGCGACGGCTTTTGGCGCACGAGTTGGCGCACGTTTTACAACAGCGTGCGATGAGCGGCGGGCCAATGGTTCAGAAAGACGATGCGACGGCCAAAGACGCTGAACAGGAAGTCCCGTCGCTCGACAAGGAAGAGGGCCTATCCTATAATTTTATGTACAAAAACGGAATGTGGGTGTTGCGTACGGAGTGGTATTGGAACGATTCGGAGGCTGTTCAAAGCGGCAGTTGGACGACCAACCCCAAGAAAAATCTCCTTATACTCAACGAGATGAAAGAAAAGGGGGCCATCGCCGCATATCCGCAAGACCGCTTGGAGGCGTTCGCGAAAACAATGGAAGTCGAGGTCAACAAGAACACTACAAAAAAATTCACCTCTCTCATCCCACGGATTGATTTTTATACGGGTCTTGGCCTTCTCACAGGCGAACGAATCCGAGTGATTTTAACGAGCGACGGCGGTTTGGTCATCCTTTTCAAAAAAACCGAAGGCGAATCAGATGCAGCGGTCGAAGGCATCATCCGTCGAGAGTTCGAGCGCGGCGTACCCGGTCTGCCGTTGACCGAAAACGGGAAGGGTGATATCAGGCACATAGCGGACAACTTGCTTTATAATGATGATATCGAACCACCCTTTGCCATCAATAGAGAATGGTGCGAGGAACTTTTCGGTGTCGAAGCATGGGCTAAGTATCAAAAAGGCAAAAAACTGGGCTTTAGCACCGGCAGGAAAAAGCACAGAAAAGCTAAATGGGCCTCGGGTCTCGAAAAAGACGTAAAAGCAGTGCTAAAAAGTCAAAAAACCGAGGATGCCGAAGATAAAAGCCTGCCCGATTCCATCTCGATCGAGTACGACGAGGAATCCAAAAAATACAAAGCCACAGCCAGGAAAGGCAAAAAAAGCGTCGAAACCACCGTCAAATCTGGCCAGGAACCCGACGCGTTGCTCGAGGAATTGGCGCGCAAACTTCGGTTCAAAGAGTTGGACCGATTCGCCGAACGCGGCGAGTCGCAAAACAAACTCGGAGCAGAGAATTTTTGGGCCTACGAGTTTTTGCTGCTCGTGCGCAAGCGAATTTATGAGGAGAAAAAGCGGTACGGAGGTGGCGACAGAGTTCGACAAGACTTCGAGGACCTGCCCGACAAGGTCAGTCTGGGAATTGACGAGCGAGTAAAAAACCAATTCAAGCTTCTTGTACAAGTCAGGGTCGAAAAACACGCTGTGGCCGAGGATCCAGAATCAAAGTTCGAGGCGAAGCCAGATTCAGAGCGGGTCAAAATGAAGTCCGAGTTCGAAGACAAAGCAGTGGCTATCCGGTTACCGCTTTTTAAATCTATGCTTGACACGGATTCAAAACGAGCGTTTTTAGTCGAGGCCGTGCTGCCCGAAATCCGTGCTATCTCAAGGGAACTACGTGGCAAGCTCCTCCTAACCGACAAAAAAGATGATGCGGTTGATCTGTCAAAGTACCGCACACTGTCGCCTTACCCTGCTTGGATCGAGGCAGCCGACACCCGACCCGATTTCATCGGCGTGACGGGCGGCGCAGGCAAGTACGACATGGTTATGAACCATGTGCCGTTTGAAGGAAGCAGCGATAACTTGACAGGAATATCGGTCTATTTCGGCCGGACAGTTTATTACGATTGGATCATCCTGCCCGCCGCCGCCGCACTCGGTGCAGCCGATTACGAGCCATTGAAAAAGTACGATTGGCCCATGAGGCGGAAAGCAATGCAGCATTTGTTGCAAAACAAGCGGCTCGCCCCGTTTGAAGACCACAGTGGAAAATCTCTTTTGGAGCGTTTCGCAGGTTTGCTGACCGGAAGCGTTGATGCGATTATGCAGTTGAATCGAGGTATGTTGCAGGTCTCCGAAAGCGATTCAAATGTCGAACTGGAATTGCCGAACGCTGCGGGTGAATATGTCATTTTTTGCCAAGCCTTTTTCAAGCCTGAGGATGGGCTATATCGCCTGCCTTCGATGGCCTTTTTCCCCGTTTGGCTCCGCAAGGGAGTCGATATGGCCGCCGAAGGCGCCCACGCCGAAGCAAACTTGCTGGAGTTCCTGCGCAAAAAATTGCAAGCAGAAGAGGCCAAAAGCGACGAAGACCGCTCAGAAGTAGAAATTGAAAAGCTGAAAGTACAAATCAAAGCACTCGAGACAAACCAAAGTTCGACGCTGTACACACGGCTGAGCAGGACTGAGATAGACCTCAAAAGAAAAATCAGGTGGGCTAAAAAGCTACCCAGTTTGCTCGATGATTTCGAGAAAAAACAATCTGCAGATAGCAATAAATCTGTTGCAACAAAAGCGGCATTCGTTGATGTTTTGCTTCAGGAGGGTGGGCCGAAATTAATTGATTTTTGGCTAAACGAACTTCATGGGGACCGCTATGCGATCTCCACTTTTCTCGCCCACGCCGAAATTGAGGTAAAAGAAGTCGGCAAAATCGCCGATCGTCTCGGCAAGTATGACCACCCTGACGATGGACTTGGGCAGCATTACCCGGTCAATGTATCCTTTGCTTCCGAAGTCACAGGCCATCAGTACAATCTGTTGATGACGGTCGCCGATGCCCCAACCGGTTTTGAAGATATAACGGGTCAAACCCGTATGGCACTTATTGACGTAACCGTCAGCCATGATATTTTTTATGGCTTCAGCTCCAACGCCGATAAAGACAAGGCGCGCAAGGAGGCCATCAAAGACGCTTTTGATAATTTCGCATCAGGCAAGCAGAAATACGGCGAAGGTTACCTCTCCTACCACCTTCCGAGCCTCAAACTAAGCGGGGACGTCCTGAGCGAACCGGGCCTTTGGGAAGAGGTTACGGGCTTTTTGGAAAAAGTAGCGATGGTCGCTGGCATCGCGGCGTTGGTTCTGGCCACTGGGGGCGTCGGGGGCGCAGTCGTCGCAGGCATGGGACTTTTTGCCGGAGCCGTCGGAGCTGCATCGGCCATTGGCAACATTCGCGATCGCGCGCGGAACCACCGCCTAGGGATGGACGCTGAATTGGCACTCGATCTACTAAGCATCACGGGATTCGCAGCGGCGGTCGGGGCGGGTCGAGTCGCCAAATTGGTTGACGCAGCGGGCGACATTTCACGGACGACGCGGGGCATTTTAGCCCTACAGCGCGGCTTTTTTATTTATCAAAAAGCTGATTTGGTAGCCAATATCGCCTTCACATCGATTAAAACACTCAACGATCTGGCTGATATCGAAAAAGCATATCCAGGTGATGAAAACCGTGCAAGGCGAGAAGCCTACCGCGGCCAAATCCTCTTTAACGCCGGACTTTCGGGCATGATGTTTACGATGTCGGTCAAATTAGAGGCACTAGAAAAATGGCCTACACAGACAGCGCAATATGCACAGGAGCAGTTCCTGGCCAGGCAAAACCCGGCTCGATACGACGAACTTCAACGCTCCAGTGGCCTCACCGACCAAAACGGTGACTGGTCCGCAGCAGAGTTACATGCCCAAGTTGATGCCGCTTTTGACGCCATAACCGTCGCCGACGATGCAACAGTACCAAAGTCTAATCAGGCAGAACCAAAATCTGATAAACCAGCGCCAAAAGATGATGACTCAGCACCGAAGCCTGATCAGTCTGAACCAAAATCTGATAAAACTGCGCAAAAAGATAATGACTCAGTACCAAAGCCCGAACAGCCTGTGCCAAAAGTCGAGGCTTCAGGCGGCGGAGGGGGCCGACCGCCCAGCCGCAGCAGCGGCGACGGATCGAGCCCGCGCCGTAAAAGGCCCTCGCGGCAACGCCCTGATAAAATGCCCGAAATCCGTGCCGAGCGAACGCGCCAATTCATGGAAAGCTCCGATATCCAACGTGTTTTAGCGGGCGACCCCGAGGCTTGTTTGGCACTTTTGCAAACGCACGGTATTTGGCGGGATTTGGTTTTGGACTTGCCGAACAATCACGGCGCGACAGGAACAAGCGTTGTCGAGCGGCTTACAGCGTTCCGGGAAACAATTCGCGCCGATTTGAAAACCCGCTTTGGTTTGGATATTTCAGACCCCAAAGCCTCGACTGGGGCAAACAGCGACATTGATTTGGCCACCACAGGCTCCGACGCGGGCCAACGGATGAACGCGGGGATGGATCACATGAACGAAACCTACGGCCCAAACTGGCCCGACCTGCTCCGCATGAATTTTTACACCGAAGCGGAGCGACATTTTACATACGAATCGGCGCGGGGAAAGATCAGCCACGAAGAATTTTCAGCCATGCAATCGAGGATATCGGAACTCACCGAAACACTCGTAATGGCCCGGGAGATTGTCCACGCCGAAGGCGATGCGGGCCGACTGGCCATTGTTGAACGACAGATGAGCCATTTGAGCGACGCCCAAAAAGCCGACGCCCATCGCCGTGCAGTCGAAATGGAAGTCGCCCCTGCCGATCAATTGCACGACCTGAACCTTGAAATAGATGCCTTGGTCACTCAAAAGAAAGCCTTGCCAGCCGATTCGCCCTTGCACCCCGAACTGGCCGAGCGTATCACAATACGCCAAATGGAGGCCAACGCGTTGACATTTGAGGCAAACATCGGCCCAGGTGCTAACCAGCAGGCCGTGCGTGGCTTGGCCGTCGCGGGCCACGAGGCATATCAGGCTGTGCTCGGCAGCTTGGACATGATGTTTCATAATATTTTCGAACATCATGGAGACGTACGCTCGGCCCTGCAGGAGTACGAAATCTACAAATACGTCCATCGGCTTATTACGGCCACGATCACGGCGGGGGTGACGCCAGATGCACTGATGCTGCATTATTACGAGGTTTCGCAGAGCCTCTATCGCGGCGATCGAGGGCAGTTGCTTGGCATCAACCGATACGACCAGTCGTATGCCGAGGCCTTGCATGATCAGTTTTTGGACTCCGTTCGGCGGCTCTTACCCGTTATAAAAGCAAGGGCGCAAGCAGCGGGCGACACCGGCCCCGCGCCGCGTTTGGATCTTCCTCGTTATGGGGGGATGACGTACATTGACATCAGCCCCTCCTCGACCGGGCGGGATGACCCAATGCACGCCCAACTCGAGCGGCTGCGGATAATTGGCCAAACGCCGCACGGACAAAAACCGCCCGCTCCTGCGCCTGAGGTGCCCATTCGGCCCATTGAGCGCGGACAAGCAGGCGAAACGCGACCCGACAAAAGCACATTGCCCATTGTCACAACAGGTGCTGCGACCGAATCGGCAAGGATTATTGACCATAGCGATACCGAGAGATACTACGTTACAGACTCATCGAACCCACGTTTCATGGCCTTTGCAACGGTCCAAGATGGTAAACTGAGCATAGATCTACGGACGGTATTCGAGGACGGCTCGAGATCAACGGTTTTGATTGGGGGTGAGCAAGTCAAGCGCATTTTAGAGCATTTCAACGGCCGTTTCGAGGCTATCGCAGCAAACTGGCAGTACGGTTCGAACCTCAAAAAATTCAACGATTTGACCGCCAATGGCGCATCGCCCGAACAAGCAGCACACGATACCTGGACGGGGCATCAGGCTGCAAATCATGGCTATGGCCGCATCGAAATCACCGAAATCCATGGCCAAAGCGGCGAATACACACACGTCAAAGTTCTTTTTTGGCGTGGTGTGCGACCGCCTGCACCGCCCTAGCAAAATTGAAAAGGTCAAAAACTCCTCTTTTTGAAAAAAAACGGCAAAAGTGCCGATCTTGATCGCCACTAAACAATAAGCATGTCTCCCAACCTCACCCACTCCCTCTCCTTCCTAAAACAACTCCTCCGCCTAC
>CAZPTQ010000234.1:0-6215 GCA_964589365.1 uncultured Saprospiraceae bacterium
AGGAACTAATATTGGCTAACACTTTAGGGTTATCAATCAGTAGCATCTTTAATAAGATATATCCTTATCCCGTTGCTACAAGGATTAACCAACAACTTATCGTAAGGCATAAGCAGAAGACTTTAACCTCAGGCTTAATAAAATTATTGCACCTTGCTTTTAAAATATTTAACTAATGGAATGGTTTGAAACTTTTAAAGACTGGTTTTTAAGCCTTGGTGGAAAATACAATGTCAATCCTTTTATTTTTGGAGGGATTTACGTGGGAGCAATCCCATTTTTTTTCCTCTCTCTCTACTGGACAATTAAAAATATCAGGAATAAAAAATCAATTGTGTTGCCTGCATTGCTGACTGGACTTTTTTTTATTTCGGCCTATCTGTATCTCTTAATCGTTGGTAAAAATATTCCGCTTTGGGTTTATTTTTTCATTGGCATAATGGTGTTGTACGGTATTTATTCAACTGTTAACAAAATAAAGAAAAAAACCAAATCACATCATGAAAAAAACAACTAAATCTGTAAATATCACGGATGCAGAACTGCTCGATAATATATTACGTGAATCCTCCCCTTATTTTCTAAACGAAATAAATTCCCAAAACGGGTTAATCGCAGATAAAAACGAACCTGGCTCAGCCTCCAGTATTGCGGTAACCGGTTTAGGCATCAGCTGTTATATAGTTGGGATATAAAACGACTTACTTTCAAGGAAAGATGCTATTGCAAAGATACTTACCATATTGAGATTCTTTAACTCAGGTCACCCGGGAAAGGAAGCAGATGCAATGGGATACAAAGGCTTCTTTTATCATTTTTTGGATATGAAAACCGGTTGCAGAGCATTGGAATCGGAATTATCTACCATTGACACGGCATTTTTTATAGCTGGTGTTCTTGCTGCCGCCAATTATTTTACCAGAACAACCAAGGCCGAAACTGAAATAAGGTTGATTGCTCAAAAATTGTATTCAAGAGTTGAATGGAATTGGGCTTTGAATGGCACAGATTCAATAAGCCATGGATGGGAGCCTGAGTCAGGGTTTTTAAAATCACATTGGGATTGCAATTACTCTGAAGCACTGGTATTGTATATACTGGCATTGGGATCTCCTACGTTTCCTATTTCTAAAAAGGGATATAAACAATGGACATCAACATTTGAATGTAAAACAGCTTACGATATCGAATACATTTATGCTGGCCCTTTGTTCATACACCAGCTTTCACATATATGGATTGACTTTAGAAATATTTGCGATGACGCCAATAGAAAACATGGCTTTGATTATTTTGAAAATAGCCGCCGTGCTACCTATGTACATAAAGCGTACGCAGTTGAAAATAAAAATAAATTTGAAGGTTACGGAGATGATTGTTGGGGCTTAACCGCAAGTGATGGGCCCGGCCCAGATACCGTTGTTATTGATGGCGAAGACAGGGTTTTTCACAACTATATTGCCAGGGGAGCACCTTTTGGGCCAGATGATGGAACAGTGGCACCTTGGGCATCGGTTGCCTCCCTGCCATTTGCTCCTGAAATTGTATTGGAAATTTCAAGAGATACTAAACACCGGCTCGAAGAAAATACTCCTGGTACAAAAGGACTGGTTGCCAGCTATAACCCAACTTATAAGGATGAATCTACCGGAAAGATGGGATGGATATCAGAATGGTTATTCGGACTAAACCAGGGGCCAATCATTTTAATGATTGAAAATTATAAGTCAGGATTAATATGGGATATAATGAAACGCTGCCCGCATATTATCAAAGGTTTGCACCTGGCAGGCTTTAGCGGTGGCTGGCTCGATTTAACAACAATGAAAGAAAATGATGGTGAAAGTTGATGGGGGGGAACATGACGTTTTGGTTGCGCACTAGAGGCTAACCAGTCACTTTTTATTTATAAACAGGCCCAATATGTGAATCCTGTAACTTATTGATAGAATTGTGTAAGGCTGTCACGCAATAAAACACGGACTTTTATATCGCAATAATTCAATTTCGAAATTCAAGCACATACTATGATGATGGATGTAATGAAGCCGCATCCCAATGTGACGAAGGCTGTAAAAGGAATGTGCGACATGAATATGACGCCGAAAAAACAAACAAAAACTACGGGCAACAGCGAACTGAAGGTCTTGTTTTTTAACGAGCCAAGCCAGTATGTGCAGGTATCAGCAAATAGGCAGTTAGAGGCATAAAATCATTTTTTAACCAATCAGATTTTTTTCAGCATGAAAAATTCAAAAGATTGCATGGATGCCTGCGCGGAATGCGTGACAGAATGCGAAAAATGCGCTGCCGAATGCCTTGAAATGGGGCACAAGGAATGCGTGAAACTTTGTCGCGATTGTGCGGATATCTGCGCATTGTGCCAACGCCTTTGCGCCCGTGGCTCGGCTTATTGCGAGGAGATTTGCAAAATCTGCGCAAAAGTCTGCGAAGCCTGCGCTGCCGAATGTGGCAAAATCAACATGGAATGCTGTGCCAAATGTGAGGCCGCTTGCAAAAAGTGCGCAGCTGCTTGTGCCTAAACCAATTGGAGAACCTCGGGCAATTCTGTTTAAGGTTCTTTTTTCAGTTTATTTCCAATAGTGTGTTGATTATCGCTCTTCCTCGAGCACTGTTCCCTTTCCAATTTCTATTTTTTTCACTTTTTCAATCTCCTTTTTTATGAAAAATATGCTCCTCGCGGGCTTTGCGCTCCTGGGTTTCCTCGGCGCATTCGCCGCTTGCAAAAGCAGTCGTGCACAAGCTGTCTCTGCCAACGCAAACGCCACTTACGCCTGCCCAATGCACCCCGAAATGACGGGCAAAAAGGGCGACAAATGTGCCAAATGTGGCATGGACATGCAGCCGATCAAGCACGACGCTGAAATGTACGCCTGCTCAATGCACCCCGAAATGACGGGCAAAAAGGGCGACAAATGTGCCAAATGCAGCATGGCAATGCAGCCGATCAAGCACGACGCTGAAACGTACGCCTGCCCAATGCACCCCGAAATGACGGGCAAAAAGGGCGACAAATGTGCCAAATGTGGCATGGACATGCAGCCGATCAAGCACGACGCTGAAATGTACGCCTGCTCAATGCACCCCGAAATGACGGGCAAAAAGGGCGACAAATGTGCCAAATGCAGCATGGCAATGCAGCCGATCAAGCACGACGCTGAAACGTACGCCTGCCCAATGCACCCCGAAATGACGGGCAAAAAGGGCGACAAATGTGCCAAATGTGGCATGGACATGAAACCGATGAAACATTGATATCAGGCATTGCCACCGTGCTTGCCGGTTTGAAAATTCCGCTATTAAAACTTCTTTAACTTTTAAAATTTGACGTATGAAATTTACAGGTCTCGTTCTGATTGTAATTGGATTGGTATTGACCCTTTTTACCGCTTTCAAATATTTTACCAAAGAAAAAGTGGTTGATTTGGGCCCTGTGGAAATATCCAGGGATATGCCCCATTACCTTAGTTGGTCGCCAATGATTGGCATTGTGATCATGGTGATTGGAGCCATTATTGTATGGCAAGGGTCCAAAAAACAATGATCTCTTTCCTTGTTTCTATGCTCATTATTCGCTCGGTTGAGCTACTAAAAACCTAACAGATTATGGATGTTAAAAAACTCTTCGGCTCTATACTAACGCTTGTTGGCGTTGGCGGGCTTATTTATGCTGCCGTACTTTTTGCAAATACCTCGGGCGGTACCCGCGATATAAAATCATTGTTGATTTACGGAGTGCTGGGACTTTTGTTTTTCGTGTCGGGCATTGGCCTGGTACGCAACACGCAAGAAGTTTCCTAAACTGCGTCGCTGCAATCGGTGTTTGAAGTAGATTTGCCGGGAAGAGATTCCTATGCCTACGCTGTACATCAAAAACATGGTCTGCGCCCGCTGCAAGTGGGTCGTGAGAAAAACCCTGCAGGAGCAAGGCGTTACACCGCTCCATGTCGAACTTGGAGAAGTGGAAACGTCCGAAAATCTAGCGCCCGAACAGATGAGCCATTTAGCTCGGGCACTGGCCGAACACGGTTTTGAACTTCTGGAAGACCGCCAAAGCCGTCTTGTCAGCCAGACAAAATCAGCCATTGTTGAGTATGTCCAAATGTCAGACGGAGAACGGCGTGAAAACCTTTCTACTTACCTTACCGAGCGACTTCACCAAGAATATTCCTACCTAAGTAGCCTGTTTTCGCTGGTGGAAGGCACTACGATTGAACAATATTACATTGCGCTGCGCATCGAACGGGCAAAAGAATTACTGGTATACGACGAGCTTACGCTGAATGAAATTGCCTTCAAACTTGGTTACAGCAATGTGGCCCACCTGAGCAGCCAGTTCAAAAAAGTGACAGGGCTGACCCCTACCCATTTCAAAACGGTGGGCGTGAGCAAACGGAAAGGTTTGGAGGAGTTGTAGGAAATCTTGTAACACTTTCCCAAAATCTTGTAACACCCGCTCCGGTGCCTGCTCAGACCTTTGCCCCATAAAATCAACCATTTCATGACACACACATATCAATTAACTGGTGTGACCTGTGGCAGCTGCGTTGCCAAGGTTACAGGGGCCTTATCCCAAATCGCTGGGGTCGAATCTGTAAAAATCAGTTCCGACTATCAAAACGCAGACATTCAAATGAGTAGCCACATCCCGCTGGGGGAATTGCAGGCTGCGCTGAAAAATTACCCGAAGTATCAAATCGCGGAAACATTAAAAGAAAAGCCCTCTGTGGTCTCGCCGGATGAGGACATCCTGCGTACTTTCTGGCAGACATACAAACCCGTACTGCTTATTTTTGCCTACATCACCGGAGCCACGTTGTTGATTGAATACGCTGCGGGTAGTTTTGATTGGATGCGCTGGATGCGGCATTTCATGGCCGGTTTTTTCCTGGTTTTTTCGTTTTTCAAACTCCTTGATGTGCCCGGTTTTGCCATGTCGTACAGTAGTTACGACATCTTGGCACGGCGCTGGGCGGGTTGGGGGTATGCTTATCCCTTCGTCGAACTAGGCTTAGGATTGTTGTTCCTGGTAGATTTCAATCCATTGATAACCAATAGTGTAGCCCTTGTTGTAATGGGCCTTAGCTTAATCGGAGTAGTGCAGTCATTGCTGGCAAAACGGCGATTTCAGTGCGCTTGCCTCGGCGCGGTGTTCAATCTGCCGATGTCGCGCATTACTTTATTCGAGGACACGCTCATGATTGCCATGTCGGGCGCGATGCTGGTAGCGATGGCTTTTTGATTCCCTGCGCAACCTTTTTAAAACTTAAACCGCACTCTATAAAAATGGAACACCATCCTCCTTCTCCTCCTTCCAACAAGATGCACAACCATCCTCCATCGCATTCTCCCACCCATACCATGCCCGACGGTACGGTTATGCAAGGGGTGATGCACGGAAACCATGCTGGTCACGGTGGCCACGATCACGCCGGCATGATCGCCGATTATCGCCGACGCTTCTGGGTCGTGCTGGCGCTTACGCTCCCTATCATGGCCTTGTCGCCTATGATTCAGCATTGGCTCGGGGTGGCCTGGGCGTTCCCCGGTTCCAATTGGGCACTTTTTGCGCTCTCCACAGTGGTATACGTTTACGGCGGTTGGCCGTTTTTGAAAGGGCTTTGGGAAGAGGTAGGCGCCAAAAATCCCGGCATGATGACCCTGGTAGGTTTCGCCATCACCGTGGCGTTTGCATACAGCGTAGCCGTCACGTTCGGGCTGGCGGGTATGGACTTTTATTGGGAATTAGCCACCTTGATTCTGGTCATGCTGCTCGGCCACTGGATTGAAATGAAATCCATCGCCGGAGCCAGCCGCGAACTCGAATTGCTGGTACAACTCATGCCCTCCGATGCCCACCTCGTCCACGGCGACCAAATCATGGATGTGCAAACAGATACCTTGAAACCAGACGATCTCATTCTGGTAAAACCGGGCGAGCGCATTGCTGCGGACGGCATCATCGCCGAGGGAGAAAGTTATCTCAACGAATCCATGCTTACGGGCGAATCCAAACCCGTTTTGAAACAATTGGATGACAAAGTCATCGCCGGGAGCATCAACGGCAATGGTTCGCTGCGCGTGACCGTGAGCCATGCCAGTGCCGACAACTATCTTTCCAAAGTAATAAACCTGGTGCGCGATGCACAAAACTCGAAATCAAAAACCCAACTGCTTGCCGACCGCGCTGCCCG
>CAZPTQ010000235.1:0-6198 GCA_964589365.1 uncultured Saprospiraceae bacterium
GATGACGCGGATAAGACACGGATTAACACAGATTTTTGACTGATAATTAAAATCTGTGTTAATCCGTGTCTTATCCGCGTCATCTGTGTTCCCACCCCTCTCATCCGTGTTCTACTTCGAATTCATCCAGTCCTCAATTTCTTCGGCCTCCATTGGGATGTTTTTGAACATATCAACATTCCCGTTTTCGGTGATGAGGATGTCATTTTCGATGCGAATTCCAAGGTTTTCTTCGGGGATGTAGATGCCTGGTTCGCAAGTGAGGATATTGCCCGCCCGGAACGTGTCGTAGCGGAAAAAGAGATCGTGTACATCCAGGCCCAGATGGTGGCTGGTGCCGTGCATGAAATATTTTTTGTAGGCTGGCCAATCTTTGTCCTGTTTTTCAATGTCATCTTTTGTGATAAGCCCTAAGCCAAGAAGTTCGCTTTCCATTATTTTGCCCACTTCTTTGGTGTATTCGACAAATTTTGTCCCAGGCACCAACATGGCACGGGCAGCTTTCAGCACCCGAAGTACGGCATCGTACACAGCCCTCTGGCGTTTGGTATACCTGCCATTTACCGGGATTGAGCGCGTGAGGTCGGCGTTGTAATTGGCGTATTCACAGCCAAAGTCCATAAGCAGCACATCGCCATCCTTGCATTGCTGGTTGTTCTCGATATAGTGCAGCACACACGCATTTTTGCCCGAACCGATGATGGGTGTGTAAGCGTGTCCTGTGGCGCGGTTTCGGATAAATTCGTGGATGATTTCGGCCTCGATTTCATGTTCCCACACACTTGGCTTCACAAATTTCAATACCCGCTTGAAGGCCTTTTCCGTGATATCAATGGCTTGCTGGGTCGCGTCTGCTTCCCACTGGGTTTTGACCGTCATCAATCGCTTCAAAATTGGCTGGCTGCGGTGGATCGTGTGCGCGGGGTATCGGTTCTGTATACTGTGCGCGTAGCGAAGGTCGCGGTACACCACAGGTGATAAGAAACGATCATTCTCGTTGAGGTTCAAATAGATGCCCTCTGAAAGCAGGATGAGTTCGTTGATTTCTTTCTCCGACTCATCGAGGAAATACACCTTCTCGATGCCCGATGCAGCGGTGGCTTCTTCTTTGGTGCATTTGTGGCCTTCCCACACAGCGAGGTGCTCGTTTGTACGTCGGATGATGAGCACTTCCTGGTGTTCTTCGCGCGGACTATCGGGGAAAAGCAGGAGTATTGTTTCTTCCTGGTCAATGCCCGTGAGCCAGAACAGTCCGGCGTTCTGTCGAAAATTATGGTACGCGTCGCCAGAGCGCGGGGCCTGGTCGTTTGAATTGAATATGGCGACGGTGCCGGGCTTCATTTCGGCGGTAAAGCGTTTGCGGTTAGTTTTGAAAAGTTCGGGGCTGAGCGGCTGATATTTCATAGAGTCTGAGAGACGCGAGAATGGTGAAAGATGTGAGAGAATTCGCCGTCAAAGAATGAGACTTTCGCCGAAACGTCCAAACCATGCCCACAACATTTCGACTTTTGGGCAGGAATGCCAATCGAGAGTTGTTTTTTAAGCGTTAAAAAATGCAGTTGCCACATTTTTTTCGCTTCAAAATCTTACCCCTTGTCAAAAGTGCTACTTTTGCCCGCCATTCCTGTTCATCTCATGCACACCGTCAGGTGGTACAGGATTCATCATTTATCATTCATCATTTATCATTCAAGCAAAATGTCCTTTCCTGCCAACTGCAAATACACGGAAGACCACGAGTGGGTCCGCGTCGAGAGCGGCAAAATCGCATACGTCGGCATCACTGATTATGCCCAAGGCGAACTCGGCGAACTCGTGTATATCGAAGTAGAAACCGTAGGCCAAACGGTAGCCGCCCACGAAATCTTCGGCACCGTAGAAGCGGTGAAAACAACCTCCGACCTTTTTATGCCTTTGATGGCCAAAGTGTTGGAATTCAACGCAAAAGTGAGCGATTCGGGCGATCCCTCGCTTGTAAACAGCGACCCTTACGGCGATGGCTGGATCGTGAAAATCGAAATTGTCAATCCAGCAGACTTTGATGGACTGATGGATGCTGAAGCGTACAAAGCGCACGTCAGTTAGTCTGGTTTTACGACAGAAAATTAAAAAAGGCACGGAGTCCCGCATGTTGGGGCTTCGTGCCTTTTTGTTTAAAATAATTGCTCCCAAAATGAACGTCCAGCCAATCTGCGTGTAAACAGCATATCTTTTCACCAGATACTGGATTCCTGACTACCCAGCATCTAAAAAATTAAGTCTATGAAACACTTATTGACGGCTGTTTTTTACACGCTAGCCAGCTTGTTCTTCCCTTTATTCGCCTCCTCCGGAGATTTTGAGAACCGCCTCCGTGAGGCCGAAACCGCTGGTGATCGCCAGCGCGTGGCGGCCATTTGCAAAGAATGGTATGCGAGCGGCCAATACTCACCCGGCCTGCTCAATTGGAACTATAACGCCCTTATGTCGGTGGAGCAAAATGCACTGCTTTTTACCCAACAAGAGAGCGACACGTACCCGGCAATGCTCCTTCAATACGCCCTTGATGTGCGCCCGGATGTAAGTGTGATTAGTTTTCAACTGCTTGAAAACCAGAAGTATCGGGAGATTTTAATTGGTCTGGAAGGCCTGCTTTGGATTCCAAAAGATTGCTCAATGAGCGATTTTTTAGCACAGATTCTGAACCCTCGGTTATCGAAAAGCACGCCTGCCAAGCCAGTCTATTTTGGCAGTATGACCAATAAAAACCTGTTGCAGGCCGACAAGGAAAAACTCTACCTCACGGGTCTAGCACTCAAGTTCAGTCCTACGGCATTTGACAATGTGGCAACCCTTCGGTACAATTTTGAAAATCGGTTTCGCACGGATTACCTTGAACTCAGCTTCGAACCTGAAACCGACCCTGCCGCTGTCGCAAGGGTTAATCTGAATTACATTCCCGCATTGCTCCTCTTGCACCGGCATTACGCCGCTGCGGGAGAAACAGATAAAGCTGCCCGTCTTCAAAACCTGGCGATGCGTATTGCCCGTTTAGGTGGCCGAGAAAAGGAGGTCCGTGCGTTTTTTGAGCCAGAGCAGCTTCCTGGGGCGGTTTTAAGCTCCATTGCACCCAAAGCCCTTGATAAAAGCATGAAGAAAGTCAGCGACAAACTTTATGCTGCCGAAACGGAACTCACCAATGGGCAGTACGAGACTTTTCTGACCGATCTGCTGAAAAACAAGGATTACGAACAACTTGATTTGTGTAAAGTAGCCAAAACGGATTGGATCACTTTGTTGCCGGAAGAACTTCGCAACTTGCCTGCCAAGGAAATATTCAAGCATGGACATCCAGATATCCCCGAATGTCGGGTCCAAAATATTTCGCACGAGGCCGCACAGCACTATTGTGCCTGGATCACAAAGGTTTACAATGATTCGCCTGAAAAAAAGAAGTTTAAAAAAGGTGCTGTTCCGATTGCCCACAGAAACAGAATGGATGTCAGCTGCAAGGGCTGGCCTGAAGGATGCGCCTTACCCCTGGCCAGGCGGTTTTTCTGTACAGAACTCAGAAGGTTGTTATCTGGGGAATTATAATACTACCGAACCTTGCGGTGATTGTCCCGACCAAACATTACCCGCTTTGGCAGATGTGGGAGCAGGCATTTCTTATGACCAAAAGGTAAAGACTGTTGACAAAACAGCACTTGTGAAACTGGCGCTTGGAGCCTTGTACGATGGAGGTTTTTTTGCAGTGCCTGCGGATTCGTATTACCCCAATAAATTTGGCCTTTATGCCATGTCCGGAAATATTGCAGAAATGATCGCCGAACCAGGCATAGCCAAAGGGGGCAGTTGGCAAGATATTCCTTACTACGGGCAAACAACCCCCGTAAAAAAATACGATGGGCCTAGCCCGGCAGTAGGATTTAGGGTGTTTATGGAGGTGATTGAAGAATAGGTCAAACCCCCGCCCTGTACCTTCAAAGCGCAGGCCGGGCTCTGCATAAGCCTTACTATGAGCATTTTCCGCCCAAACTATACGGACTACACGGACGAAGCGCTGATGCAAGCCATCGCTCAGCGCAATGAACGGGCATTCGCGGTGCTGTACGAACGATACAGCCCGCGGATGTACCGGTTTTTCTTCCGGATGTTCTGGCAAAATGCAACCCAGGCGGAAGATTTTTTGCAATGTTATCAAATACAGTCATAAACAAATCCCCAAATCCCCAAATAAACACCTTGTATGAACGAGAGAATCGAATCATTGGCCTTTGAAAAGGATTTTGCTGCCCTGAGTGCAACAGAACGAACCATTGTGTTGGCCGAAATGACGGAAGAAGCCTTTGGTCATCTAAGGGCGGTGCTTCTGGCAGCACCTCAAATGGATGCTGATGTCCAGCCATCTGCGCTGTTGCAGCCGAAATTGCTTTGGAAAAAGGCAAACCCTCCCAAACCCAACTTCTTGCAACGAACCCTTTCAGCCCGCATACCTGTGTGGCAAACAGCGGCGGCACTGCTGTTGGGCGTAGCGGCGGTATGGTTTCTAAAAAAGGATACAGTCCGAGAAATAATCAGGCAAGAAATCCAGTTGCAAACCGACACCGTTTATCAAGAAAAAACGGTGTGGCGGGATCGTGTGGTGATTCGCGAACGCATTGTGTATCGAGAAAAGCCAGTGGCCGAACCAATTGCTTTTTTGCCACAACCAATTGATTTTCAGGTAATAGAGACGGAGTTCGCGCGGCCGGAATTTGCCTCCCCTCAAGTTGGAACCTCCCTCGGAGATACGCCGGAATTGATGCGGTTTTTTACCCAGGGGGATAAATGAGGGCTATTTGGGCACAGTATTTTCCTCCGCCAGAGGTCCATCCAATGTCCCCCTGTCTTCAAAATCATCGGAGCTCCCTTTGGCTCCCTGAAAATCATAATCGCGTAGTTTAGGTGCCCGCCACCAGGTAATACCTACTACCGCCAAGGTCATCAGCCCGCCAAATACCACCGAAGGCACCGTGCCCATTGCCCGTGCCGCCAGCCCGCTCTCAAAGGCGCCTAGTTCGTTGCTGGACGTGATAAAAATCGTGCTCACTGAGGACACCCTCCCTTTCATGTGTTCTGGTGTTTGAAATTGTACCAGGGCTGTACGGATGAAAACACTCACCTCGTCAAATACCCCCGCCAGTACCATCACAGCGAACGACAGGTAAAAATTGGTGCTAAGCCCAAAGGCGATGATGCACAGCCCAAAGCCCGCCACGGAGGCCATCATGATTTTCCCTGCGCCTTTGCCTAAGGGTCGGTGTGCCAGAAAAATTGCCATAGCAATCGCACCCACTGCCATACCGGCGCGAAGAATCCCGGCGCCTTCCGGCCCAACTTTCAAAATATCTTTGGCGAAAACTGGCATCAGGGCTACCGCCCCGCCAAAAAAAACAGCGAACAAATCCATGGCAATGGAAGCAATGATGACTTGTTTGCTGAACACAAAATCCAGTCCTGCGCGAATGCGAGTCAGTGCCGTTTCTGTGCGATCAAATACAGGGACAGGACGGGATGAAATTTGCAACATGAAAACCAGTGCTGCTGCACACAAGACGCTCATGGTGCCAAATGCTGCCGCGACACCCCCAAATCCATAAATCAAGCCGCCTATTCCCAACCCGGTTATACTCGCAACTTCCCAAGTGCTGCTGTTCCAACTGATGGCATTTTGAAGTCGGTCTCTTTCTACGAGTTGAGGCAAAAAAGCAAAGTTTGTCGGGCTGAAAAACCCCCGGGCAATTCCCGTACAAAACATGATGCCATAGATAAAGATCAGCAGGGTAGGAGTGGTGAGTTGCGCTTGCCCCAATGCAACTACCAGCAGTGCCATCGAACAAATCAGCAACACCGAAATACAACCCACCAGCAGGTTACGGCGGTTGTACTTGTCGGCCAAATGACCCGCCCAGAGGCTGATGCCGATGGCTGGTAAAGCTTCCGCCAGTCCGATGAAGCCCAACATGAGTGGGTCGTTGGTCAATTCGTACACATAATAGCCCACAGACACCGACATGATTTGAACCGTCAGCGTCGTCATGAGGCGCATGGCGAGGAAGCGGCGGTAGTCGGGTATTTTAAGCGCGGCGTAAGGGTCGGTATTCGTCATTTTTCGTCATTGAGGTCATTGGGGTCATTTTTCGTCATTGAGGTCATTGGGGTCATTTTTCGTCATTG
>CAZPTQ010000236.1:0-4795 GCA_964589365.1 uncultured Saprospiraceae bacterium
TGAACGAAGGTTGCGTGTTTAGCGCAACTTTTCGTCCATGCAGTGTTAGCAGCATTAATATTTGGTCGCGTTATCAGGCACATCACTCGAAGACGGCCCGGTAAACACACCGATGACTTTATCTTCTGTAAACTGGAAATAAAGCGCTGAGCCACCATAAATCGGCTTTTTCAAACAAAGGCTGTCCATGCAATAGATGTATAAATCTATCGTCGGATTCGAGTAAGATTTTGTCGGCACACCAAATATTTTCTTGATATCATCTCGTGTCGTACCCATCAAACACTCTTCCTTGACTATATTTAGGTAAACATCACGATGCCAATACTTTGGGTTATCTTTAAAATGATAAACCGCATTTGGCTCTCGTATCCAGTTGGCGACGAGAAACTTTTTGTATTCCCGGCACTTCTCAACTTTCCAAAGCGAGTGTGAGCATGATACTGTTGCCAGTACCATGCTCACGAAAATCAGTTTTTTCATGTCGCATCAATTTTTGACTAACTTGAAAGAACTGATTTTGTCCCCGGCTTGAACGGTCAGGAAATATTGCCCGGCAGGCATGATTCCTCCAAGATGGAGTTCGGAAACCTCCGCCCCCTTTTCAATCTTTTTGAAAATCAGGGCCTGTCCCAATTGATTGAATAGGGTCAACTGTTTTTCGGCCTTGCCCTCCGAAATGATTGTTATCTTGTCCTCAAATGGATTAGGGTACAAAATGATGTTTTCGGTGGCTTCGATTCCTTCTTTTGTAGATGTTGCCAAACACCCCACACCTTTTTGTATCGCAGTTGCACAAGTCGGGAACGGCGCAAGTTTGACGATGCTGCTGTCGAGGATGCTGATGCCCCCATCCCGGTCTGCCACGGAAATAATTTTGCGGTACTGGCCAGGCATAAGAAAAGGATACATTATCTTGCTTGTTGGCAGGGCATGGCGCAACAAATGGGAATGGCCCAATTCATGGGCGACCACAGAATAAAAGTCCATTTGAGTTGCGCCGGGCAACGCGCTCGAATTAAAATTATATCCACCGGGCGCATTGACTGGCGGCCCCGTGACATCACGCCGTATCACAATGTCCACTTCGCGCATGAATCGTACAGGAACTGCACAAGGTTCTATTCTTGCTCCTGTTAGTTGCGTATAGGCAGTAGCATTTGCCGTTTCCCCAAAGAAAAGAGAAGCCGGAGCAAGAAGTATTAGGTTGTTACTGTCATTGTCCGCAAAAATTTTCTTGGGCGAAACTGGCCCCAAGTCCCACTGCACCCCACTCTTTCCGCTCCAATCGCACATGGCGGTTACGACACATGCCCTTGCCGAATCATTAAACTGAATCAAAGAATCAAGGCGGAAAGTCAGAACTCCGTTTACGTTTCCATCGGTCTCATCAGTTTCTCCAAAATAAGTCCTATGATTTGTGGTATTTGGCCGAAAATTGTGCACAGCATACCTTATCTCCAAGGGGCCGGGGCTAACTGCCGTGGCTCCGCCCGATGAAGAAGGCAGGCGAACTTCAAACATGCCAGAGCCAGCGGGCTGCTGCGAGGCAGAAGGAAGAAAAGACTGGCCGTTTGATGGCACCCTGACAATTATTGAATCGTTTGTCCACTTGAAAATATCCTCCTTGTAAGTGAACATGACGGAAGCCCCACCAGTATTTGCATTTTTGAAAACCACATCTCCCTTGTCAGTCCCAAATTCAAGCCCTTTTATCCGCAGCAGAAAACCTGTTCCGGCAGTCGCCACGCTGTCATAGGTCTGTATCACGGGGATGAGCAATTTTTCAATGTCTTTGGGCGTGGTTACCGTCTCAAACGGTACACAGCCCCGCTCAGGGTCATAATAAAAGACGTTCCCGTTCATGGCAAAGTCGTCCATCCCCAAACTGCCGATGACACCAATATTCGCTATGTCCACAACAACATGGCAGAGCTTTTCAAATGTTGTGCCCAAGGTGTGCATCAGTTCAGGGCTTCTGCAATCAATATCTGTCGATATTTTGACCGTTTCTGTGCTGAAATCGGCTGTTCCAAGTGTGTAGCCAGCGTTTTGGACAATGTCGCCTTTGGTGACGGCGATATTGCTGTTCGCTACCACGCTTTGGCCGAAAACGTCCGTACTGTATTTGATGAAAATACTGCCGCCGGCAAACTTTACTGGCGAGATGGGCGATTTGGCAAAAACGTCAAATTCAAGGCTCGAAATGCCGATGATGTTCAGGTTGGCGAAATCAAACTCTATTTCCTGACCGTTGTCCGGCCCCGAAAAAAATAATTGGGACTGGGCTGCCAAGATGGCTACCTGTTGTTCGGAAAGGCCGATTTGCGGGTAAACCTCTGTTTTGAGACTATGGTAAGTAGCGTTGTGGTCGGAAACGATTGTTTCGGTCGGCGTTCGCTGAAACCCCAAAAAGCCCCCGGAGCCATTCAACATGAGAAGATTTTGACCTCCCAAAGGCTCAACCTGGAAATTGCGGCAAAGGAACATGCCCTCCTGCCCTGTCTCGAAGAAGATGCCGTGGCTTATCTCCTGAAAAACGTCGCCAACGTCTCCTCCCTGCGTTATCAACTCAAAGATGTCGTCCCCTGTTCCTTTCAGGTAGTGCGAGACTTGGACATAGTTTTTAGTGAAAATCTGAGCATTGCTTTCGTTCCAAAAACTTTCCTTACCGATTACCTTTCCCTCGAAGATGACGTCCGAGGTCGCGGCGCGTTCGGGCAAAGAAGGGACGGATGATTGGGCATAAATGTCCGCCGCCAACATAAAAAAGCCGAAAATTAAAATTAAGCGTTGCATATGATATTGAATTTAGTGATGAAATACGTATTTATTTATCTCTCCTTGCTGCTAACGTTTGGATGTGCGAAGTGCCGATGTTTAGGAGGCATTTTCGCACATCCTTTGTTAGCCACATATTTATTATTGACAAGGCAATGAAAGACGGGGCTTGTATTTGTCAACTTGTTTACCGTTAAAAAATGCAAACCATAAGATATTGTTATTGTATGCCCCCATATTAAATGGTACAGCCATTTGTGGATTGCATTTTGTATCACTTATAATATAAAAATAATTTACAATATTTATGTTTTTCACTTCGTTGAAAGCATGTTGAACATTAGACGGCTCACCAAACACTCTTTTTACCTCCCTTGACGATAATGTTGACAAACAATCCAAATATTTTTCCCAATCATTTACGAGCAAATCGCCATTGGTAAAAAATGGCGATTTGCTCTTTTCTGCAAGTTCCTTGCAAACATAAAACCCGTTTGGCTGTCTTTCCCATTGAGAGCGGAAACGCACCAAGAACGAACGGCAATCATCATGCAGCCCCTTGGGGTAGGGGCTGCACGATGCTATGAACATAAGCGTGGAGAACAAAGCAATGGTCTTCATAGCTTATTGCTTTATTGCTTTGAAAACCATCATCTTGCCTTCCACAAAAATATTTATCAGGTAGAGTCCGCTAGGCTCTCCCCTCAGAGCGGCCACTGGGGAGTTCAAGCGCAACTCCCCATGTGCAACTTCTTGACCTACAGCGTTGTAGATTTGATATGGGATTACCGCCGAACCTTCAAACGCATCTCCCTTTATAGCAAAGTCTCCGCCAAAAGGATTAGGCGTTATTTCTATGCCGAAGTCAGAACCTTGCTCATGAGTGGCGTTTGTGCAACCCATTTGCTGAATGACATCTACTCCTGAACATCCGTTCAGAATTGTTGGCGCTGCTGCAAGTACATGAAGCCCCCCTGCTTTATCTTCCAGCTTGATGCTTTGGAATACAGCGTAGGAGTAGTGAACTATCTTTTCGTCATTACTTGAGAGGTAAGAGGCATGTTGAAGCAGGTGAGCATGGCCCAATTCGTGCTTGAAGATATTCCTATGGTTTGTGCTGAACACGTCCCAGTTAATATCTTCATTTACAACGATGTCTATGTCATCTACAAAATGGGAAAGGCCATTGACTGAAGTGCAATTTTTTATGTAGCCACCGCCAGTCAAAACTCCAGCGAAGGCCGTTGGGACTTGGTTCGCCGGGACGGCCTTGATGATATTCCTAGAATCATCAAAAGCCTGAGTTGAGTAGTTCGTACTCGCCACCGTTGTTTTCCACTTGATCTGGGTATGCGTACACCGCCATGCCTCTAAACCATCTTCAATCATTGTGATGGCATCATCGTCCATTCCGATGGTGTAGTATTCAAACTGTATCTCCGACGGCGTATTCATCGCCAGGCCCACCTCTTTGGCCAGTTTTTGCGACTGGCTTCTGAAATTCAACACTGCATATTCAACCTCAACGTTTTTAGTGTTGCTGCCGCCGCAATTGTTTACCACCTTCACCGGGCCGGATTCCATCGGGGCTAGGGTTTGTCCGATGGTCGTGGAAGGAACATAAAACCTGATCTCCGTATTTGTCCAACTGATGATGTCGGCCGCCGGGATTTTTGTCTTATTGGAGGGTGAATGGTCTGCATTATCTACTTCAATATAGCATTGCCCTTCCACAAAACCGTTGCCAAATTTGTTGCCCGTAATGGCCAGCACTTCCCCGATGCCCGCTTTGACACTCGTGCTGGAAAGCGAGGTGATTACCGGATTGTCAGGCGAAGAAGGCTCATTGCAGGCACATATCTTATTCAAAAACTCACCAGATGTCGTTACGGGCATGTACTGAAATTCCGTACCGCCTTCAACGTAAGAATGATTGGGGCTTATGGTCATGGCGTTCCATTTTATCCCAAGGTTCAAGTTGCAGTCAGGCAGAAAAATTTGGCAGCGCAAAAGG
>CAZPTQ010000236.1:4895-6180 GCA_964589365.1 uncultured Saprospiraceae bacterium
AGGCGACGCCGAGGGCAATATTGCTGCCAAAGGTTGCATTGTCGTAGTCAATATACAGTCTGCCGCTTTTGTAGGAAGAAATTTCGTCGGTGCTGGCGAAGATATCAAACAGCAAACCATTGTTGCCGTTGTAATAAAACCTGTCCAAAGAATAATGGATACCAATCGGGTTCTCATAATTAGGTGGGACGATCCCTGTAGGCGCAACAAAGTCTGTCCTATCGAAAGGGACATACCTGCCGCTGCACAAAAATTCCAACTGGCCTGAAAAATTGAAAGCCGCTGGATTTAATGAAGCAAGTTGGAGCGGGTTAGTTATAGTAGCCTTTAAGTGCAGAAGTTTTTTAAAGGTGCCGGACAGTTCAAAAGAGAACGCACTGGTGGACAATTGGCCGATCTGGACTACAACTGTCGAGTCTGTCAGGTTGCCATAACTTATTGTATAGTTATTGGTAGCGAGTATTTCTTCTTTTTGAATGAATAGGTTTTGGTTGATTACCGCGTTCGTGCCGAAGACGGACTTGGGGAGTGTGAAGGATACCTGCCCCTTGCCAAACTTTATCCCCGTAGGGTATGCTTTTAGGACTACATCGCACTCTAGGGCAGAATAGTTGTTCGTTATCTGGAAATTTTGCAGCGAAATTTGAGCCCAATTCTGAAAATTGGGGTCGGAACAATCAATGCTCTCTGAATGTGGAAAAGTCGGAATTATAGGAAATTCAAACTTCGGCGCTCCCAACAACAGCGACACTTCTCCAAACAGGTCTAAAGATTCCGCGCCTGTTTTTCCATCCGAATATTTTGTCCCTATCAGTAGGAAATCGGACTGTTCGATCGCCCAATATTCGTTTGGCTGGGTTGCGCGCTGATTGTCAAAAGGTACGGCGCCTTTTTTTACCCAAAAAATACCTTTGTCACCCCTGCTGAGTTGCAATGCTTTGCCGTAGATTAAGAATCGGTCATCTGTGATGCCTCCCGGCGTGACAATCTGGCAAACAGCGTCTCGCTGATCACCTTGGAATATCTTATGTATCCTGACGGTGCTTTTTGTCAGAATTGTCGTCTTGTCCAAAGAGAAATCAGAAATTTGGCTAATGATCTCCCCTTCAAAAACAAAATCGGATGTTTTGTTTTTTTGAATGAAAACAGCAGCACTGGTTTGGGCTTGGATTAGTGGGGCAAAAAACAAGATGATTGCCCAGACAGGAATGATTTGTTTAAATGAAGTGTGTTTCATACCGTTAGAAATTTAGTGAAATATTTTGTTTTTAATTGTGGCTAACGT
>CAZPTQ010000237.1:0-6154 GCA_964589365.1 uncultured Saprospiraceae bacterium
CCAAATATGCTTTTCCGGATTATGCGTATGCCAATCTCGAAAACCTGCCTACCCGTCAATTTGCGCGTGAAAACCCCATTGGATTTCTCAAACAATATCCAGAAGGCCTTATCATAGACGAAGCACAATACGTCCCTGAATTATTTTCGTACATACAAGTTGAAGTGGACGAGCGTAGACGAAATGGGCGATATATATTGACCGGCTCACAGAATTTTCTGCTCATGGAGAAAATAACCCAGAGTCTTGCGGGCCGTGTGGCTGTTTTCAATCTGCTGCCGTTTTCAACCAAAGAACTTGAAAACACTGAATTCCAACTCAAAAACCCTTTTGAGTATATTGTAAAAGGTTTTTATCCCCGTATTTATGACCAAAATACTCCGCTGGACATATTTTACCCATCCTACCTGCTCACTTATCTGGAGCGGGATGTACGCTTGTTGAAAAACATAGGTGATTTGGCAGCATTTGAGCGGTTTGTCAAGCTGTGTGCAGGGCATATTGGTCAGATTTTTAATCAAACTTCCTTGTCCAACGACACGAACTTTTCTCAGCCCACCATCAAAAGTTGGCTTTCCGTTTTGGAAACCAGTTTCGTCGCTTTCTTGCTGCCTCCTTATTTTCGGAATTTCAATAAAAGGCTGCTAAAAACGCCCAAACTCTATTTCTACGATACTGGTTTGGCTTGTTCCTTATTGGGCATCCGTTCGGCATCTGAATTGGAAAATCACCCGATGCGTGGCCCTCTGTTTGAAAATTTCATTGTGGTAGAATTCATGAAGCAGTTTTTAAATCAAGGCCAGCGCCCAAATTGCTTCTATTGGCGCGATAGTACGGGAAATGAAATAGATCTGATAATCGAGCACGCCAGCCGGATATTTCCAATGGAAATCAAATCCAGCCAAACGCTCAAAAGCGAGTTTTTCAAAACCCTGGAATTCTTTCAAAAAATATCTGATACGCCATCGGAACAATCCTTTTTGGTTTATGCCGGCACAGAAAATCAAAACCGCCTGCACGGAAGTGCTCGAAGCTGGGACAATCTACCGGTTTTTGACTGAGGAAATGAGCGTGTTCAGTAAAGAGTGGGCAGGGTGGGGTGTTCGTATTCGGACGCTTTGGTGTGCGGAGGCGGACGTAGATGGCAAGATTGCCCGTGAATTTCTGGAGAACATTGCACTTGAATATTCCAATGTATGTAGTTTTACGCGCTTTTTTAATCGGTTGCCTTCGCTGTAAAGTTCATACGGCTTCTAAAAAGCAAAAAAATCTTCAAATTTAGCCGTTTTCTAAAATCACACTCGTAACAATGCGGATTTTCTCAATCTTAATGCTGTTTGCATTTTTCGCCACAGCCGCCCTTCATGCACAAGATTACCCTTCTAACCCGGAGCCAGGAGCCTGTTATATTCGTTGCTCAATAGAGGAAGTAACTGAAAAAGAGAAAGTAGTGGTCACGCCCTCTTACATGCAATACAAAGTGGTGCCTGCGGTGTACAAAACAATCCAGGAGCAGGTGCTTGTGAAAGAGGCCTCCAAGAAATTCGAGTTTGTCCCTGCGGTATATCGCGAGGTAATTGACACCATCTTGGTAGAAGAACCCATCAGCAAAATTTCGCTCATACCGGTGAAAACCGTTGATACCTTCGAATTATTTGAGATAGAACCTGCCTATTCCCGTTTTGAGTCACGCCCTCCAATTGCTGGCTGCAAGTCCCCAATCCCGGGGGATTGCGACGTGATTTGTTATGTGGTACACGAGGCGGTCACCAAAGAAATCCCGGTCAAAAAAATCGTGACCAGGCCCAGCTATGCGCGAGAGACTCAAAAAGGACGTTTCAAAACCATCAAACGGAAAGTAATCGAAAAGCCTGCTACTGTCCGGGAAATTGAAATCCCGGCAGAATACGTTACCGTTCAAAGAAGGGTGTTGGAGAAAGACGAAACGGTAGATTCTGTAGAAGTGGTCCCTGTGGTGCGCGAAGAAGTGTTTTTGGTGCGCGACAAAGTAAAAAGCAGCTCGGGCAACGAATATGAATGGCGGAAAATAGAATGCGAACTGCTGGATTTCAACGTTTTGCCCATTTATTATGGGTTCAACAGCGAGCTCCTGGATGCAAAAGCAAGAGCAGTTGTAGACGAAAAACTGCTCGATTTGATGATAAAAAAACCTGAAATCCGGGTTGAGATCAATTCACATACAGATTCACGGGCTTCCGACGATTTTAACCTTGATTTGTCAGAACGCCGGGCAAAAGCCGTGGTAGACTACCTCGTGTCAAAAGGCATCAAACGCTCGCGCATGATTTACCACGGCTATGGCGAGACACAACTCGTCAACCATTGCAGCAACGGGGTGGATTGTCCCGAAGAACTGCATGCAAAAAACAGGCGCACGGAGTTCCGGGTACTGCCGTGATAAGGTTTGAAAACATGAGTCATCCCGATTTTTTAAGCCTGCAAAATTCCGGGATGACCCATATCTGCTTTCGCTTACCCCTTCCAATCAGGCCACCTGCCCGGAGTAGCGGGCGCGCCACTTTGCTCTAGTTCCCTTCCAATTGCTTCCATTTCGCGGGCAATCGCTTTGAGTTCCTCCAACACCGGGCCGAGTTGCTTGGCGGCAATGCTGTAGTTTTCTTCATACGTCTGGGTGGGCGCACTGGTAGTGCTCCACATGCTGTATTCCAGCAATCCTACGCGACCGTTAATGCCAGGTGCTGTTTCAAATTCGCGACGGGCAAGGGTAGGATCTCCGTTGAGTTGCAGCGAGACGGTGGTCAGCCGCTGCATGAGGTCGTAGGTTTTTTTCAGCAATCCCTGTGGCGGCGCGGGCATATCATGAAGCGCCGATTGGTAGTGATCTAAATTGACTTTCAGGTCGTTGCGGATATTGCTGGTAGCGCTGACAGCCTTGCGCAGGCGGGTCACTTTTTTACAAAACTCAAGGTAGGCTTGTTTGTCTGTCGCAGGCAAAGTGGCATTGTTCAAGGATTGCACCCTGAATTGCACCTGCCCTGCAAGCTGGGTTAAAACACCATCCTCGTACTGTTGCAGCGTAACACTGTACTGACCAGGCAAGGCGAGGTGACCCTGGTCAGGACCCGTGAACAAGTTGTCGGCAGGCACAGTACGACGGTTGGTAACAGGTGCTGCGATGTTGTACCTGAAATCCCAGGAGAGGCGCTTCAGGCCCTTGGTGGCCTCGGTTTTGATGTGTCGCACCACGTCGCCGGAAGCATCGGTTACAGTGAACAGCAAGTAGGGTTCGGGTTGTTCATCTTCTTTGCGCAATGCCTCGATGTCGGGGTAATACACTGTTTCCTTTTTTTCAAACTTTGTTTTTTCATCCTCTTGGCGTTTGGCCTTGAGGGTTTTTACATCTTCCTTCAACCAATATGTGAACACGGCCCCCACGGGCGGGTTTGGCGCAGCGTAATAACTGCTGCCAAGATGCCCTTTGTCGCGCAGACCCAAAGGTTTGTTTGGGATGAACAGCCAGGAATCCTTGATTGGGAGTATGTTGGCCGTTTTTTCAAATACCTCGGTATTGAGATTGCGCAGTGGGGAGTAATCGTCGAGGACATAAAAACCGCGCCCGAAAGTGCCCAGTACGAGGTCGTTTTCGCGCCGTTGGATCTCGATGTCGCGCACAGCAATGGTGGGCAAACCAGCTTTGAGCGGCACCCAGTTTTCACCGCCATCTGGGCTGAAAAACACACCAAACTCGGTGCCGCAGAACAGCAGATTGCGATCCATGTGGTCTTCAGCAATGGTATAGACACTGCCGCGCTCAGGCAGGGTTGCGGCGATTGACTTCCAGGTTTTGCCGCCATCGGTAGTTTTTAGCAAATAGGGTTTGAAATCTCCGTAACGGTGGTGGTTGAAGCATGCGTAGGCGCTGTTTTTGTCGAACTGTGAGGCTATGACCTGGTGCACATAGGAGCGCTCCGGCACGCCAGGCAAATTGTCCATTTTATCCCAAGTTGTGCCGCCATTTCGGGTCACCCAGAGCAGGCCGTCGTCGGTACCTACCCAAAGCATTTCGGCGTCGAGGCTGCTTTCAGCAATGCTTGTAGTTTGCCCATAAATGTCTGTGGAGCCATTTTTGGCTAGAGCGTCCACGCTCCAAACCTTGCCCATGATCTCGAATTTGTTGCGATCCACGCCTCTGGAGAGATCCGGACTGATGGTACGCCAGGAGCTGCCGCGGTCGTCTGTCCGAAACACTTTGTTGGCGCCGAGGTAGAGCCGAGTCGGTGCATGGCTGGAGATGCTGAGCGGGGCGTCCCAGTTCCAGCGCAGGGCGGGTTCATTTTCGCCGGACAGAGGCTGGATGGGCAGGTACTCGCCGCTTTTTCGGTCGAAGCGAACGAGACCGCCATATTGGCTTTGAGCGTAGATAAGGTCGGGGTTGGTAGGATCCACCTGAGATTCGAAGCCGTCGCCGGTGCTGGTGACGTAACAGTCGGAATTGGGGATGCCATTGGCGCTGGTGTTTCGGCTGGGTACGCCAAGGCTTAGGTTGTCTTGGGTGCCGCCGTGCACATGGTAGAAGGGTAGGGCGTTGTCGGTGGATACTTTATAGAATTGGGTGACCGGGAGGTTGTGTTTGAACTCCCAGGTTTTTGTGAAATCCCAGGTTTCGTAAATGCCACCGTCGCAGCCCACACGCAGGTGGTCTGTATTATCGGGATCAATCCAAATACAGTGGTTGTCAATGTGTTTGTTCAGTTCGCTGAGGTTGCGTACTGTTTTGCCGCCGTCGTCGCTCACCTTATAATACGTATCGGTGATAAAAATGCGGTCGGGGTTTTTCGGGTCGCAGTTGAGTTCCTGATAATAATTGCCGCTGGTATAAGTGTCGCTCATTTTTGTCCAGCTGGCGCCGCGGTCGGTGGAACGGTAGATGCCCCCTTTTTTCTCCCCGGCTTCCACTACCGCATAGACATAGTCGGGATTTACCGGGGACACATCAATTCCGATGCGGCCCACTTCGCCTGTGGGCAGACCGCCTTCAAGTTTTTTCCAGGTGGTGCCTCCGTCAGCAGATTTGAAAAGCGCCGATTCCGGCCCGCCGCCAATGTAAGTAAACACCTTGCGCTGGCGCTGATGGAAGGCTGCGTACAGCACTTTTGAGTCGCGCGGGTCCATGATAAGGTTGTTGCATCCGGTAAAGTCGCTGACGGATTTGACACAGACCCAACTTTCCCCACCGTCGTTGGATTTATACACGCCGCGCTCGCCACCATCGCTCCAAACCGGGCCATAGGCTGCCACATAAACAGTGTTGGGATTGCTGCGGTCCACCACGATGTTGGCGATGTGCTCAGCGTTTTTCAAGCCCATGTTTTTCCAGGTCTTGCCGCCGTTTTCACTTTTGTAAACACCGTCGCCGTAGGCAACTGAGCGCTGGTTGTTGTTTTCGCCAGTGCCCACCCACACGATGTTTTGGTTGCTCGGGTCGAGTGCCACGCAACCGATGGAGTAGGAACCTTGAGCATCGAAGATGGGAGTGTAGGTGGTGCCCGCGTTGACCGTTTTCCAGACGCCGCCGGATGCCACGGCCACATAATACTCCGCTTGGTTTTTGGGATTGACAGCCAAATCGCTGATGCGGCCGGAAGTGACCGCAGGGCCGAGGCTGCGGAAGCTCAGGCCGTTGTAGGTAGCAGGATTTAGCAGGGCAGGTTTTTCGGCTTTTTTATCCTTTGGTTCGTCCTTTTTTTGGGAAAAAAGGGGTGATAGGGTCATAAAAAAGCAAACTAAAAGGAAAAGTTGGCGCATGGTTGTATCGTTTTGCTGTATAAAGTGCGGCAATGTTACGGAGTCCGGCGAAATCATGAGTTTCATAGATAAGAGAGAAAGTCGGGAAATCTACGAGGTAGGGGGCTGGGGGCATGAGGGTTGGGGTTAGGGCGCTATAGGGCAATGTCATTGACTTAAGGGTTTTAGCCAGGTGGTGGCGACACCGTTTATAGAAAAATCGGGTGTATGAACGAGCCACGTAGTGGCGGCCCCCCCAGTGCAGACGCATATAAATTTGAAGATTAAATCTCCAAACACAGAATTTTATTTGATTGACGAATGGCGAGTACCTGATTGAAGATTGTTGAAGTAGGCGTTGCGCTCAAGTGTTGTGGCTTTTGCGAAA
>CAZPTQ010000238.1:0-6089 GCA_964589365.1 uncultured Saprospiraceae bacterium
TCTCCACCCCTGCTGCCACCCCGATCGTCACGACGGTCATCTCTACGATCACCACCAGTGCCTTCTGCTGCTGCGAACGGTGTGAGTTCGCGTTTTTGGAGAACTTCACCTTTAAAGAGCCATACTTTGATGCCGATTTTACCGTACACCGTTTGAGCCTCTACAAGGGCGTAGTCAATATCTGCGCGGAAAGTGTGGAGGGGTGTGCGTCCTTCCTTGTATTCTTCCGTTCGAGCAATCTCAGCGCCACCGACTCGCCCACTGATGCGGACTTTGATGCCTTCCCCACCTGCACGCATGGTGCCTTGAATGGCTCCTTTGATGGCACGGCGGTGATTGATACGGGCTTCGATCTGCTTGGCGATTTGTTCGCCTACTATGTTTGCATCCAACTCCGGTTTGCGGATTTCAAATATGTTGATTTGAATATCTTTTCCCGTGAGTATCTTCAATTCTTCCTTGATCAGGTCAACCTCTTTGCCACCTTTACCTATGATAATACCTGGGCGGCTGGTGTGGATGGTGACGGTAACACGACGCATGGTACGCTCGATGGCAATGCGGCTGATGCCGTTTTGCACCGGCTTGTTACGATCGCGTGGATCTGCCGTGGCCGTTTTTGGACGGCGGGCACGGAGGTAAGTACGAATCTTCTCGTCCTCTACCACTTTGAGACCGTAATCTTTGTCGGCGTACCAGTTGGAGTCCCAACCACGGATGATGCCTAAACGGTTACCAATCGGATTTGCTTTTTGACCCATTATGCTTGACTGAATAAGAGATGGTACAAATGTGTGTTTTTCAGAGCTGTTTATGCTTCCTGGTCCAGCGCAACGCGGTTTTCGACGACGATTGTGACATGGTTTCGACGTTTGCGCACGCGATAAGCGCGGCCTTGCGGCGCAGGGAGGAAGCGATAGATAATGGTGCCTGGGTCAACGAACGCCGTTTTAATAACGAGATCGAATTCATCGGCTCCACCTACCTGGTCGTATTTCTGCTCCCAGTTACTTACCGCGGAAAGAACCAATTTTTCGAGCCAAATGGCTGCTTCTTTATTGGTATAGCGTAAGATACCCAAGGCATCTACCACTTTCTTGCCACGAATATTGTCCACTACCAAACGCATTTT
This sequence comes from uncultured Saprospiraceae bacterium, assembly GCA_964589365.1. Classification (GTDB taxonomy): domain Bacteria; phylum Bacteroidota; class Bacteroidia; order Chitinophagales; family Saprospiraceae; genus M3007. The sequence continues at coordinate 1,133 of CAZPTQ010000238.1, forward strand.
GCGCGGTGACATCGGGACGTTTCTCAGTTTAGCTACTGCTTCCATTATTTATAGACGTTGGACTTTATGACTTTGGACTTTGGACAAAAACTCATCGCTGAATCTAATGTCTTAACGTCCAGTATCTATTGTCTAATTTACTTTCTGCTGCCCGCGTGACCACGGAAGTTGCGTGTAGGAGAAAATTCTCCAAGTTTATGGCCTACCATGTTCTCGGTCACAAAAACAGGAACGAAGGTTTTGCCATTGTGCACTGCGATGGTTTCTCCCACCATGGTGGGGATAATCATCGAAGAGCGGCTCCAAGTCTTGATAACCTGTTTGCGGTTGCTCGACTTTGCTTTTTCGACCTTTTCCAACAACGAGTGATGGATATACGGGCCTTTTTTGAGTGAACGCGGCATACTTTATGTTGATGCGTTGATTTGTGTATTTGGTGATTTGTGTTTTTGGTGATTTGTGGATGCGGAAAACCGAATAAGCAAATCACCAAATCCTCAAATCCTCATTTATTTTGTTTTGCGGCTGATGATAAGCGCGTTTGAAGCCTTTGTTTTGCTCCGAGTCTTAGCACCTTTTGATTTGAAGCCTTTCCGTGTACGTGGGTGACCACCAGATGCGCGACCCTCGCCACCACCCATCGGGTGATCCACAGGGTTCATCACTACCGGACGTACCCGTGGGCGACGGCCTTTCCAACGGTTGCGGCCAGCCTTACCCATTATTTCAAGGTTGTGGTCAGGATTCCCGACGGTACCAATGGTGGCACGGCAAGTGAGCAGGATGCGGCGAACTTCACCCGAAGGCATACGAACCACTGCAAAGCGATCTTCGCGGCCCATCATCACGGCCCCTACGCCTGCGCTGCGCACCAATTTGCCACCCTGACCAGGCTGCATTTCGATGTTGTGCATCATGGCACCCAATGGCACTTCTGATAGGTAGAGGCAATTGCCCGTTTCCGGAGCCGCGCCACGACCTGCAACAAGTGTCTGGCCAACTTCCAAGCCCTTAGGAGCAAGGATATAAGCCTTCTCTCCATCAGCATAGATCACAAGCGCGATGTTAGCCGTGCGGTAAGGATCGTATTGAATGGAATCAACCGTAGCCTCTCCTTGCTTGTCACGCTTGAAGTCTATAATACGGTAGCGACGCTTGTGTCCACCACCACGATAGCGCATGGTACGGTGACCATCTGAGTTACGACCACCTGTGCTACTTGCCGAGGCAATCAGCGACTTTTCAGGTTTTGCGCCCTTTGTCAGTTCGTCTCTTTTTACCGCTACGCGAAAGCGTTGGCCGGGCGTTAGCGGGTTAAATTTCTTGACTGCCATTGTTTATGTCAGCGTTGATATTAGAGTAGTTGAGAAAAATCTGCTTGTGCAAGGCTTTCTCATGTCCTCGTTCATGTTTAGTTGTCGTCGCCTCCGAAGAAGTCAATCTTTTCGCCAGGCGAAAGGGTCACAAAAGCCTTTTTGTAAGAAGGTTTTGTGCCGCGAACGATGGCTGTTTTACTGCTGCGTGATTTTGGTTTGCCCGGGATGATCGCGGTGTTGACCCGCGTTACGTTCACGTTGAACATCTTTTCAACCGCAGCACAAATCTCCAGTTTGTTCGCGCCCCGATTCACTACGAAAGAGTACGTATCCCGCGTATCAGCGAGTTTGGTAGACTTTTCCGTGATGACGGGCTTTATCAAAATTTGCTTGGCCATTTTTTTGACTTTTGACTATTGACCGTTGATTTTTGACTTTCAGCGGTCAAGGTTTTATTCGCAATTCTCTTTAATCTTCTCAATGGCACTTTCGGCAATGACAAGTGCGCCAGCGTTAAGTATCTGATATGTGCTCAAATCGCTTGCCGGGGCAATAGATGCCCGGTCAATGTTGCGGCACGATTTGTACAGGATTTGGTCGTAAGCTGCGAGCACCGTGAGGGGCTTTTTGCCTTCTACCTTTAGGCTGCGCAGGATGTTTGCAAATTCCTGCGTTTTTGGAGCGTCGAAAGAAAAGTCTTCAATGACGAAGATGTTGCCTTCAGCAGCTTTTGCCGAGAGTACACTGCGACGGGCCAGACGACGAACTTTAGCGTTCACATCTATATCGTAGTTGCGTGGGCGTGGGCCAAATACACGGCCACCACCACGGTAAAGCGGGTTGTTGATATCGCCCTTACGTGAACCGCCCGTGCCTTTTTGCTTGTGCAGTTTGCGCGTGGAGCCGCTCATCTCGCTGCGCTCTTTAGATTTGTGCGTACCCTGGCGCTGTGCAGCGAGGTACCGCTTCACGTCGAGCCAAACGCTGTGTTGGTGCGGCTCTATGCCGAACACCTCTGCGGGCAGATCAACCTTGCGGCCAGTATCTTCGCCTTGTATGTTATAAACTGAAACTTTCATTTCCTCAGGAAATTAAAAGGTCAAAAATTATTTTTCGATGACTACGTATGCTCCCTTGTGACCGGGCACTGCACCCTTTATCAGGATGAGGTTTTGGTCGGGGAAAATCTTGATGACTTGAAGGCGGCGCACTTTCACGCGATCAACCCCCATGTGTCCGCCCATGCGCATCCCTTTCATTACCTTAGCAGCAAAAGAAGAGTTGCCCAATGAACCTGGAGCACGAAGCCGGTTGTGCTGGCCGTGTGTTTGTTGCATCACACCGCCGAAGCCGTGGCGCTTCACCACACCCTGAAAGCCTTTGCCCTTAGAGGTACCTACCACGCTCACTTTGTCTCCTTCCTGGAACACATCGGCTACCAAAACCTCTTCTCCGAGGCTTTTGTCCACGTTCATGTCCCTGAATTCGAGCACCTTGTGCAATGGTTCTTCCAAGCCAGCGGCTTTGAAGTGACCCATCAGGGGCTTAGGGGTGTTCTTGATTTTACGTTCGCCGTAAGCCAATTGGAGGGCTTTGTAGCCATCTTTGTCTTCCGTGAGCACCTGGGTTACAGTGCAAGGACCTGCTTCGATGATCGTGACCGCAACGTTTTTACCGTTGTTGTCGTAGATGCTGGTCATTCCCAATTTTTTGCCAATCAGACCGTTCACGTTCTGTAAGAATTTTATGGTTGAACGACATTGCGTTTCGTTGACGTGGTTCCCGATTGTGCAGATACACAAAAAGCGACTTTCCGTTTACCGGAACCGCTTGCGGAAATGGCAGTTATCTCTTTTTAAACTGAGACACTTTGACCACTACCGGAAACCACAAACATTTTTGAATCAAAAGGGCCTCCTTCGCCTCCACCCTTCTAAAAACTAAGGTGGTTAAAAAGGCTTCGGCGGCTGAATGCGCTTTAGGTGAGCTTGACCTGAATATCAACGCCACTCGGGAGTTCCAACTTGGAGAGTGCGTCCACCGTCTTCTGTGTCGGTGTGTAGATTTCAATCAAGCGCTTGTGGGTGCGCAACTGGAACTGCTCCCGAGCTTTCTTGTTCACGTGCGGCGAGCGCAAAACAGTGAACACTTCTTTCTCAGTGGGCAGCGGAATCGGGCCAGTTACAACAGCACCACTCGCACGCACGGTTTTCACGATTTTCTCGGTGGACTTGTCCACTAAGTTGTAGTCGTAAGACCGGAGTTTGATGCGAATTTTTTGATTCATTACCTCGTAAGTACTTTAAAATTTCAAATTTTGCCTTTTGGAAAGGGGCAAACAAAACTTAATTTTGAACCCCTTTTTCCTTAAGCGGCGGCAAAGGTAGAAAGACCTTGGGCTTATTTCCAAATAGGTTTGAAAATTTTCTGAAAAAAGATTTGGACGAGGGAAATGAATGTCCAATGTCCAACAATAAATGTCCAGCAGGAAATGTCCAATGTCCAACAAGGAATGTCCAATGTCCAAGGAGGGCGCTGCTCAATGCTTTTCACCGTTGGAAATTTAGGATTAAGAACAAAACCCAAGCCCCGCCTTCCTTGGAAATTGGACATTGGACATTTCCTCAGTTCTTCACAGACTTGCCACGCCTTACAACTACTCCTCCCATCTCCACATTCCAATAGAAAATGCCTGAGGGCAGAAGCGCTGTATTGATCTCTAAAACTCCAACGGCATTTTGCTGGCGAAAAATCATCCTTCCAGTTTGATCATATAAGGAATAAGAGAACGCCGCAGACGGGGTAGCGGAAGTGATGGTTATTTTTTCATGAAATGGATTGGGCACTACTTCTAAGCCAGCCGACTCATTCGGGGCGAGCGTCGTGGAGATGGTGGAGTAGGTGGTGTCGCAAGGGTATGGTACGAAATGAAAAGTCGTGTCGGGGGTGTCAAAGCATCGAAGCCCCTAGACGTAGGCTTGAATCAGCCCAAACTTCGGCATGAAAAGCTGGTCATTTCCCGCTCTTTCGAATATTCTCTTCCCCCAGTCAAAGTAGAAACCGTGGCTTATGTGCCAGACTTTTAAGGAATCCCCATTTATTGGAATGCGGCTGATAGAATCTACGGTAACAGTGTCTGCATAGATTGGGTTACCATGACCATCGGTAGAGTATACTCCACCAACGACCCATGAATCACCCACTTCTGCGGTAAAATCGTAGAGCATTTCAAATTGGTTTGTCAATGGGCTGTACCAATACACCGTGTCGTTCTGGGAATAAACATAGACCGGATTGGGCACAATATCGTTAGAGGAAGACACGAGTTTGCTGCACCATTTTCCCTGATAATTCTCCTTGGAAACTGATTCTATCGTATGTGGGATCACTCTTAAAGCAAAATTCAATTCATCGTAATACCATTTGGTGCCCACGGGCGCGAAGTCGAAGCCCTGAGCGGCAAGGTTGAATATGGCTGAGAAAGTCAGCAAGTGTACGAGGAGATACTTTTTCATGTTTGAGAGAATTTAGACACTTCTGGACATTTTTTTCGAGTGCCCAGACTTTCCAAGTTTTAAAAACTTGGAAAGTCTATCTCCGCGAAAATGTCCAGAAGTGTAGAGAATTTAGTGTTGAACAAT
>CAZPTQ010000239.1:0-6085 GCA_964589365.1 uncultured Saprospiraceae bacterium
GGCGGCAAAAGAATGGCATCAAATTGGGAAGTTATTTTGACACCGTTCCTAAGGTGTTTTTTTGACAGGATAAACAAGGTAGGACATCTGCGGATGAAATGAATTCGCTTCAAACATAATTCTTCTCCCTTTCAGCTTTCAGCACATTCAACCAAACAACTCATTTCTTCAACCATAAGCGGTACAAAACGCTTGCTGCGGACATTCCCGCGGTTAAAATACTTTTAAACCCGGCCTTTGCGCGAAACTCACTGCTGTTTCGCTGTTTCTTTGTGACCGTTTTAAACTTCAATACCCACCAATTTTATCCAAAAAAATTATGCGCACAATCATTTGTACATCCCTCATCACGCTGTTTGCAGCATTATTCTCAATTCCTGTTTTTGCTCAAAACCCCATTAAATGGTCTTTCACGGCCAAAGACGCGGGTAATTGCCAAGTGGACCTCATTTTTACAGGCATTCTCGACGAAGGCTGGTATACCTACTCCCAATTCCTCGAAAGCGAAGACGGCCCTGTAGCTACCTTGATTACCTTTCAGGAGAATTCGAGCTTCAAACTCATAGGCAAAGCCAAGGAAAGTGGTGAAATCGTCAAGGTTCATGATGCTATTTTTAACATGAATCTAACCAAGTTCAAGCACAAGGCCGTCCTCACGCAAAGGGTGGAAGTGAAAGACCCGAGCAAGCCTATTGTTGGCTATATCACTTATATGACCTGCAACGATGAAATGTGCCTGCCGCCCAAAGACGCTGATTTTTCGCTCAAAATCCCCGTGCTCGCAGGCTGTGTCACCACCAATAATTGATTCATTTTTTCGTCCTAATAATATGCACACCGGTATTCGTTCTTTTATCCGCCGTAGCCTTTTTACCCGCCGTAGCCTTTTTACCCGCCGTAGCCTTGGCGTAGGCGGGGGCGTAGGCGGGGGCGTAGGCGTAGGTATCATAGGTTTACTCCTCTTCTCCACATCTCTTTTTGCTCAAAGCGCCTTAAAATGGTCCTTCGCCACAAAAGATGTGGGCAATTGTCAGGTTGATCTCATTATTACTGGTACTATCCAAGACGGATTTTATACCTACTCGCAGTTCCTCGAAAGCGATGATGGGCCGGTGGCGACCACGCTTACCTTTCAAGATGGGCCGCATTATAAACTATTGGGCAAAGCCAAAGAAAGTGGCGGTGTCATCAAAGTGCACGACCAGGTGTTCGACATGACCCTGAGCAAGTTCAAGCATAAGGCTATTTTTACTCAACGGGTGGAAGTAAAAGATCCGAGCAAGCCTATTGCTGGGTACCTCAATTTTATGGCTTGTAACGACGACCACTGTGAGCCGCCCAAAGACGTGGATTTTACATTTACAATCCCTGCGCTGAATGGTTGTGGAGGTGCTAACGCCCTAACTTCAAACACCAAGGACCCATCAAAAGACACGGATAAAGTAGGAACTCCTCCCTTGGATACAGGCATTGTAATTGGAACAGATCCGGTTGCAGCTGCTGATTCCGCCTTCGCTGAGGCTTCGGCGGATAAAAATTTCAAAGGCTTTTTCTATTCCAAACGCGAGATAAACTCCGCCCAATTCGTCGGCAACTGCGGTGATACCAGTTCGGACGGTAGCAGCGACGACGCTTCCTGGGTTACCTTGTTCCTGCTTTGTTTTTTTGGTGGCCTTATCGCACTGCTTACTCCTTGTGTGTTCCCGATGATCCCGATGACGGTGAGTTTCTTTGTAAAGCGCTCGAAAGACCGTAAAGCGGGCCTCCGCAACGCCTTCATATACGCGGGCAGCATTGTGTTGATTTTTGTTGTGCTTGGGTCGGCCCTTACTTCTTTGCTAGGGCCTTCTGTGCTCAACAATATGAGCACGAACATGTGGTTCAACCTGTTGATGTTCGTGCTTCTTGTCGTGTTCGCTTTCTCGTTTTTTGGTTTTTATGAAATTCAACTGCCCTCCTCCTGGGTAAACAAAAGTGATAAAATGGCCGACCGGGGTGGCTTGCTCGGCACGTTTTTCATGGCATTCACACTGGTATTGGTTTCCTTTTCCTGCACAGGCCCTATTGTTGGAACCCTGTTGGTAGAAGCCGCGCGTTCCAATGCGGGAGCCTCATTTTTGGGTTTCATACCGCTCAAACCGGCCATCGGTATGTTTGGCTTTGGCTTGGGATTAGCTCTGCCGTTCGGCTTGTTTGCCATGTTCCCAGGCTGGCTCAATTCACTGCCAAAATCGGGTGGTTGGATGGACAATGTGAAAGTGACGCTCGGTATCCTGGAACTCGCACTGGCCTTCAAATTCCTCAGCACAGCCGACATGGTGGAACAGTGGGGAATCCTGAAATTTGAGCCGTTTATGGTCATTTGGATACTTTGTGCGCTGTTGTTGGGGCTTTACCAACTCAGCATTTTAAAATGGAAGGGCAATGAAAGCAAACCCGGAATCGGGCGCACAACCCTGGCGTTCGCCTCGCTTGCTTTTGCCGCGTATGTGGGCTGGGGCTTGGTCGGCTACAAATCCCTTTCGCTCCTCAGCGGTCTTGCCCCTCCTGTTCACTACAGTTTCAAAAAAGTCAGCGAAGCAAAAGCCCACGACGGCCCCGGTTGTCCGCACGGCCTGGACTGCTACCACGATTTCGACGAGGCGATGGCGGTTGCGAAATTGGAAAATAAGCCGATTTTCGTAGATTTCACTGGACATGGCTGTGTAAATTGCCGTAAAATGGAAGAAACTGTGTGGCCCTTGAATGGCATTCTCGACCGCCTCCGCAATGACTATGTCGTCGTATCCTTGTATGTGGACGAGAAAGTGCGCCTATTCCCCGACAATGATTTCGCCTATTTGCTCGACCCGAAAACAGGCGAAAAACTCCGCACCGTTGGCTCCAAATGGGCATCCTTTCAGGTCAACAACTTTGACGTGAGCGCACAGCCCTACTATGTACTCATGCACCACGACGGCAAAACCCTGCTCAACAAACCCACCGACTACTCCAAAGGGAACGACCCTAATGCATACAAAGCCTTTCTGGATTGCGGTTTGGAGGCATTCAAACGGATGGAGAAAGATGGGAGTGGAGAGAGAATGGGGATGGAGTAAAATTTTGGATTTACGATTTACGATTTACGATTTACGATTTACGATTTTTTTGATCCGAAGAAGGCATGATTCGCCCCTTCTTCGGATCAAAAAAATCGTAAATCCAAAATCGTAAATCGTAAATCGTAAATCGTAAATCGTAAATCGTAAATTAAAATGCAGCCCCGGTTTGTGCAATACAAGCCGGGGCTGCATCATTTGGCCCTCAATCTTTCTTTCACCTAAACTTTATTCGCACATGAAACTGAATATCTATGCGGCCCTTCTCGTGGGGGTCTTCTTCGCACAAACCCTATTCGCACAAACCGTTCTCACTGGTAAAGTCACCGATTCAAAAGAACCGCTTATTGGAGTCACGGTCAAAGCTTTCATTGACACTAACTCCATTCTAAGCACTACAACAGATATTCATGGGGAATATCACTTAGAATTAGCCCCCGGAATTTATACGCTGGAATGCTCATACACTGGTTATAAAACCGTTGTTCTAAAGGGCTTGAAAGTGGTATTGAACAAAGTAAAAACCATGAACATCAATATGCGCAGCTCGGTGGCCATGGATGAAATCGTAGTAACAGCATACAAAAAGCAAGCAGCCAAAGAAACCAAAACTATCGCAGGCAAAGGAATGGGTGCAAGAAAAGCAAAAGGCAAAACACAGGAATGGGCTGCTCCACAGCCAAGCGTCGTTTCTGGCGCCTCCTATGACAAACTGACCCTGGGCTATGCAAGATCGCGCGAAGAAGAATTTTCTGAACGCCGAGTGCTGAACTATAAACCCATCTCTGACACCCTTGACGATCTCTCCGGCGAACAATACAACCGCATCGTAGAAAACCCCTTTCAGGATGCCAAGTCGAACGGAATCTCCACCTTTTCGATTGATGTTGACGCAGCTTCTTACGCCAATATTCGCCGCTATTTGAACTCCAACCAACTCCCGCCGCGTGACGCAGTCCGCCTGGAGGAAATGATCAACTACTTTGATTATCAATACGATGCGCCCCGAAGCGGTCGCCATCCTTTTGAGGTAAATACTGAAATAGCACCTTGTCCCTGGAATTCCAAAAATCGTCTTTTGACCATCGGAATCCAAGGCGAAAAAATTGATATAGGCCAATTGCCCGCGTCCAATCTCGTGTTCCTGATTGACGTATCGGGCAGCATGAGTTCGGAGAACAAACTCCCGCTCGTGAAACAATCGCTCTCCATGCTCACCGACCAACTGCGCCCCAACGACCGCGTGGCCATCGTAGTGTACGCCGGGGCTGCCGGGCTGGTGCTCGAAAGCACTTCTGGTGCCGACAAGCCCAAAATCAAAGCCGCACTCGAAGCACTCGAATCGGGCGGAAGCACCGCAGGTGGCGCAGGCATTAAGTTGGCTTACGAAACAGCACGCAAAAACCTGATCGCCAACGGAAACAATCGCGTTATTCTTTGTTCTGACGGTGACTTCAATGTAGGCGTTAGCAGTGAGGACGAATTGGTGAAACTTATTGAAAACGAACGCAAAAGCGGCGTTTACCTTACTATTTTGGGCTACGGAATGGGCAATTACCAGGATGGAAAAATGCAGAGCCTCGCGGACAAAGGCAATGGCAACCACGCTTATATTGACCAACTCAGCGAAGCCAAAAAAGTACTGATGCAGGAGTTCGGCGGCACACTTTTCGCCATCGCCAAAGACGTGAAATTGCAACTGCATTTCAATCCCGCCTTTGTGGCAGGATACCGGCTCATAGGGTACGAAAACCGTATGCTCGCCACCCAAGATTTTCATGACGACACAAAAGACGCAGGCGAACTCGGCGCCGGTCACCGGGTTACAGCCATTTATGAAATCGTGCCTGCTGGTCAATCTTTGCCTCCGCTCACCAAGGCCGACTCCGCGCTGGTTGTTGTGGCAAAGCCCGATACCTCCGTCACTGTCGGTAATGATGACCTGATGGTGTTGCAACTCCGTTACAAAAAACCAAAAGGCGAACAACCCAGCCAATTGATGGAATACCGCCTGAACGCCGCCGCGCTCGACCGCAAAACCGAGAGCGAAAACTTCCTGCTGGCTTCGTCTGTCGCGGAATTTGGCTTGCTGCTGCGCGACTCAAAATTCAAAGGCTCCGCCTCTTATGAGCAGGCCATCAGTCGAGCGCGTGAAGCCTCAAAAAATGATCCCAACGGGTATCGGGCAGAGTTGGTTCAATTGATGGAAAAAGCGCAGGCGATTGCAATACCGGCGGGGGCAGCGAAGAAGTAATTGGATTTAGAGATCCTTGTAAAACATCCTCACAGGCAAATTGAACTTTCCCCATAGCGGCGACCTTCTTTGGAAAGGTCGCCGCTTCTATTTGTATCCAATTACCTTTCGCGATACACCGATTTTCTCCCTATAATCACCTATTTTTGCGCCTCAAAATTTGGCGCGGAACTTTCCGAAAGTTTGAAAGTTTCGGAAAGTTTGCTAACCCATCAATCTGTCACCTAACGGATGTATCGTACCCACACTTGCGGAGAGCTCCGCATCACCGACGTAAACAAAGAAGTAACCCTCAGCGGCTGGTCAGCCATCGTGCGCGACAAAGGCGCTTTGCTATGGATTGACCTGCGCGACCGATACGGTATCACGCAATTGGTGCTCGACGAAAATTACACCGCAAACGAAATTTTTGAAACTGCCCGCTCGGTAGGGCGTGAGTTCGTTTTGCAAGCAACGGGTGTCGTCATCGAACGCGCTTCCAAGACCACCAAAATCCCCTCAGGTGAGATCGAGATCAAAGTCACTGCGCTGAAAATTCTCAACGCCTCGAAGACACCGCCTTTCACAATCCAGGACGACACCGACGGCGGCGACGACCTCCGCATGAAATACCGTTATCTCGATCTGCGCAGAAATGCGGTGCAGAAAAATCTGATTTTCCGCTCCAACCTGGCCATTGAAACCCGAAAACACCTTGCTGAGCAAGGTTTTATAGAAGTGGAAACACCCAACC
>CAZPTQ010000240.1:0-3007 GCA_964589365.1 uncultured Saprospiraceae bacterium
TTACGCTAATGTGTCAGAAGAGGTTTTTAATGGCTTACTAAAAGCCAGCTCTGTAGGAAGTTATATGCGGTATGCAGTGCTTGGTTGTTATGGGGATTATCAAGTCCGCAGGGGGAGGGATTTCAAATGGCAGGTACATCAGGACTTGAGATTAGGTAATTCACCCAGACTAGATTGAAAGGACCATCCAAAGTCCTACCTTTGCTAAAAACACAGTAGTAACATGCAACAAGTGCTGACCATCAAACTGCCGGGTTCCGTTCAATTGAATCAATTCGAGCTCACCATGATGCTCGCAGCCAAGATGTACGAACGCGGCATCCTCAGTGCCGGACAGGCTGCCGAAATGTCAGGATTGTCTAAACGAGCCTTTATCGAACTGTTGGCCAAGTACGGCGTTTCGGTATTTGGCTATTCCACTCTGGAAGAATTAGAGCAGGAAATGCACCATGGATGAAGCCTTGATCGTATCCGATACGAGCTGCTTGATTGTGTTAAGCAAAACGGGGCAGCTGGGCTTGCTGAAAGACCTTTTCTCACAAGTCATCGTCACTCCTGAAGTGGTACGCGAGTTTGGAGAACCTTTGCCAAATTGGATAAGCGTTCAGGAAGTAAAGAGTGCAGCCATTCAGCGTTTGCTCGAAACTCAATTAGATATTGGGGAAGCAAGTGCGATAAGCCTTGCCTTAGAAATTCCTTCCCATCAAGTTTTAATTGACGAACGGAAGGGCAGGCGGATTGCTTCAGAAATGGGATTAAAAGTCATAGGAACGGTTAAAGTGTTACTTTTAGCAAAAGAAAGAGGCCTGATTGATTCCCTTAACGATGCGCTTCAAAAATTGCTGGATGCAGGGTTTCGACTTTCAGAGCAACTGGTCAAAGATATTCTGAGCAAGCATTCTTGAAAGATTTACGTCCTATCCGAATCCCAGTAGATTCTTCCATGCTATCTGCCGTCGCTTACGACAAAGAGACCAAGACCATTGTTTTGCTAATGCTACCCCTTAACTTCGCACCTACAAATGGCTGCTAAAGACAAATATCATCAAGTCGTTCGCGCTGCTTTAGAAGCGGACGGTTGGACAATCACCAACGACCCATTCTTTATCCGACCCGAAATCGCACTATGGATAAGATAAAAAAGTATCAACATATCATCGAGACCCTGCTCGAAGAATATGCCGCTCAGATGTCGCAAAACAGCGAAAAACCTGAAAACCAAGTCGTTGCCGATCACAAACGGCACCACTACCAACTTTTTACAGTCGGTTGGCAGGACGATCGGTACGTACAGTTCCCTGTCTTTCATTTTGATATCCGCGATGGCAAAGTGTGGATACAAGTGAACAACACGGATATGCTCATCGGGCAGGAACTCATCAATCGCGGCATCCCCAAATCCGATATCGTACTGGGGCTTCAGCACCCGCTGATGCGTGCAGATTCAGGCTTTGCTGTGGCTTAAGTTAGGGTAATTCACCCTCTCCTCCCCCTCAAAAAAGCCCTACGCTTGGGAACATCGGAAAAAGGCAGCGAACGTATCCAGTACGTCACCCCGGACGATATCGTCCGAATAGATACCTCTCCTGAAAATCTGGAAATCATAAACGACTGGCTATACTGGCATAATTTTGACTTGTTGCCGTAGCGCCTGCGCTGGATCTGTCGTCGCGCAGCGTTACTAAACTTTAGAAGTTTAGTAACGCTATGCTTAAATTTTATACCCGGAAGCAAGACCTTTGCCGCTCATAAATCATGAAACATGCCGTTCCAATTAAACGACTACGTCCGAGTAAAGCCAGGGGTCATTCTGGTTGAAACAAACGAGTCTGTACCCGCTTGGGAAGGACCATTGAGACTTTAACGGAAGTTTGCCTCGAACTTTTTCCACGAAAGGTTACAGCCAAAATCGAGCCTTTTAGGGAAACAGGGGCGATTTTGACCCAATTTTTCGGTTTTTTGGAGGAACATCAATTCCTCAAAACCGCCGGCAAATTGCAACGGGAAATGCGGAGCATTGCACCCGAAATGGTCCGGTTAGCTAAGGACCCGCGCAACTGGGGAATGGCAAAAAGCTTGTGCATGGAAGCGCTTAAAGAAGGGGTGGATTTGAGCAATGCGCAAGCCATGAATGATTTTATTACAAACTTTAATACCAGCCGACTTCCGCCTTTTAACCTCCCGGGCATTGGACACACAAACAGGCCTGTCAAGCGCCCTGTCGCGGAAAATCCCTTCAAAAACATGTCCCGCAATCAGGTAATAAAAGTGAAATACCCCGATGGCTGCATTCGGGAGGGGAAGTTCAAACGCCTGGAGGAGGAGCTGCGGGCAGGAAAATGTGAATGGCTGTCCTGAAATCGGCGCTATCTGTCGGAAGTTAAATCGAACCAATCCCCCAATCGAACCAATCATCCTCGATCGAATCAATCCCCCAATCCACTTCAGTTTTACAGACATAACCAAAGCCCACAACCGAGCAATCCTTGCAAAAATCCGCAGAATTTCTCGGTTGACACTATGCATTGCGGAATGATTCACCGCGCCGTTACGGAGACCATCCTCAAAAACCTGACGGTTTTCCCCGCTGCTAACATCATCGGGCCTCGGCAGGTCGGGAAGACCACCTTAGCCAAGCACCTGCAAACCCTGCTGGGCAAAGCCCTCTATTTACCTGGATTTACAAGACGAACAAGACCTGGACAAATTGGCCTCTCCCGGCCTGTTTCTTCGGGAGCATACCGATGAATGCGTGATAATTGACGAAATCCAGCGCTTGCCCAGCTTATATAGCCATTTGCGTGCTTTGATAGACGAACGGCGCGATCCTGCGCGGTTTATTCTCTTGGGTTCTGCCTCGCCGTCTATCATCAAAGGTGTGTCTGAATCGCTTGCGGGGCGCGTGTTTTTTACCGAATTGATGCCGTTCTCCTTGCTCGAAGCCGAGGGGCTGGCGAGCTGGCAAGCCCATTGGTTAAGAGGAGGTTTCCCGAATGCCCTGACTATG
>CAZPTQ010000240.1:3107-6058 GCA_964589365.1 uncultured Saprospiraceae bacterium
ACCCAGTGCATTGACTTGCTGGAAGGAGGCTTTTTGGTCAACCGCCTTCAGCCCGGGTACGCCAATTTGGGCAAACGATTGGTCAAAACGCCGAAGATTTACATTCGGGATTCCGGCTTGTTGCACCACTTGATGCGCATCCGCGATTATGATTCGCTGTTGGGCAATCCCGTCCTGGGGGCTTCTTGGGAAGGCTATGTAATCGAGCAAATCATGCGGGCTACGCATCGCAAATGGGAATATTACTTTTACCGTACCCAACATGGGGCAGAGGTTGATCTGGTGTTGGTAAATCCTGCGGGAACCATGTACTGTATCGAAATCAAGTTTTCGTCTGCGCCTGTTTTGAGCAAGGGATTTTACCATTCCATTGAAGATTTGCAACCCGCGCACAAATACGTCATCGTACCAGCGGGCGATTCCTATCCCAAGGAGGGCGGGATTCGTGTGATTAACCTTCATGATTTTTTAAGTACGGTAGTAGCCGTCAGGGTATAAAAGCCATTCGGCTGAGACTTTGCGTTTACGAAAACCTTCAAGGTTTCGCAAACGTTTTCTTCCCCATGCAGCTCTATCTCGATTCCTTCGCCTCCTTTCTATCCGTCAAAAACGGGCAGTTCCGCATCCGCCTCAAGTCGGGAGAAGCGCACTTGTTCGCCGCACGGGAGGTAAATGCCATACTGCTCACCAAAGGCACCGGCGTAAGCACTGATGCCACTTTGCTGGCTATAGAGCACGATATCCCGGTGCTGCTTATAGATGCCCAGACCCATTTCCCGCTCGGGCAAATCAGCAGCGGCAGGCCCGGCAACATCGCCACGGTGCGCAAGAACCAGCCTGATTTCTGCCGCTCGGCAGCGGGGATGCAGTGGGTGGCCCAGACCCTTGCCAGCAAGGTCGAAAACCAGCGCGCCTTGCTCCGCCTTTTGGCCGAAAACCCGAATGTGCCGCCCGATTTTCCCGGCGACGTGCGCTTTGCCGACAAGGTGATGGCCGATCTTGAAAAACGTTTGCGCGGGCGAAGTGAGGGCCTGACTTCAAGCCCGTCCCTCAAGTCCCTCGCCGAAACCTTCCGGGGGCAAGAAGGCTCTGCCTCGCGGGTGTATTTCCAGCAACTGGTCAAGTATCTGGCGCACTTGCCGCCGGAGTCGCTCTTCAAAAGTCCCGACGCGACATTTGAAGGCCGCCAAAAACGCCCGGCTTACGATCCTTTCAATGCGATCCTGAATTACCTGTACGGGATGCTGTACACCTCCTGCCACCTTGCGCTGCTCAAAAGCGGGCTTGACCCTTACCTTGGGGTGTTGCACGCCGACCGACATGGCGACCACCCGACCCTGGTGTTTGATTTTATAGAACCCTATCGTCCTTTGGCAGATCGTGTAGCCCTGCAATTGGCCGAAAGCGGAACATTGGACGAAGATTCCTTCGAGCCGGATGCAGACGCGCGAGGACTTTGGCTGAGCCGGACAGGAAAAAGCGCGGTGATTGATGCCATGCTGAAATTTATGGAAATATCATCCGAACACCTGGGCCGACAAATCAAGTATCGGGTGCAGATTGATTTGGATGCACAACAACTCGCGTTAAAAATAAAAATGATGAATGATGAAAGTTTAATGATGAATGATGAATGATGAATACGCACGATTTCATCATGGGGACTTGTTTTTTATCCATAATATCACGAGAGGATATATTAAATCTGGAAGGCTCGTTTTGAGGATTAATAATCCCACAATGATCACTATTAGAACTAAGATCGTTGGCAAATAAAACCACCATGATATTCGCAATAAGCTTTTTACTTCTGATACTTCAAATCCACCGTTCCTTAGCGTTGAAAATTTGACGACTTTTATTTAGTTGTCAAATTTGACTTATGTCCAACCCATCTCCAATCAAAGCGGATTGGGACGCACCACGCACTCAGAATCTGGCCAAGTTTTTGACATGATAAAATCAAGAAAACTGCCTGCCAATGAAATGTACCTCCTTACTGCTCACAGCCTGCTGCTGCTGCTTTCTTCCACTCTGCGTTATTGCACAGGATCCCGATATAGCGTCTGACGAAAAGGCCCGTATCGAGGAAATCTTCCGCACCAGCGACCAAGCGGGTGAAACGCCCACCAACCGCCGACAGCGCGACAAAAAAGTAAAGCGCGTGAGCGTGCCTAAAGGCGCGTTCAGGGTAGGTTGTCATTGTATGGACGGATCCTACTCCGACACGCGCAGCATTGGCTCTTGTGCCGGACATGGGGGCGTGCGCTATTGGGTGTACCGCACCCGCGAGGGCGATACGGTGCATGTGCTCACCGCCCGTCACGAAATTCATCCGCAACCGCTCGACGCTGCCGAGATGAGCGAACTCAGCCAAAAACGCGCCGACCGCACGGAAAATCTAGCCAAACCGATGGTGCCGGTGCCTTATTCCAGCCCACAAACTCCGGTAGTGGTGATGCCAGAAGGCGAGGGTTTTGAATGGCCCGATGCTGCCGCCCTCTCAGCCGCCGGCATTGCGGTGTATTTCATCGTGCGGCTGGTGTTGCGCTGGCTCAAAGACAACGAACGACTTGTACGATATGCACTACGTAATCTGCTACGACATCGAAAGCGACCGCTTACGCGACCGCGCCGTCAAAACCCTCGAAAAAAACGGCTGCCGTAGGCTGCAAAAATCTGTTTTTGTAGCCCCGCACATGGGCAAAAAGGACTTTGTACGCCTGCAACTTATGCTGCGCCAGGTCTTTGAACGCCGTCCGCTGAAGCCAGGCGACAGCGTTTATATTGTGCCGATGCCAAACGAATTTGCGGAAGATGCGGTGCATTTTGGCCCAAACAATGCTTTTCCAACGCTCCTCGAGAAAAAGTTGAAAATTATGCTTTGAAATGTGCGCGCTATAAATAGGCCATTCACTACCTTAGCGAAACGTATTAGAAATTTTACGGCT
>CAZPTQ010000241.1:0-6021 GCA_964589365.1 uncultured Saprospiraceae bacterium
TGACCCAATGACCCAATGACCCCAATGACCCAATGACCCAATGACCCAATGACAAACACCTCACTCCTGCCAATACACCCGTTTCACCCGCTCCGAAATATTCGTAAACACCTCGTATGGAATGGTTTGCAAGCAGTTTGCCAGTTCCTGAACAGGCAGGTTTTCTCCAAAAATTGTCACTTCATCGCCTACTTGGGCTTCGGGGATTTGCGTCACGTCGAGCATGGTCATGTCCATGCAAACATTTCCCAGCGTAGCAGCGCGCTGGCCACGAACCAAGGCTGAAAATCGCCCTCCACCCGCCAGTCGCAACAAACCATCGGCATAGCCTATGCTGATGGTGGCAATACGTTTGGGCGAAGCGAGCGGTCCACTGTTGCGGTTGTAGCCCACTGTTTCACCGGAGGCAATGGCTTTGATTTGGCTGATGGTGGCTTTCAAGGAGTTTACTGTATGAAGTTGTCCGTGCAGCGTTTTGCCGCCTATACCGTACAACCCGATGCCCAGCCGCACCATGTCGAAATGGTACTCTGGCCAATTTTCAATACCCCCTGTGTTGCAAATATGACGCAGCGGAGCGTACCCGAGCGCATTGCTTATTTGCCCAAACATTTCAGAAAAAACAGCCGCTTGTCGTCGGGTAAATTCATCGTGCTGCGGAGTGTCGCTGGCTGCAAGATGGGAAAAAACCGAGGCCACGCGCAATTGTGGAATCTCTCGCAGTTTTTCCAGCAATGCGGGTATCTCGACGGGTTCAAAACCCAGGCGATGCATCCCCGTGTCCAACTTGAGGTGAATAGTGAGCGGTTTTTCAGTTCCGGCAAAGAGGGCGATTTCGTCCAGCATTGGTAGGCTGTACACCTCTGGCTCCAAACGAAAACGCCACAGCGTATCAAAACTCGCAGGTTCGGGGTTGAGTACCAAAATGGGCAGGTTGACTCCAGCCTGACGGAGCGCAATGCCTTCGTCAGCATAAGCCACACCGAGGTAGTCCACCTGCTGAAATTCCAACAGTTTCGCCACTTGCGCGGAGCCTGCTCCATAGCCCTCGGCTTTTACCATCACCATCATTTTGGTGCCGGGTTGGAGCAGTCGCTGGTAGGTTTTGAGATTATGGGCCAGGGCTGAAAGATTTACTTCCAGCACGGTTTTGTGGGCTTTTTGTTCCAGTCTCCGGGCAATCCGTTCAAAAGCAAAGGTCCTTGCGCCTTTCAACAAAATCGTTTCCTCGCGGAAATCCTGCGCTGTTATTTTTTCTAAAAAACTTTCCGTGTCCGGGTAAAAAATGGCTTCTACGGAAGAAGGCAATTTATGCTGAATAACTCGAATGTCGTGGCCAATGCCGATAAAACGGTCCACTTTCTGCATCTGAACAGCCTCCGCCACCTCCGTCCAAAGCGATTCGCCGGTTTGTCCGCTTTGCAAGATGTCGGAAAGGATGAGCGTCAATTTCTCTTTACCCGCTTGTTGCCGTGCGAATTGCAGTGCTAGGCGGAGCGAGGCAAGGTCGTTGCTGTATGCGTCATTTATCAGCGTACATCCGTGGATGGCGGCCTTCACTTCAAGGCGCATTTCTACGGGTTCGAGCCGCAGCATTCGGTGCTCAATTTCTTCTTGCGGGATGTTGAGCAGGAGCATGACGGCCCAGCAATGGAGTGCATTCTCAATACTTGCAGGGTCGGTAAAGGGGATAACGATTGATGATTGACGATTTACGATTGACGATTTTTCAGCGTCGTTCCGCGCGAGGGTCTTATGACCACGCATCCCCATTTCTGCCCAAATTTTAACCCCGCCAGTTCCCGTATTTTCGATTTTTAGGACATTCAAATCAGCAGGGTCGCCATCATTTTTGGACCAGGTAAAAAGTTGGGCACGCGTATTTTGCGGTGCCCAACGCGTCTCGCAGACAAGTGTATCGGCTCGCTCGAACAGCCGCATTTTTTCTGCCAATTTTTCCTCGTCAGAAGAAAAACCTTCCTGGTGGGCAGGACCAAGATTGGTGAAAACACCAATGGTAGGGCGTATGATTTTTTCCAGCCGCTTCATCTCTCCGGGCTGCGATATGCCCGCTTCGAAAATAGCAAGCGTATTGCGCTCCTGCATTTGCCAAATCGAAAGCGGCACACCGATCTGGGAATTGTAACTCTTGGGACTTCGCACGAGGTCAAAATCAGGCGAAAGGAGCTGGGCGAGCCATTCTTTTACTACAGTTTTCCCGTTGCTGCCCGTGATGCCGATCACGGGGATTTGAAACAGGAAGCGATGATGGGCGGCCAGATTTTGCAGCGCGTCGAGTGTGTTTTTGACTTTCAGTATGTTGGCCTCCGGCAATTTTTTAAGATCAACATTTTTGCTCACCACAAATTGACGAACACCCTGAGCATAAAGTTCGGGAATGAAACGGTGGCCGTCACGGTGTTTGCCCGGCAGTGCAAAAAACAGCGACAAGGCGGGTGAAGCCACCGAACGGCTGTCGAAAAGCAGCTGCGCCACGCTTGGGTTGGCCTCGGTTTTTTGCAGCCATTCGGCTTGAAGGATGGGTTGAATGTCGGAGAGTTGGTAAGTCACGCCGCAAAGGTAGATAGACCACGTAGGTTTTTTGAAAACCTACGTGGTCTACAATGCTCTATTTTTGCCGCCATGGAATGGACATTGAAATCCCCCGACGAATTGCCGGCCATCGTGCCACAATTGCTCGAAGCCTTCGCTGGCCGCCGCAAAATCGCCCTATATGGCGAAATGGGCGCGGGCAAAACCACGCTCGTGAAGGCCATTTGCCAGTACCTGGGTGTGCGGGAAAACACGGCCAGCCCTACGTTTTCGCTTGTGAATCAATATACTTATGTGGAAGCCGGCGGCTCAGTAAGCATTTTTCACCACCTCGACCTGTATCGTTTGCGCACTGCACAAGAGGCCTTTGAAATTGGATTGGAAGAAATCCTGTACGACCCTTGGTACTGTGTGATCGAGTGGCCTCAATTGGCGGAACAACTGCTGCCCGAGGATGCAGTCCGCGTGGAAATCGAGGTATTAGGCAAAACGCAACGGCGAATCCATGTAGCGCGAAATTCATTTCGCCATGCATAGCCTACAAAATTCATTTCGTCTTTTATCAGAGGTGAAATGAATTTCGCCCTACGTTTCGCTACTTTTGCGCCGCATTTTGCTCTTTACCAATTTACCCACCACATACTGCATGGAAAGGCTCCTAGAAAAATACAAGGAGAAAAAGCCCGAAATCATTTTTGAATGGCACGATGAGGACACTGGCGCGGAAGGTTGGATCGTCATCAATTCGCTCCGCAACGGCGCGGCTGGCGGAGGTACCCGGATGCGCAAAGGATTGACCTGTGAAGAGGTAGTTTCACTCGCCAAAGTGATGGAAATCAAGTTTAGCGTATGCGGCCCGGCCATCGGGGGCGCTAAAAGCGGTATCAATTTCGACCCGGCTGATCCGCGCAGGATAGAAGTGCTGGAACGTTGGTACCGCGCTGTCTTGCCCATTTTGAAAAATTATTACGGCACGGGTGGCGACCTGAACGTGGACGAGCTGAAAGACGTAGTACCTATTACCGAAGCACTTGGCCTTTGGCATCCACAGGAAGGCATCGTTCGAGGCCACCTCAAGCCTACCGAAGGTCAGCAAATCAATATCATCGGCCAACTCCGCTACGGCTGTACCAAAATTGTGGAAGACCCCGAATATATGCCCGAAGGTGGCCAGCACAAATATGCCGTTGCTGACCTCATAACGGGCTATGGCGTGGCTGAATCAGTGCGACATTTCTATGATATTTTCCACCAAAGTTCATTGGTGGGCAAAAAAGCGATCATACAAGGTTGGGGCAATGTGGCTTCTGCTGCCGCTTGCTATTTGGCCAAAGAGGGTGTGAAAATTATAGGGATCGTTGACCGCGAAGGAGGCATTCTTGCCCCGGAAGGATTAGGGCTTGATGCGGTGAAACAACTTTTCAACGAAAAAGAAGGAAACAAAATAGCTGCGCCCAACTTGTTGCCTTTCAATGAGGTGAACGAGAAAATTTGGAAAATGGGCGCTGATATTTTTATTCCTGGCGCAGCATCCAAACTGGTTACTCGTGTACAGGTGGATGCGCTCTTGGAAGGCGGTGTGGAGGTCATCGCCTGCGGTGCGAATGTGCCGTTTGTGGATGATCAGGTGTTTTTTGGGCCTACAGCCCGCTATACAGACGAGCACACGGCGGTTATCCCGGATTTCATCGCAAACTGTGGCATGGCGCGGGTTTTTGCCTACCTTATGCAGCCCGAAGCAGTCATGACTGACCGTGCAATTTTCTCTGATACCTCCTCCACGATCCGTCGCGCAATAGAAGAAGTTAGAAAAAATAATGATTCTCCCCGAAAAATATCCACCACCGCCCTATTTTTGGCCCTGAAAAAGCTTGGCATCTGAGTTTTTTTTCCGAATATTGCCTTGTTTTTCTAATCATTTATTAAGCTGAAGTCCCCCCCTTCCGAAAAACAAATCCCCTGACAAACACAAAACGAACAAAACTGTAACATTCATTTCATTAAAAATTCAGCAACCCTATGACGGTTCGGAAATTAACTTTTGCCCTCCTTTTAACCTTTTTTGGACTTGGTTTGGCGGCTCAAGAAGCAGGCTCAACCTATCGTTCATTCACACCAGCAGACCAGTGGGAAGTCGGCGTTGATCTCGGAACGCCGATGATCATTGGTGACATTGAAGCAAAATTCCCAGGCTTTGGCGGTGGCCTCCACGTCCGCAAAGCTTTCGGCCATGTGTTCTCTGTGCGCCTTGGTGGCATGTACGGTGCCATGAAAAACGAAAACACAGGTTCAAACACGGATAAGTCTGAAACAAACTGGTTCTCAGGTAGCGGCCAACTTGTGATGACTGTGAACAATCTCCGTTTTGACAAGCCTTACCGCAAAATAGGCATCAATGTCTTTGGCGGACTTGGCTATTCTTCTTTTGAAGTAACGCCTAACGATGCTACTAAAGCGGATAAGTACTCTGGCGCTACGGTAGAAGTAGGTGCTGGCCTGGCTTTCCGTTTCAGCAAGAAGTTCAACCTCGGTTTGGAGTACACGGTGGCCCAAGTGCTTGGCTCTGATGGCGACCTGCTTGATGGCGACAACAACCTGAACGACAGCCGCACTACTTACCGCGATGCCTTCCACTGGCCGCACCTCTCGTTGAACTTCAACATCGGTGGCAAAGACAAAAACGGCAATCAAAAAACTGAGCCGCTTTACTGGGTCAACCCATTGGAATCGGTTGGTGCTGCGATTTCGGAACTTGAAAAACGTCCGATCTACAACCCAACAGACACTGATGGCGATGGCATAATTGATGACATTGACGAAGAAGACAACAGCCCTGCTGGTGCTCGCGTAGACACCAAAGGTGTTACCCTTGACTCTGACGGTGACAAAGTGCCTAACTACAAAGACAAAGAACCATACTCTCCTCCAGGTTACACGGTGAATACTGATGGCGTGGCTCAAGTGCCAAAACCGATCACGGAAAGCGATGTGAACCGTATCGTGGATGCGAAAATCGCCGCTATTAAATTCCCAACGCCTAATACGGAATGGTACCTGCCAATCATCAACTTTGGCGACAATCGTTACGACGTACGTTACAGCGAGTATGAGAAACTTTACCATGTGGCTTCTGTGCTGAAAAGCCACCCCGATCTTAAAGTCGTGGCAGTGGGTCACACAGACGACCGTGGTCCAGAAGGCTACAACGCCGTGCTTTCTTACAATCGTGCGAAGGCTGCTATCGAAACCCTCGTGTCGCAGTACGGAGTATCTCGTGACCGCCTTATTCTGAACTGGGCTGGCGAAACTACCAACCTCGTTCCAGAAAAAGGAGCAAGCCAGATCAACCGCCGCGTGGAATTCCGCGTTGCGAAAGGCGAAACCGAAATGGCTCGTCCTGAAGGCAAAGAAGCTGGCAAAGGCAGCTTCAAAGGCAACAAAGACGCTGGCTATTAATTGATAGTCAAC
>CAZPTQ010000242.1:0-6015 GCA_964589365.1 uncultured Saprospiraceae bacterium
TTTACTTTTTCTACATTTGCCACTCATTTTTTTTCAAAACCTGTATTTTAATACAATGAAGAAAACACTAATTCACGGGTTGAATTTTGCCCTACTGGTGTTCGTTCTAGCCAGCTGCGGACGCAAATCCGAAGGCTCCTCCACCACAGGCTGGAAGTACAACGACCAGAAATGGGGCGGATTTGAAAAGACCGATTACGAAGGCCAAGCTACGGGCCCTAACCTCGTGCTGATTGAAGGCGGTACCTACGTAATGGGTAAAGTACAGCAAGATGTTACCTACGAATGGAACAACATCGAGCGACGTGTCACTGTTGGTTCGTTCTATATTGACGAGACCGAAGTGCGTAACATTGACTACCAAGAATATTTGTATTGGGTCAATCGGGTTTATGGTGCAACCTATCCCGAAGTATGGAAACGGGCACTTCCTGACACACTCGTATGGCGCGAAGAACTTGCGTATAACGAGCCGATGGTTGAAAACTACTTCCGTACGCCTGACTATTACCAATATCCAATGGTAGGTGTTAGCTGGAACCAGGCAAATGACTTTTGTAAATGGCGTACCGACCGCGTGAATGAGATGATTCTCATTAAACGTGGAATCATCGAGCCTACGCCCGATCAAAAAGACGACAATAACTTCAACACCGAAGCTTATCTCGTTGGTCAGTACCAGCCATCTCCGCGCAAATTGCTAGAAGACAAGCGTACTGGAGGCGAACGTCAAGTCCGCCTTGAAGATGGCATCCTCCTCCCTGCTTACCGCCTTCCTACGGAGGCAGAATGGGAATATGCTGCGCTCGGTCTCCTTGGAAACCAAGCTACTACCAAAGACGAACTCATTACCGACCGTCGTATTTATCCTTGGAATGGCAACACAGTTCGCTACCAAAAGCGCAACAAAAACCAAGGCAAGATGCTTGCTAACTTCAAGCGTGGCGCTGGTGACTATGGTGGTATGGCCGGAGCACTCAACGACAAAGCCTTCTTCCCCGCCGAAGTGCTTTCTGGGTGGCCCAACGATTACGGCCTTTACAACATGGCTGGCAACGTAAACGAATGGACATTTGACCTCTACCGTCCGCTCACGGCTTCTGACTTGGAAGACACGGAGAGCCAAGAGCTCAACCCATATCGCGGCAACGTCTTTATGACCAAGAAACTTGATCCTGAAACAGGTGCGCCCATTCAGAAGGACAGCCTTGGCCATTTAGTGTACGAGCTTATGGACACTACGACAACTGCGCTTCGTGATAACTACAAACGTCCAGAAGTGTACAACTTCCTTGATGGCGATAAAGAGTCGAACGTAGAATATCGCTATGGTATCAGCACCCTCATCAGTGATAAGGCCCGCGTTATCAAAGGAGGTTCTTGGGCTGATCGCGCTTTCTGGCTCTCGCCTGGCGCACGTCGTTTCCTTGAAGAGGACAAAGCCAGCAGAACCGTTGGTTTCCGTTGTGCCATGATTCGTAAAGGCCCTGTAACGGGCAATAACGACAAAGATGGCCACCATTTCAAAGGAAAGCGCAAAAAGCACAACCGTCGCTACGATTAATTTCGCAGCCAATTATTTTGTACAAAAAACGGGGCCGCGATATCGCGGCCCCGTTTTTTATTGGACGGAAACTCTTCATGGAAAAACCCACCGCCATCCCTGCGCAAAACTATTGGCTTCGATCAGGGCTATTCTCCCTTTTGGAAAAGGTGGTTGCTATGGCTTTCAACCTCGGCACAGCCATGCTGTTGTTGCGGCTTTTAACTAAAGAAGCATTTGCGGCTTGGGGAATCTTTATTCTGCTCGCTTATTTTGTTGAAATGGGGCGGAGTGGGCTTTTGCAAAATGGCCTAGTCCGTGCACTGGCTACCCAAAAAGGCAACAGAAAAGAACAGGCCAACATTGCCACAGCAGCACTTGTGCTCAATATTTCTTACTCCATACTGTCTAATCTGATTCTATGGCTTAGTGTGGACTGGATTTGTCGGCAGTATCAGGTTCCTCTGTTGGCCGAGATGTTGCCAGTGTATTTCCTGAGCAATTTTTTAATGGCGCTTTGTGCGCACAGCAACTTTGTCCAACAAGCTAATTTTGAATTTCGCGGGCTTTTTTGGACCTCATTTTTTTATCGAGGAGTACCTTTCCTGTGGGTCTTGGTGTGCTGGATTTCAGGAGGAGGGGTGGTGCTTTGGCAATTTAGCGCGGCCGTTTTAATGGGTACAAGCTTGGCCGCTTTGGTTGCGTGGCGGCTTTCCTGGCCTTTTCTGTTTCTGGCAAAAAAGATTGATTTTCAATGGGTTGTAAATTTGTTGAGCTACGGCAAATTTGTTTTGGGTACCAACCTGAGCACCATGTTCTACAAAAATATTGACAAACTCTCGTTGGGTCAAATGCTTGGCCCGGTGGCTTTTGCAGTGTACGATGCGGCAGGACGGGTGACGCAATTGGTAGAAGCTCCTGCATTCAGTATTGCTGCTGTGGTGTTCCCAAAAAGTGCCGAAAAGATGGCCCTTGAAGGCACTGCGGGGGTAAAAAACCTTTATGAGCGCAGTGTTGGGGCTACGCTCGCAGTGATACTTCCCTTTGTGATTTTCGTGCTTGTGTTCGCTGAACCAATCATTCGTGTTTTTGCGGGAAGCCAGTATATGGAATCGGCAAACGTGCTACGGTTGACGGCTTTTTTTGGGCTTTTCATGCCTTTTGCAATTCAGTTTGGGACGGTACTGGACTCAACCGGAAAACCTGCCGTAAACTTCGCTTATACGTTATTCACCGCAATGCTCAACCTAACATTGAGCTACCTTTTTATCAAAGAATTTGGCCTTTTTGGTGC
The DNA here is from genome assembly GCA_964589365.1 of uncultured Saprospiraceae bacterium. Classification (GTDB taxonomy): domain Bacteria; phylum Bacteroidota; class Bacteroidia; order Chitinophagales; family Saprospiraceae; genus M3007. Next base: position 2,838 of record CAZPTQ010000242.1, read on the forward strand.
GGCTTACGCCATGCTTGCGGGCTACACGGTTAGCTTCGTACTGATGCAAAATTATTTGCATAGACGATTCAAGGTCAACGCGTTAAAGGCATTTACCCACGTGCCGGAGTTCTACAAAATATGCTGGGATATTTTGAAGAAGCAGTTTGGAAAATAAGGCCGCAGTTATACTTATTCCACTACTACCTTCCGCAGGGCAGTTCTTCCCTCCGCATCACGGATTTCGACAAAGTATAAGCCGCTTGGCCAGCCAGTTAGCCTGAGTGAAGTTTCGGCCTCTTCCGCCGTCCCAGTCGAGATTATTTGGCCTGCGGAGTTACGGATTCTCCACATCCATGTTCCGGGGGTGGGCGTTTGCAGTCGAATGTTCAGAAAGTCATGGGTAGGGTTAGGAGAGACTTGCACGGCAAGCGGGTTCCCTGGGGTTTTTGTGTCCACTGAGCCATTGCTGAGTTTCAGCATGAAAAGGCCGTTTTGCATGTCTCCAGCAATGATGTTGCCCGAGGGAAGCCATGGGTAGTTGCCCCAGTTGCCGTGATATTGATTGTATTGTATATTTTGAGGGTGCGTATCGTAATGAGCCAATAGTACCGGTTGGGTGGGAATGGTAATATCGTATGCCAGCAAACCGTCTTCATACTGTGAATCAAATAAGATATTGCCGCTGATGTACACGTTGTGGGGGATGGCGGTATGCTCGCCGCCTTCTACTGAAAATTTGTCCAGAAACGAACCGGCCGTTTCTATTTCCCCCAACGCAAGGTTTTGTAAATCAATGATTCGAATGGGTTGTCCATCTGGTATTTCTTCGGTGTAATATGCGTGTGTACCCGCCGTGTTCAACCAAGAATTGTGGTTGTAACCGCCTGTGCTGATTTGAGCCAGCAGTATCGGATTGAGCGGGTTTTTCATATCATAAATGAAATAGCCAGCATGACCCGAAGAAGCATAAATGGTGTCATTGCGCACATAGGAATCGTGCAGGAGTCCGCCTAGAAAAACAGCGTGGGTGACAAAGGTCGGCACGTCGGGGTTTTGGCTGATGTCCAATACTATGATACCCTGGCTTGCACTGCCTCCGTTCAAGTATATGCGTCCTGACGTAGTATCAAGCGTGATCGTATGAGCTGCCTGGAAAAGGGCATTGCTCCAATAGGTACGTACAATGGTGTCCTCTGCATGGCTCATGTCAAAGATCATCAATCCTTCACTTGCGCCATCCGATACAGCGTAAACCCGATTTTTGTACGATTTGAATTCACGCCAAACAGTATTGGCGCTCCCTTGAAATTTGCCTACCAATTTTGGCGTGGTTGGTTCCGTCACATCAAAAAAGAGCACGTGTTCAGCACCACCCAGCACGGCATACTCGCGCCCATTGACAGCTATGCCCCAGCAACCGCTATATTGGAGGGAAAGCCAGTTTGGCGCAGCAATCGGCAGGTCATTATCGTCCCAGTTGCTCAAAAGCGTGAATGTATGGTTGGATTGGCCTTGGCAAATATTCAGCGCAAAAAGGCTGAGTATGAGTGTAAAAAAGAGTTTGTTCATGAATATTTCATTTTTGAAACGACAAAGGTATTGAAGAGAAAGAACCCTTAAGCGAATCAGTTGAAGGATGTCATCAAAAGGCGAAGAAAAACAAGTGTGTATCTTGCGCCCGGACACAACCCCTTCTGTTTAGCCAACTACTCCCATGAAAAAGATAGATATGCACACCCACCTCCTGCCCGAACAGCTGCCAAATTTTGCAGAAAAGTTCGGCTACGGGGAATTTATTCACCTGGAACACCAGGTACCGGGCTTTGCGCGGATGATGAAAGGCGGCACGTTTTTTCGTGAGATCGCTTCCAATTGCTGGGACCCTCAGGTGCGTATCGGCGAATACGCTCATTTTCGCACCCCTGTGCAAGTGGTTTGCACGATTCCTGTCATGTTCAGTTATTGGGCAAAACCTGCCGATTGCCACGAACTCTCCATGTTCCTCAACGATCATCTGGCAGGTGTGGTGGACGATTTTTCTGAACATTACATCGCGCTCGGCACGATCCCAATGCAAGATACTGACCTGGCGATCAAAGAATTGGAGCGATTGCATGGCCTTGGCTTTCCAGGTGTGCAGATTGGCTCAAATGTGAACCAAAAAAACCTCAGCGAAGCACAATTCTTCCCCATTTTCGAGGCTTGCCAACGGCTCAACATGGCTGTTTTCATACACCCTTGGGAAATGATGGGCGAGGCTGAAATGCGAAAATACTGGCTCCCCTGGCTCGTGGGAATGCCTGCCGAAACCAGTCGGGCAGCATGTTCACTCATTTTTGGGGGAGTGATGGAACGCTTGCCCAAGTTGCGTGTATGCCTCGCACATTCGGGTGGTTCGTTTGTGCCCACCATCGGGCGCATCGAGCATGGGTTCAATTGCCGACCCGATTTGGTGGCGATGGACAACCCTGTTTCGCCGCGCTCATATCTCCAGCGGTTTTGGTATGATTCGGCAACACACGATCCGCAATTGCTCCGCTATATTTTGGAGGTAGTGGGGGAAGAAAGAATTTGCCTCGGCACGGACTACCCATTCCCGTTGGGAGATTTAGAAATTGGGAAATTTATAGAAGAAATGGGTTTGCCGGAGGAGACGCTGGAGCGGGTGTTTTATAAAAATACTTTGGAGTGGTTGTACGGGCAGGGGTAAGAAAAGGGCAAAACAGGAGAACCCTAAAATGTAAAACGGGAAAATATCAAACCGAAAAATCAAGCGTAGAACCCGTTCCCCGGTTTTGCATTTTGCGGTTTATGTATTTCAAATTTTGGCCAACACTTCCACCAGCCGCCCTATCTCCTCCTCCGTATTGTAATAATGTGGCGACACGCGCAAGGCCCAATCCACCCCTTTTCGAGAAAAATCAATCTGTGCGGCCACAAGGGGCGAGATGCGGCAATTGATGTTAGCAGCGTACAATTTTTCCATCAAACTTTTTGATTGCCAATGACTTGCGTGGGCGGTGACGATGCCGCCAAACGAGGGGTAGGACAATATGTCAAACGTATTGTTCGATTTTTAGTAATATATTAGTCAGCAAAGAATAATGCGGCAAAAGGATTTACCGGTGGTACACATTTGGTGCAAATTAGTGGTACACTTTTGGTGAATATTGACACTTCTGTCCTTCCAAACATT
>CAZPTQ010000243.1:0-5827 GCA_964589365.1 uncultured Saprospiraceae bacterium
CCAATGACCCCAATGACGAAATGACCCCAATGACGAAATGACCCCAATGACGAAAATTTAAAAAATCAATCCCCATCTCCACTGCTATATGTGATGGCAATGCCAAGCAACGACGACATATCGCTTTTAAAAAAGCGGGTCATTTTAGAAAATTCAACATAAAGGGCTTCTAAAAAGGAGTTGCCGCTCGTAATTTGTTCAGAAAGCGCGGGGGATTCAGGCACGTTGGCCAGTGCGGACTTTAAAGCGGACAACTGTGCTTCGGTACTGGCAATAAGGTCCTTGCCGCCTTCCACATTGTCCAAATATTCCCGGAAACCGATACCATCCTGACCATTTCTACTACGCCCATTCCAGATGTCCTCAATAGCGGCTACATGGGCTTTCAGCATGGTCAGGCTTTGGCCACTGTAAAGCGCCTCCACCAGCTGGGGTTCAGCTTGCGTTTGGCCGGGGCGTTTTCCGAGGGGCAGTCCGAGTTTGAAATTTTTGATGGATTCGTAACTCCGTACAAACTCGTTGTAGAGTTGAGAGGTGCTGCTGCCCACGTCGGTACCGTCATTTTGGATAAACTGGTCGCGATACGAACCATTCCAAGCGGTTTGTACATCACCCACCCGATCGTGCAGGTTTTGGAACAGTGCCGACAAATATGCACGGCGAGAAGGACTGTTTGCGAATGCCGCGACAATCTCATCCTTGCTCTGGTTTTTGCCAAAAATCAAATATTCGATGGCTAAAAAACCCCGTGCGTCACGTTCAAAATCGTTGAGGTTCCAAGTGCCCGCAACAATGGCTGCTTCGATCTTGGATTCGCTGGCAGGAAACGTGCCTGCTTCCTCAATCAAGCCCTTTCGCAGTCCATCTTCTCCAGCCGGCCCGAAATTATAGGCGTTTGAATACTGCCATTCCGTGTATGCGCTTACCCATCCGTCTTGTAATACATCCAGCACTTCTGTTGAAAGCACAATGTTGAAGCCTTCTGCGACCACTTTCAGGCTGCTCAATTTGGACTGGACGCTTCCAAATGCGGGCGCAATTAGGTTGTCTGAGTAGTTGCGCAGCATGGCTTCGCGGTCGAAGGTATTGACAAGGTCTTTCCCCTTTTTATCGCAGCCAGCCGTGAAGGCAAGTATCAAGGACAGTAGGAATATAGTTCTGTACAGCATGCTAATTCCGGAATAAAAAATTAAGAAACGGTGCTTGAATAGCAACGTTTACTAAAACTTTGAAAGTTTAGTAAACGTGTTCCCAAATAAGCCTTAACGGCCCTGTACTGCCACCCAGTTGTTTCTGAAGTCTTCCACTTCTTGATCGCTGAAACCGTATTTAGCCTTCAATTTGCTGATAACCTGCGTCAATTTCGGCAGTTCATTCACGGGATCGGTCGCAAATTTGTAGGAAGCCGTGGTGCCATTGTATGGTGTGTTGAACAAGATCAAAATTTCATCAATTTCTGCGTCCGTTATCTTCTTGTAGTCTTGCGGAATGCTGCGCCAGCCGTGAACGAATCCCACGCATTCGCCATAAGCATGTAGGGCATTCGCTTTTTGGGCATCCGTTGGGTTGGTAGCACTCAGGGTCGAGATAACGCTATGGCAATAGTTGATCATCGTACCGGCATTCACTTTTTCCCAGGTTTCGCGCAGGGCAAGGAGTGCTTCGTCGCGTTCTTGATTGTAGTCGTCGCCAGCTTTCAAGGCTGCCTGCAGTTTGATAAAAGCGTTTTTCATTTGGAAATACAGCCCTGTTCCGTCGTTTTTGTCACGTCGGGCAGCATAGTTGGCCATGAATTTGTCAGGGTTGGCGGCATTGGCTGCCGTGGGCGTGTTCGGGAAATCGGGGTGCGCGCCAAAAATACGCACCAATTGGTCGGCAGTAGCGGGAGTCATTATGCCTTGCATGAGCGAAACCGCATGGTTGTACAGGGCTGCGCCGAACAAACCTTTATCCACCAATTGCTCGATTTCTAGCCCGTTTTCGTCAAAAAGGTATCCATTCAACACACCACCTTGACCCGTTGGGGCGCCTGGGGCGTAGGCGGTTCCACTGGCCTTGGTCATTTCATCAAGCCAGTTGCCTGTGCCGTCCAAACGACCAGCGTAGTAGGTAGTTGTGATACTTTTTAAACTTGGGCTGCCCGTATTGAACAATTGGGTCAGGGTAGCATAGTCGAGCACAAACCCGGAGCTGCGTCCTTTTTTGGCCTCTGTTACAAGTGCTTCCAATTGGCTACGGATGGCGTCCTGGGTGGCCGTGTTGGCTGAAAAAGAAGTGCCGTCAAAGGCAGATGGAATGGTCAGTGGCGCTTTTTCTTTGTCGTTTTCGCCACAGGCTGTAAAAATCAGGGCAATAATCAGAACAGACAGACAGCACTTGAGAATCTTGAGCACGGTGTTTTTATGTTTAAAGATATTTAAGAATTGTTGGTGTTTTGGTTGCGCACACACCCAATCTGGCAGGGGTTAATTTTCGAAGGCCAAATGTCTTATGTTTATCTGGATTTTATCTACATAGTGCTTTAATTTATTGTAATGCCTTTGTCAAATTTCTCCGGGTTAAGATTTGTCTTGCTTCCGATAGACCAGCATGGGGACTTTTGTCACAAAAGAAAATGCTTCGGAGCGGTTGGCGCTGAACAGCTTGGAGAACCAAGTTTGATTGGTGTGGGTAAAAAACACGGCAATGCCCGGCTTCACTTTTTTAACCAGTTTTTCTAGTTGTACTGCAAAGCTCGCATCCAAGTCGAATGGATTGAGCACCACCTGGTCAAGGGTTGGGTATTTTTTCCGCCACAGTTCCGCCATCGTTTTTGCTTCAAGTTTGATGGCCGTTTGGTGAAAAAAGTGCGCCATGTCAACTTTAGCACCCAGGGATTTGGCGAAAGCGGAGACCAATGGCATTTCTCGCTCTAAATTTTCCAAATCCGAGGCGTACAAAACCTTTTTCAATGGCTTCAGCCGATAGGTATGCGGCACAACCAGCACAGGTACGGGAGAATTGACAATCATTTTGCTCGTATTGGTGCCGATGATCTTGAGTATCTGACCAGCGCCCCTCGTGCTAATACAAATATAGTCAGCCCCATGCTTCTGAGCATATTCTAAAATAGCCTCTCCGGTGCTCAAATTTTCCACTATCACACAGCGATATTTGCCGGGGTTGAGCTCCATGGGCTTGAGCACCGAGGCCACGAATCGCTCTAATTTTTGCAGATGTTCATTTACCTGCTCCTGAAGGGCATCCTCTAAACGGCTTCGATGGATGGTGGTTGGAATCAGTGCTTGGAAGCAGTGAAAAAAAACCAGTTCGAAATCCCCCTGACTGGCCAACTGGAATGCGAAACGCAAGCCCGCTTTGGAGCTTGTAGAAAAATCGGTTGTGACGAGTATTTTTTTCATGCCTCTAAGGTACAAATTGAGATGTAAAGTAAATCCATTGAGCTCGATTGTAAAGTGATCTAAATCATCCCCAGGGTTGATATTTTCCGCCATCGGTCAAAGTGAAATCGAAAACCGTGTTTTCGAACACAAAAAAAGCGAGCCATCGCCGTTCAAAACGGGATGACTCGCCAGTATGTTTGTGCAAAGTGTTCTAGAGAAACCTACAGCGAAATGTGCTTAAAGCCCGTCACTGTAAGGTCTTTGTTTAAAGAACGGAGGTATTGGTCCACTGTTTGGTCGGGGTTCTTCACAAATTTTTGGCTGAGCAATGTGCTTTCCTGGAAGAACTTGTTGAGGCGGCCCAGCGCGATTTTTTCGAGCATTTCTTCGGCTTTGCCTTCGTTGCGCGCCAATTCTTTCCCGATCTCGATTTCTTTTTCGATAATTTTCGGGTCCACGTCATCCCTGCCCACCGACACTGGGCTCATTGCAGCGATTTGCATCGCCACGTCGCGGCCGGCTTGCTCGAATTCGTTTTCGCTTTTGTTGAGTGCCACAGCCACCGAACGCTTGTTGTTCGAGTGGTTGTAGATCAGGATTTGTGCGCCAGTGACTGGCTCATAGCGGCCAATCTCTATTTTTTCGCCAATTACACCTACCTGCTCACCCACTTTTTCGCCGATTGTTACCGAGCCTTCGAAGGGGAGGGCAAGGAGGGCTTCGAGCGTGTCGGGGAATTTTTCGAGCGCAATGTCCGTGAATTTGTTGGTGAGGGCGATAAAGCCTTCATTGCGAGCAGCGAAGTCAGTTTCGCAGTTGAGCGCCAACACGACCGCGCGGGTCTGATCGGCATTCGTCTTTGCGATCACCACTCCTTCTTTGGCCTCGCGGTCTTCGCGTTTGGCCGCTTTGGCAATGCCTTTTTTACGAAGCCAGTCTTGGGCCGCTTCGGTGTCGCCGTTGGATTCTTCCAGGGCTTTTTTACAGTCCATCATGCCTGCGCCAGTCAGTTCGCGCAGTTTTGAAATATCGGCAGCAGAAACTTTTGTCATTTTTTTATTAATATGGTCAATGTGATCCCCTCCTTCGCTTTTATTCGCTTAGCCTTTGGAGGCGGCGAGATGCTATGGCGGGTAAAAATGCGGTCATCTGGTCTAACAGTTCAAACCTATCAAACCAATAACCCTATAGATCAGGCTTCCGCAACCACCGTAGCGTCAGCACCTTCTTTCTCGTCTCCCTTGGCAGATTTGCGTTCTTCCAAACCTTCACGGATGGCAGAAACGAGGTAGTTGGTGATATAGGAGATGGACTTTGAAGCGTCATCGTTGCTGGGGATGGCAAAATCCACCAGTGTCGGGTCAGAGTTAGTGTCCACCATGCCAAAAGTCTTGACATTCAACTTTTTAGCCTCAGCGAGTGCAAGGTGTTCGTGGTGAATGTCTACAATAAACACGGCAGAAGGAAGGCGGTTGAGTTGTTCGATACCACCAAAGTGCTTGGTCATTTTGGTGTGCTCGCGACCAAACATCAGGCGTTCTTTTTTGGTGATGCTGGTGAGCGTTGTATCGGCCAAAATGCGCTCAATGTGCTGCATTTTCTTCACCGATTTGCGGATAGTGGCAAAGTTGGTCATCATGCCACCCAACCAGCGCTCGGTCACGAAAGGCATCCCAACGCTTTCGGCAGCTTTTTGCACGATTTCGCGGGCTTGCTTTTTGGTAGCGACGAACATAATTTTCTTGCCGCTTTTGGCCATCGCTTTCATGGCCATTGCCGAACGCTCCAGCATGTCGGCGGTACGGTTGAGGTCAATGATGTGGACACCCTTGTGCTCCATGAAGATGTACGGAGTCATCTTGGGATTCCATTTTTTGCGCAAGTGGCCGAAGTGGCAGCCGGCGTCGAGGAGTTCCTTGTATGTAGGCTTCTGCATGAGAAGGAGAGTTTTAATTGTTGATGCGTTGATTTGATTTTTTGGGTTATTCTGTTATTTGAGTAGCCAAGCTTGAGTGCTCGAATAACCAACGCTCCAAATAACCGAATAACCAAAAAAATCAGCGTTTAGAGAACTGGAAGTTCTTACGCGCTTTTGGCTTACCGTACTTCTTGCGTTCTACGGCGCGGCTGTCACGTGTTAGGAATTTCCGAACTTTCAGCGGTGAGCGGAACTCTTCGTTGAGCTTCACCAAAGCGCGGCTCAAGCCCATGCGCACGGCTTCCGATTGGCCTTTATAGCCACCACCGCGCACGTTCACTTTCAGGTCATAGGCATTTTCGATGCCTACCACTGCAAAAGGATCGGTCACGTTGTGCTGCACGTGCATCTGCGGGAAGTATTCGCGGTAGTCCTTGCCATTTACCGTGATCTTGCCTTCCCCTTTCATCAAATAAACGCGGGCAACTGCGGTTTTCCGACGGCCCACGGCATTTATCATTTCCAT
>CAZPTQ010000244.1:0-5624 GCA_964589365.1 uncultured Saprospiraceae bacterium
AATGACCAATGACCAATGACCAATGACCAATGACCAATGACCAATGACCAATGAGATACTATCTAAAATCATACGCCACCCCGCTCACCTGCGTCAGCAAAGTAGCCGGAGCATCCAGCACTTTGGCATAGCCATGCGGAAGCGGTGTCACAGGGGAATTTTTGGCCAGATATTCTTTCAAAACAGTGTGCAAAGAATAGGGCATGTTTTTGCCCTCGGTCACATTCGGGATACGGCAAAGCATGGTTTCCGGATCGCCATCGCGCTCGCAGGCGGAGACGGAATATGTTCTGACCGGGTCGAGTGGTTTGCCACCAACGGTCACTATTTGCACTCGTTTGCCATGTTCGCCAAAAGCATTGAACGCCACTTCCATGCCTTTGAACTTGACCACCCAGCCACCAAATCGTTTGGAAGCGTCTTTTGCGAACACGTTGTTCAGTTCCTTTTCCAGCCATGTCATCAATTGTGCGCCCGTTACTTTCGCAGTGCGAACGGTGGCATCCACGGGCAACATATCGAAGATAAAACCTTCCGTGATGGGGATATTGCCCGTGGCATCAGGTGTACTGCGCGGCGGGCAAAAACGAAAGCCATTGGACAATACGATCTCGGTGCCTACCTTCCAGGCCAAGGCATCAAGGATAAGCGTATCAATGGTGTTTTCCACCACAAAATAGCGGTAGAGCGGCACTGTGCTGTAACCCACCACGCGCTCGATTTCAGCCACATACGGGGCTTCCATTTGTTTTATGAGCGCTGAAATTTCCTTTTTGGCTTTGTATTTTTTAGGGTCTACTTCCATGAGGTCGTAATGGTGACCTGTGATCTTTCCGTCTTTCACGGTTATATCCAGTCGCCCGACAAAGGAGCCGAAAGCGCCGGGTTCTACTACTTTGGCATATTTGCACACAATCGGCTCGCGCACGCGTTCATGGGTATCGCCGCCAAAAATGTAATCCACGCCCTCACATTCGGGCATGTTGGCCAGCGATATTTGCTGTGAGAGGCCCAGATGTGCCAGAATGATGACAAAATCACATTGCTCCTGTTCGCGCAGCACATTGACGTAATAAGCCAAGTTCTCCTCTGGCTTGGTGTAAATAATGCCTTTGGAATAGTTGGGCGATTGACGCAGCGGCACCAACGGGTCAGTGTAACCCAGAAAACCGATTTTCACCCCTAGTTTTGACCAGGTGAAATACGGAGGGAAGATAAGTTCGCCCTTTTTCCCCTCACCTGCGTCATGGAACATATTGGCACAAACCTTAGGAGCATCAAGACCGCCCAACAAAGTCTGCATGTTTTTTTTGTAGTACACCACTTCCCAATTGCCCGGCAGGTAGAGGTCGTAGCCCATGGCGTTTAGAATGGGCGTGATGGCCTTACCGGTGGTTTTGACCGATAGTTCGCTGCCTTGAAACATATCGCCCGTATCAATGACAAAGGTGTTGGGGTTCTTTTTCCGAACCTGATCGAACAAGGTGGTGACGTGGGCGTACCCCGCGGTTTTTCGGAACACAGCCTTGCCATTTTCCCAAAACAGTTCGTCGTGCGGGTGAATCTGACAGTGTACGTCGGTGGTTTGCAGGAGTGTGAGGGTACCGTTTTGGGTATCCAAACTTCCCGAAAGTTTAGTCCCGATAAAATCGGGATCGGGAAGTTCATTGCTCCATGGTTCTCCGCTTAAGGCCATTGGCGAAAGGCCTGCTCCTAAGCCTGTCAGCAGGGAATTTCGAAGGAATTTGCGACGATCTGTGCTCATGTTTTGTTGATTTTAAAACACATTGGTGCTGTGTTTATTTTTTATAAAATGCAACAATTGGCCCGAAAGGACCATACTTGTGCTGCATCTCGGGAAAGGTGTCCGCAAATGGACCAAAGGGATGGTCGTACGGCTTTTTCTCAATCTTGGGCCAATCGGTATTGAGAAACGGGTGTTTTGGTCGCGGCTGTGAATTGATAAAAGCTGCTACATCCCAGGCTTCTTCATCCGTCAATTGCGGATTTTGATAGGTCGAACCGAAGGGCATGTTCACTTTGACATAGCCTGCAAAACGCGACATTCGGAAAAGCCCCGCCGCTTCATTGTAACTTTTGTCGCCCCACAATGGTGGGTAATCGCGTGGGCTGTCAGGCATGGGCAGTCCTGCCCCATCGACTCCGTGACAGGAAGCGCATTTTGCAACGTAAATCTGCTGGCCTTTAATAGGATCTGTTGCGCGGTCAAGAAAGGGCATTTCCACCAGCCCTGAGCCTTTCGGTTTTTCGCCTTTTGGAACGCCTGTACCCAGCCAGTGCATATAGGCTATAATGGCTTTCATCTCGCGGCTGGTGGTATCCAGGGCTTGTCCGTTGAGGCTACGCTCGAAGCAGTCGTTCACACGTTTGGGGATGGTTTCAAGTCCGCCCGAACGAGCGCGCATTTGCGGGTATGTGCTTTCGACAGCAAAATAATTGTTGCCAAAAGGTTTGCTTCCAGCATCCAAATGACAGTTCTGGCAATTCATTGCGTTGATGCTGGCGGGCCGAACCAGGCCATTTTCGCCAAAGTAGTCTTGAGTGCGGGCTACGAGATCGCGGCCATAGGCGATGAGTGCTGCTTCGTGGTCCGTTTGAGCGAGGTAGGGGTCCGGAGTTCCCCATATTTTACCCCGTTCATAAGTTGGCATCAAATTGGCGCGCGCCTCCGCCAGGGCATTGTTTTGTGCTTTCATCTCCCAGAACCAGGCGGCAAGCCCTGTGCCGGTCATTGCCAGGACAAGCACCCACAGCAGCCCACTCATTCGCTTTAAAACAACGAATTGCCGATGGAATTGGGCTCGCTGGACAGGGTCGCTCCCTATCCTTCTGCGGTATAACGACACCGCAGCGATAACGGCAAAAATGCCGACCACCAAACCAGCGATAACCAGCCACAGGACAGGAAAATAAACGTTGTTGGCCATTAATTGAAGTATCTTCTACACGTATCGTTCCAGTACTGCAAGTAACTGAAACGTCCAATGTTTTATGAAACCTGTTTATAGGACAAAAGTCTGGAATCCGTCAATAGCGCAACGTGATATTTGTCACGATGGGGCACACAGTACCTGAGTTTTAACCCAAAAACGCTGCCAGCAGGCTGTGAAAATGATGCGTCCCTTGCTCCCGATTGGGCGAGTACCGCCCATGTTCATAAAAGCGCGAACGAATGCCGCGTTGTACATTTTCCACCACCTCTTCGTCTTCGTACTCGACTTGATCCAGACCCGAACCTGCCCCCGTATTGAGTCTTGATTCGTCAAAAACATAAACCAGGAACCGCACCTTACAAGTGCTAACACTTTGTGGCTCAACAATATTCAGCGAAAGTCCCCAGGGATAAAAGTTGAACATCATGTTGGGAAACACCCAATAATAGTAGGCTGCCACATCCTTGCCGAAGTCAGGAGAATCAGGCGGCAAATCAAAGCAGGCGTCGCCTTTTTTGCCTATCGCGAGTTGAAGATTTGCATATTGGTATAATTCCGTAGCGTAATGATTCCAGTCTATCATTGCACCCAGGCTGTTGTGTACAAACGGAATGTGAAAACCTTCAAGATAGTTTTCGCAATAGAGCGCCCAGTTGGCATTCACCGCGTAATCTTTGGAAAGATCGGGACGAAATTCTAGGCGATCCAGAGGCAGGCAGGCCAAACGATGCATCATTTCACCCAGGAATTTTTCCGCTGGGAAATTTGGACTCAGGGTGGTGAACAGCAATTTACCCCAATGAAAAAGCGGCAGTTGCTTCAAATTATCAGCCTCTGTCGGGAAATTTTCCACTTCGGAAAAATCAGGCATAAACTGGAATTTCCCATCCAGACCGAATATCCGACCATGATAGCGGCAGCGCAATTGGCTGGATTTGCAAGGCTCATACGCCAGTATATTGCCCCGGTGTGTACACACATTCGACATGCAGTGTACCGCCCCGGTTTTGTCGCGAGAAAGTAGCAGCGGTTCGCTTAAATACTGGTCTAACAACATGAACGGCCACACGTCCCCAGGCTCGGCCACATGGCCAGTATCGCCTACAAATTGCCAGGAAGGGGCGAAAATTTTTTCTTTTGCTTCTTCAAAAATCGCTTCGCTGGTGTACACTTCGGTAGAGATGGTGCGGGCGCGGGCGATGTTTGGATCAATGGAAAAGCGAGACATAAGCTGGTGATTGGTGGAATAGTGATTGGTAGATTAGTGGATTCGGAAGAAATGGATTGGCAAAGATGGAAAAACGTTTAAAAATAAGAATTTTGCAGCAACTTTTTCCATTGACCAGTCCACCAATAAACCAATCACCAGTCCACCAATCACCAATAAAATGCACAAAATCACTGCCGATTGGGTTTGCCCTGTTTCTTCCGAACCACTTGAAAATGCGGTCGTTATCACTGACGACGCAGGCAAAATCCTCGCAATTGAACCTCATAAAAATCACGATTTAGCTAGCGTCGAAACACACCGGGGGATACTCGTTCCAGGTTTCGTGAACACCCATTGCCACCTCGAACTCTCGCACATGAAAGGCAAGGTGGATACAGGTACGGGACTCATACCATTCATTACTGGGGTAGTTACTCAGCGCAACGCATCGGCTGAGATCATCGCCGAGGCCATCGAAAAAGCCGAACAGGAAATGCTCGATGGCGGTATCGTTGCCTTGGGCGACATATCCAACGCGCCCGACACCTTTGCCACCAAGGCTAAGGGCAGGCTGCGTTACTATACCTTTCTCGAACTCTTTGATTTTCTACAAGAAGCCGCGGCGGAAAAGACCTTTGCCGACGGGTTGGCGGTGTACGATCAGTTAGCACTTGCCCCAGGCAGCACTCGCTCAATGGTTCCCCATGCGCCGTACTCGGTGAGTAAAAGTTTGTTTGAAAAAATCAAGGTATTCAACCCAAAATCCAACATCACAGTAAGTATCCACAACCAGGAAACTCCGCCAGAGGAAGCCTTGTTTTTGGAGAAAAAAGGCGGGTTTCTTGCTTTTTATAACAAGTTTGGCATTTCGCTCGATCAATTTGAGGCTATCGGCAAATCTTCAATTTACTATGCTTTGGCGAATATGAACCCCGCCAACCGAACCATATTTGTCCACAATACACTCACTTCTCGTGCTGATATTGAAGCCGCTCAAGTCTGGGGTCCACACACCTTTTGGGCCACCTGTCCCAACGCCAATCTCTACATTGAAAACCGTCTGCCTGACTACTCGGCCTTTCTCGACACACAGGCCCGTGTCACCATAGGCACGGATTCACTCACGTCCAACTGGCAACTTTCGATACTGGAGGAGATGAAAACCATCGCGCGGTACCAGAGTTATGTGCCGTTCTCCATGCTACTGCGATGGGCCACGCTCAATGGCGCGCAAGCCCTTGGTTTTGATGATACGGTGGGCAGTTTGGAAGTCGGAAAAACGCCGGGGATTGTCTTGATTCAAGGGGTTTCTCCAGACTGGAAATTGCGGGGGGAGGCTACGGCACAAAGAATATTATGATATAGATATTCCACTTCTTTGGTTTGTATGGCCGCAGAGACGTTCGTGCCGCCGCTGCGCGGCTCCGTGGTTATTCCGTGACGATTTCTATAAACGGTGC
>CAZPTQ010000245.1:0-5624 GCA_964589365.1 uncultured Saprospiraceae bacterium
AGGCGAATAGTGGGGCTATTTAACGAAAAAGATAGGATGGATGGCGGCAAAAGAACGGCATCAAATTGGGAAGTTATTTTGACACCGTTCCTAAGAGCACAAAAAGACAAATCGGTTTGCGCAAGGTGGCAGCATTAGGCAAAATACTCAAATTGCTCCTTCATCCGCAAAACTATAATATCCCCTTTCTGAAACGATGAGGTGGTCGAGCAAAGGAAGGTCCAGGATTTTTCCGGCTTCCTTCATTTTTCTTGTCAAATCCATATCCGCATCGCTGGGCTTCAAATTTCCGGAAGGGTGATTGTGTACTGCGATAATGGCCGAAGCGCGTGCATCCAATGCTGTTTTGAAGGCTATTTTCACATCGGCCACGGTACCCGCAGAGCCTCCTGTGCTGAGTTTTTCGCGGGCAACAACCTCACTGGCTTTGTTCAGCAAGAGCAGCCAAAACTCTTCGTGGTGAAGGTCGGTCAGCAAAGGTGCGATGACCTTGAATGCATCTCTACTTGACGCGACTCTGGGCCGTTCGCGAAGATCAGAAATCTGGCGGCGACGGCCCAGTTCGAGTGCGGCAGCAATGCCGATGGCTTTTGCTTCCCCTATGCCTTTGAAGCGTTGGAGTTCCTTGATGGAGCGTTTTCCGAGTTCGTGGAGGTTGTTTTCCACGGAGGCCAGAATCTCTTGTGCAAGACTCACAGCACTTACTCCAACACTGCCGGAACCAAGCAAAATGGCGATCAGTTCAGCATCAGAAAGGGATTGATAGCCCTTGAGGAGCATTTTTTCGCGCGGGCGGTCTTCTTCGGCCCAAGCGTTGATGGAGCGATAGCTAGTTTCGTTTGACATTGCAGGGTGAATGGTTTTCAACAAAGTTAGTGTTTTTAGACTTTTTTTGAGATGAGGAGGTAATATTTCTAACAAGACAGTTTGGTATTTCAAACTTATCGTCAGACATTTGCGTCCGCATTTAGCAAAGGGCGCATAACTCAGTTGGTTCAGAGTGGCTGCCTTACAAGCAGCAAGTCGGAGGTTCGAGTCCTTCTGTGCCCACAAAGCCTTCCTATCTTGGAAGGCTTTTTTGTTTGGTGGATTAAGGCTGACGCATTACCCGGCCATTTTCAAAAAACAATTGCATCGCCCAAGAGTTATTTGCAGGTACCAACATCATTTCTTGACGTGTACTTTTATCCCATGAAAAAAATCTTCTTTCATTTACCTGCTTTACCCGCCATAGCTTGGCAGGCGGGGGCGACGGCAGGCTTACTCATTTCTACCACCTTCGTCTTCGCCCAAAACCCCAGCGCTCCACTCCTCCCCGCCGATGAAGCCGTCCGCATCGCCCTGGAAGCCAACTTTGACATCCGCATCAGTCAGGCCGATGCTGACATCGCCCGACTAAACAATACCCGAGGCAATGCCGGAATGCTCCCAACCGTGAATCTCGTGGCCAACGAGAACTTCACCCTCAGTGCATTTCAGCAAAAATTGGCAAATGGCACCGAATTTAAGGAAGCTGGCGCCCCCTTCAACAATGCAAACGCAGGGGTTCAACTTTCCTGGACGCTCTTTGACGGACGCAGAATGCAAATCACCAAAAGAAGACTGGGAGAATTGGAATCGCTCGGCCAAACCAATCTGCAAAACACGGTGCAGCAAACCACAGCCTCCGTGCTCCAAGGCTACTACGACATCGTACGTGGAAGAATGCAGGAGCGGGCTTTGGCTGAGGTCATCGTGCTCAACGAAGAGCGGCTGCGCATCGCGGAGGCCCGATTGGCAGCGGGTTTTGCGGCTCAAACGGATGCGCTGCAAGCCCGCATTGACCTCAATCAGCGCCGTGCCGACCTTATATTGCAACAAGCCCTCACAGCCAACGCCAAACGAGCGCTCAATCGCTTGCTTATACGTGCATCTGAAACGGCATTCAACGTAGATGAAACGCTGACGACTACCTACGCCCCCCTGCGCAACGATCTGATACAGAAAATTTTGGCCAATAACCCCAGCCTGCTTTCCCTGCAAAAATCGGCGGAAATCGCCGCGTTGGTGGTGGATGAAAACCGTACCCTCGGCAGACCCAGGCTCACGGGCAACGGGCAACTCAACGCCGTCCGTTCGGACAATGGCGCGGGTTTTACGGTGAACAACACGCAAGCGGGTCTGACCGTCGGTGTGGGCTTGGTGGTGCCTATTTATGCAGGAGGCAATTTCAAACGGCAGGTGGAAACGGCCCAACTCGCAGCCCAACAATCGGCCTTTCGGCTTGACAATCAAAGACTTCAGTTGGAAATGGAATTGGACAATCAGCTTGCTACCTATCTAAGCCAACAGCAAATTTTAAGTCTGGAAGAAGAAAACGTGCGCATTGCCCGGGAAAACCTCAACGTGAGTACAGAGCGATTCCGGGTAGGCACGACGAATGGCCTGGAGCCGCAAATTGCCCAGAATTCGCTGGAACAAGCCTTGTCGCGCAGGGATCTGGTGCTGTATAATTTGAAAGCGGCGGAGATCCGATTGAGGCTTTTGGCTGGGGAACTTTGATCCGTTAATATCCGTGTCTCATCCGTGTGATCCGTGTTCCATCCTCACGTTGTGGAACACGGATTGCACGGATGAGACACGGATTTTCACGGATATTAAATCTTTCGTTCGTACCATTGCATCGGGAAAAAAGGCCATTTAAAGAACAAACCCGAAGCAAAATGATCCCCTTGCGTGTTTTTATCTCGTATTCGCACAACCAAAACGATCGCCCGCTGCTCGATCAGCTGATCCGCCATCTTTCGCCTTTGACACGGTCTGGAAAGGTTGCTCTTTGGGAAGATTCCATGATTTTGCCCGGGTCCAACTGGGACAGGGCAATAAACACTGAAGTCAGCCGGGCGGATATTGTAGTGTTCCTCGTCAGCAGCGATTACCTCGCCTCCGATTACGTCAACCGCATCGAAGTGCCCATTGCCATGCAACGGGAAGCAAACGGAGACTGTGCCGTAGTGCCTGTTTTGCTCCGCAGTTGTTTGTTTGAACTCATGCCCTACGCGGAGTTCGAGTTTTTGCCCAAAACCGCCCAGGACCAACGCTTAGTGCCGCTTGATCAATGGGCAAACACAGATGAGGCTTTTGCCACCATCGTGCGGCGGCTCAACTTGCTATTAAAACAAGCCGGAGCACCTGCTGCCCCTTCGGTCAACGCACCGTCTACCGCGCCCCCGATGCACTTGCCCCCTTCTATTTCGGCCCTCGAGCGCAGCGGTTACGAATTACAACTAAACCTTGCCACCGAAAAGCAACAACGGCTGCAAACGGCCCTAGTCTTGGAAACCGACCCTTCCCGACAATTTGCCCTCGAATACGAAGTAAAAAAATTGGACACCACGATTGCCGATTTGAAAAACAAACTGCAATCATGAGCTATTCCCACGACGAAATAACCGGCTTTGAGCAGGAGTTGAAACTTATCCTGCAAAAACTCAGTGCGCTGCGCACCGCATTGATTGTCAAAACAGATGAGGCTGAAAAATTCAAACTCGAATACGAGATCAAGCAGCTCGAAAGCCGCGAAATCGCGCTAAAAAAGAAGCTCGCCGATGCATACGACCTCGGCACCGACAGCGGCAAGGAACGCTTGCGCGAGAAAATAAACGACCTGAAAATCTCCGAAGCAATGGGCCGCATCCATTTGGTCAATTGCAACCGCAGGGAGCTGCGCGACCGTTTCGAGGAAGGCTTCGACCACCGGCAAAAAATGGGCGCACACAACCATTTTTACTTCCTGAGTGCCTGTCCCACCCAATTGCCACCCTCGCTCGGCGAGCGCATGGTGTACGAGTTGCTCGCGGATTGGCTCGACGAGGGTTCCGAAGTGGTGCATTGCCGCTTTGACCCCAAAAACCATGACCGGGTGAAAATCGAAAAACTACCCCTCGGCTATTCCGTTGAAAAATCGCAAGAACTGTTCAAAGCGTTTTGCGCAAGGTGGTTTGGCTGGGCGGCTAACGAGGATTTTAACGAGGCTGTTTCAGCCAACAAAGTACCCAAAGCACGGCATAAATACAGCGTTTTGCCTTTTTACTTCCGCAAAAACGAGTGGAAGCCTTTCTTCGCTGAATACTTCGACTGGATGGCCGAACAACTTGCAAAACGCCCAAAGGACGGCCCTGTGCTGATGGTGTTCATCGTTATGTACCACGAAGATCTGCACCGCGAACGCGACGAAAAATCCGAGGAAATTATCAGTGCCATTGACCAATTGTGCCAAAAATATTCGCATGCTGGACATTTTTACCCGCTCGACCCGGTACTTGTGTCCGACTTGCGTGATTGGTTCAACGACCTTGGCGAACGTAACAACGCCCGTCTCCAACCTGTGCTCGACACCCTCGCAGAGGGGCTGCCAGAAGCCGAATTGCAACAACTAAAACAATCAAAACAGTTGAACATGGACCGTGTGGAACTGGTCCAGGAATTGGTTTTTGAACTCTACAACCAATAATTATGAACCTATCGCACCAACCCGACAATCCCCAGGCCCGTCAATTGCCGCCCCGCCCGGCCGCCTCGAAATTCAATGCCCCGGAACATTACCGCCCTTCTCCCGAACTCTGGGCTGCGGTTCAGACGGCCCTAAGCCTTGGCTTGCCGCTGCTCGTAACCGGCGAGCCTGGCTGCGGCAAAACCGACCTTGCCGCCCACATCGCCTGGTATTACGGCCTCGGCAAGCCTGAGGAGTTTAATGGACAGACCTCCTCTTCGGTTACCGACCTCTTTTACCGGTATGATGCCCTGCGCCACTTCCAACACGCTCAGGTGATGAAGCAAACCCTTACGCCGGAGGTGGTGGAGCGCGATTACGTGCAATATCAAGCCCTCGGAGCGGCCATCAAAAGCGGCCAAACCCGCGTGGTGCTGCTCGATGAAATTGACAAAGCCCCCCGCGACCTGCCCAACAACCTCTTGGCCGCGCTCGACAAACTCAAATTTGAGGTGCCTGAAACGGGCGACCCAAAGCGCTTTACTTACGAAGCCAAACCTGAACACCGCCCGATCATCATCCTGAGCTCCAACTCCGAAAAAGGCCTGCCCGACCCCTTCCTGCGCCGGGTGGCTTTTTTCGACATCAAATTCCCTGGTGAAGCCGATTTGCTCCTGATTCTCAAGGACAAACTGGACAATTTTGCCCAGTTGGACGCCAAAGCGACCATTGGCCTTTTTGAAAAAATACGCGCCGCCGAACTCGGCGTACTCAACAAGAAACCCGCCACCGCCGAACTGCTGCACTGGGCCAACGCCCTGCTCCAATTGGGCGTGGATACCGCCCAACTCGACAACCCGAGGGGCCTGAACACCCAACAAAAAACCCTGCTTGGCCATTCGCTGTCTGTGCTGGCGAAGACCCGGGCGGATTTGGATACGCTGCAAAAGGCCATTGGGATATAGGGGCTACGAAGTGCTACGAGGTGACACCTCGTAGCACTTCGTAGCCCCCTGGGGCAATGTCGTTGACTTAAGGCCTCGGAGAGGCCAAACGTTTGTAGAGATCATTGTTAGCCAATGTTCCCAGACCTCGGAGAGGTCTAACATTTGTTTGGCAATCAATGTGTTGTATAACGTTGGACCTCTCCGAG
>CAZPTQ010000246.1:0-5610 GCA_964589365.1 uncultured Saprospiraceae bacterium
GGTATTCTTCTGGATATGGGAAGTCGAAAGATATTTGACTGTAATACCATTTGGCTCCCACGGGAGCGAAGTCGGCAACTTGCCCTTGAAGCTTGAACACGGCTGAGAACATCAGCAAGCATGCGAGTAGGGTTTTTTTCATGGCTGAGTGAGTTTAGCGTTGAACAATGATTTTTCCACTGAAGAGTGGTTTCCTTTCTGCCCAAAAAAGTAGTTGATACACTCCCGGAGGCCAGTCGCTGACAACGATTTGTTGTGTTTCGGAGGCATGTGCCCAGGGAAATTCAGCAATCATGATTCCTTGAGCATTGTAAGCCCGAAGTGTTTGCTGGGTGTTTACATTTGTTGGCACTGCGGGAAGTTTGACGGAAACGAGACTTGAGGCGGGATTGGGCGAACAGCGCAGCTGGGGCAATGGCGTAGATTGAGCCAAAGGCTCAAACACACCGGTGATGTATTGCGTGACTCCTGTACAGCCAGGTTCAAGGCACCCATCAGTACCCACTAATAGTACGCCGACGTTTGGATTGAGCGAACCTACCGCGTTTGTATCGTATACTATACCCGTGGCAGCGATGCGCCCATCGGCCAGTTCGCATAAGTCGAGCATCTCTAATAGTGGCGACCAAGGGCGCTGTATGGAATCCGAATAGTGGCGCTCCCACAGTATCTCGCCTCCTACTGTAGCCCTGAAAAGCCAGGTTTTGCCTTTGCCACCGTCCTTTTGATAAACGCCGCACCCCAGTATATCTCCATTGGCTGCCGTAATGATTCGATAGACTTTTCGAATGGAGACATCGTTCCATTCATGCCGCCAAAGGGTGTGCCCTTCTGTGTCAATTCGGTGCAACTCATTGAATTCAAAAGCGATATTAGGATCAGGCGTAAAAGTATCTCGGCTCCACATCACAGCTCCACCACCTCCAGGCAAAGCGGTTGCGGTAGGATCTTGTCGCAAATACTTGTTGTAATTCACCATCCGGCTCCAGATCGGGTTGGCATCCTCATCTATCTTGTGCACAATGGCATTGTAGCGGTAAGTACCGTAGAGCCAGTGATAGTAGTAGCCTATTACGATAGATGTCAATAAATAGTTCCCCTCGTCTGTACGGGCGAGATGCCCATACCCGACCGTTTGAAAAAATGTGTCGGGAATGACCTTGTTGAGGAGGAGGTTGCCAGTTGCATCGGTTTTTATGATTCGTATCCAACCTTCAGCAGTATGCCAAGGTTCACTGGGGGACACAGGCTTCCCTTCGGTCAGGTAGAGCAGTATATCACCTGATGGTGTCTCTGCAATGGCATCGCCATAGACATGGAATTCAAAAAGGTCAGGGTAATAGTTGATCCATACCATGTTCAAATCCTTGTCCAGTTTGGCTATGAAAGTCCTCATCCGGGTATTTGTATAATCTCGCCACTCACCAGTGAGTAGAATGTGCTGGTCTGATGTAATACAGTACCCTCCTGGCCAAGTTATGACTAAATCAATCTGCGGCCCAGTCAATTCGATCTGCTTGACAATTTCTCGAGTGCTCGCGTCAATCTTAAATATTTGCTGAATTCTATCCTCTTGCGAGTTTAAATAACCATTCACGACATAGACATAATTATCAATACTCCAGATATTTTTCCCTTTGTCAAAAAGCCACATATCATGTGGGTTGGGGTCAAATGATTTGATATAAGTATCAGAAGGTTGGCCAATGCTACTGAAACACGCCAGCAAGCTAACTGCGAAAAAAAACAATCTTGTGCTCATGGCAAAATATGGAAAAGCCGTGCCGCCGATAGATCTGTTGATTGGCGGCACGGCGAGGTTAAGAATTTAGTGTTGGACAGCAATTTTTTGACGAGCAATTACGATGCCTTGTTCCTGCAAACTAAGCAGATACAATCCTGAGGGGAATGATTGTACAGAAATGGAAACGTTGTTTCCATCTGGCACGCGGATGCGCTGGACAAGAATACCAGTGGCCATATCTCTAAGCTCGAGTACTTGGCTGGCTGTCTTGTCAACACTCTTTGGAATCTGAACTTGCAGTACATCGCTGACTGGATTAGGCGATACTTGTAAGGCCCCAATCAAAGCAGGCTGTTCCGAGTATGGGGTGCTGCTGCGATCACCACCTAAATCAGGCAACTTTGGCATAAATACCTGGCCTGTCAAGATACCCAAAATACTCTGGGCATAACCGGCCTCTTGGCTCGAAGATTCCGCTATGCCGAGCAAAGTTGCTTCTTGGGTGCTATTAAGTGTAAAGGTAGGGTTGCTGAGCCGGGCTGCATTGATCTGCTGTACCTGCACAAAGTACTGGTCATCAGTAGTGCTTTGTGGGAATGTTTGGAGCAATGCATTGGCTGCCGTAAACTGATTTTGTTCCAACTTAGCCCCCACCATACGGCGACGGTTGGCAGGGTTCATATCCTCATTGAGCAG
Source organism: uncultured Saprospiraceae bacterium (assembly GCA_964589365.1). Taxonomy (GTDB): domain Bacteria; phylum Bacteroidota; class Bacteroidia; order Chitinophagales; family Saprospiraceae; genus M3007. The sequence goes on from CAZPTQ010000246.1 coordinate 2,441, forward strand.
GGTTTCAACAGCAGTCCAATTGTTGAGTGCCACATATCCCCGGATAAGATCGCTGGTAATGTATTCCCGCTGGGTCACTAAACTTTGTAGTTCGCCTGCCAATTGTGTCGTTGGGTTTGCGGCATATTCTGCTGTTTTTTGAGCGATTTGAATCCTTATCGCATCCAAGCAAGGCTTGGTACGACAAGGTTCTTCTGGAGGCTCAGGGAACATGCAGTCATAATATGGGGAGCCACCTGTCTCAATGTTGGTGAAATTGCTGGGCGGAAGGCACGCATCGTTTAGTGCACACTTTGGCTTTAGCCTCAAATCAATGTTAGGATTTGGATGGAAGTAAAAAAAATGGGCGGTGTTGTTGTTGGGCAAGACTGTACTGGTTTTGATGTTCTCCGGCTTGTTGGCGGAGAAATAATTCCATCGAGATCCGCTCGGTGCACCTTGGAGCATCTGAATCGCTCCGAGGTTGACTTGTGTGCCTTCAATAAAAAGATCGTGAAAATCAGTTGCAAAATCCTCTTGCCTGAACAAAAAGCCTGTGTTCCTGCCCACAATGTTAGTGCCGACAATATTGCCAGCATAATTATTGCAGAGATTTTGGTTGCTGTTGTCCCCGGTATTTTCAAACTGGTTACCCGCTGTTTCTCCGGCAAAATAATTGTCGGTGAGTGCACTCTGTGTCGTGCCATTGATGGCAACATCAAAATCGAAACTGGCGAAATCATTACTAAAAATCTCGACTTTTGAATTTGCTGTAGCCCGAACCCCCACGGTATTGCCTTCAAACTTGTTGCGGTTGTTGCCTTGCAATCCCAATACACCCACTTGGATTTGTCCAATCAATGGTGTAGATGCGCCCGCAAGAATGGCAATTTCTGCACCATTGAAACGGTTTTCCTGCTTCACATTGAAAACTGCATCCCAGCCAATAATACCACTGGAAGTTACATTTTGGAATGTGCATCGCTCAAACAATATACCTTCAGTATCCCAGATAGAAACACCCGTGTGCATTGAGCCAGAGGATGTTCGCTCAAAAAGAACGTTGTCAAATTTGCTAAAATCTACGAACCCGTCGTATTTCATAAACTCCGCTCCCTTGCGGCAATCTCGAAAGGTGAAATCGGTAGCCTGAATCAGTCCACCGCGAAACTGGGGCACGTCCCAGATAGGATGACCTTTGGCAGCCGCTCCGATTATTGCGCCTTCTATCATGCCGCTTCCTTTCAAAAGGACTACTCCCGCCTGATTTGCAGATATTATACCATTGGGGTCAGGCTGTGCAATGGTGTTATTCCCTTGGACTACAATCCCACGCCAAAATTGGGAGGGCGTACAGGTGTTAGCCCTTCTGATAATGCCTCCATCCACAATCAACTTTGCTTCGCGTTCTACGGTGATGGTGCCATCAAAAGGCATTAGAAGCTCGCAAGTAACGGTCAAGGTTGCGCCTGCCTTGACTACCACATTGGTGTAAAGCCGCATTTTCAAATCCCAAGTCTCATTGATTGTAACGATCCTTTCAGCTGTTGGGCTTACATAAGTGGCATCACAATCTACGAACTGCCACAAAGAAGGATAGATAGCAAATGCTCGATGAATTTTGCCAATTTCGTTGGTAGTCATGTAATCCCTTAGCCCACCAAAATTTGTGCGCATCACAGAGTGAAGGCAAGAGGTATGACATAACCCCATAAGATGCCCTATTTCATGTGCGATGCTCTTACCTGCTTCGTATTCCATGGTCCAATCAGGTTCACCCAAAACGTTTCGCTTCCACCACAATTTTAGCCATACATTCGAAATGTGACACCTCATCGTATGTAAATCGGTAAAATTGGAAGCACCGCCACAACTGGGTTCTAGACCAGGAATCTCGCTGGCGGAGTGTTGTTTGAAATACACATTGTTTTGGTAATCTGTAGTGGTGCCTAATACCACCATTTGCTGATGGAGTTGCCCGTCACTTGTAAAATACAGGTTGATCGCCTTTGGTGTAGAAGCATCGCCATATATGTCATCATCCAGATAATCCAGGTACCAATTGTTTCGGTATGGCACACCCGGAGGCGAATCATTGCGATTGTTCCACCCATTTTCATCTTCTACAAAGATGATATTGGGCAAGAATTCCACCTTAGCATTGGATAAAAATGGCAGGTTTTGCCCAGGAAAACATTCCTCATTTCTATCGGTCAGGTTTGCAAAAACCTGGTTTGTCACATTCATCATATTATTGAGGAAGGTTAGGTCCGCAACATTGTTCTGAAAGTTGCCAGAACTATCTTGCCTTTGCAGAATGATCAAGTTGACCCTTATTTTCAAAGAGGTATAACTTAGATCAGGCAAATACTTGGGGTTGCTATTCCAATAAGAAGAGGTATTGGCACAATTCAAATTCAATTCTGGAGAGCTTCCCGTGCCGAATTCCGTTCCGCAGAGGAAAGCCGAAGAGTCTATTTGCGCAGAGACAATATTGGGCATCATAAAAATGATCAGACAAATTCTAATCAGAAGCGCAATGCGTTTGGAGCGTTGGAGCGTTGGAGCGTTGGAGCGTTGGAGCGTTGGAGCGTTGGAGCGTTAAATTTAAAATGTTTTTCATCTTTTGCTAAGTGCGTTTAGAGTGAATGAAAGGTAATCAGCCCATCCCGGCACACCCGGACAGGTAAACTTTTCACAAAACTGCTGCAAGCAAGTGAATGGATTAGCGTGATTAGGTAGGACATTCGATTTTTAGGATGTTATACCATGGGCAAAACTTCAATTGCCCAATCGCATATATCCTCATCAAAAGCCCTAAAAACGATTAAAAGCAGAGCTGCTGGCCTCGCTCCCGTGTACACGATTGAGAATTTCGGAGCGAAGCGTGTACGAAGGTATTAAACAAAATCCAAACGGCCAAACAACGCGAGCAGATTTAACACCTAAGGCTCGGCTCAAGCGCACTTTGCGTGGACAGTCCTTACCAAGAAAACAACCTAATCTTTGGTTTGGTCATTCAAATAGGATTATACAATTCCCACCAACATTTATCCAGCACACCCTCTTGCCCAACGCCTCCGTTATATTTGGCACTAGCGCTATTTATTCACCGCTATTTTCCCCAGATACAATAGCCCATCCTTTGCCCTAAGTTGGAAAATGTAAAGCCCGGGCATTAAATCTCCAAG
>CAZPTQ010000247.1:0-4260 GCA_964589365.1 uncultured Saprospiraceae bacterium
CTAAACACCCTATTTTATTTATGCGTACCCTCCGATTGGTCACTTTGTGGCCCATGCTTTTCGTTGCCTTTTTTATTGCTCTCCTGTTGAGTTGTAAAAAAGACAGGTTCGATGCTTTACAAGCTTCCGCTTCAATTAACCTTCCAATTAGCGTTTCTGAAGCTAAGACTTATTTTGAAAAACTAAACCTTAATTCTCAGTCTTCTTTTGAAGGAGACTCTACCAGAATGCTCAACATTGACGTTGAGCCGCTATGGGGTGAGGCATTTTTAAGTTATTCGGCGTCTGGGCGAGCGATAGTAATAGCACCGCTCGCAGATACCAGTATATCCACATTAAATGATGGACGAGCTGGTGTAAAATTAATTTTCAGCAGGCTCGGAGCTGATACAATTTCTGTAGAGGCCATAATGTACATTGCCGATTCTGCTTATTACGAGTCTGTCAATCATGAAATAAATTTTAGCACATTCACTGGCTTTTTTGTTCTTTTTGATATCGGCCTTCATTTCAAAAATGGTGTAAATGTGGTTAACGGTACTCCAGTTGGAAGGGTAAAGAACATATACAAAGGCGACTTTCAGCCCTCTCCAGATGAACGTGACGATGGAAACTGTTTCACAGTATTTGAAGTTGTGTATGAGCCTTGTCCATATACCTTCTCTGAATGTGAAGAGCCTGTGGTTGTGGAAGGTCAGGATTGCGTTCACGAGATCGGAGGCATAGTCCACGAACAACTTCTCCCCGGCTTTGTGCTCGATGGGTTGATATGCCTGAGCAATACGAAGATGCTCGCGCAGGTACTGGAAAAACGTTCACTTTGCGCGGCTTTTAAACCAGTTTTACCCTTGAAAAAGGGTGTTCACTTTGCTCCGGAAAAAGTATTCGTTTTTGTCCTGATTTGGGTGTTCACTTTCACCGGATTTTAGTGTCCAGTTTGCGCCGGATTATGCAGCAGTTTCCTAAAGCACTTTTCCGCCGTGCGTGGGTCTTGTGACCTGCGCACAGCGGGAGTAGCAAGTAAAAAGTATCAAGTTCCCTCCGTCGCGCCTGGCATCCGTTTTTGAGCCAACAGTGTTCCGTTTTTGCTAAAAATGGAATAACGCGCACGGCGGAAATATGAGCCACTCGAAGTTTTACTCATAAAAAATGGAAAAAAACAATCACTTGTATTGGCGATCATAGGCACGATTGCAATATGACCCTTACAAGGCCAAGCATGTGAAGATTAAAGTTATTTACGATTTTTGTAGATAGCTTGGTGCTTTCTTCGCTTTTCGCGCCTTTTCTACCGCTTTCCCGGCATCAATGCGCCCGTAGCCATAATAGACGCTGTGCTTTTTTGCGTCGTATTTCCCTCCCGCCTCGTCAATGCGGAAGCAAGAACTGCGGATGAGTTGCTTCACCCGCTTTTGGCTGAGTGTGGGGTTGGCGGCCAGTATCAGTGCCACCACACCTGCCATGCCAGGACAGGCACCTGAGGTACCGCCAAAGGCATTGGTATAGTCGCTCTCGGCGTAACCCGGCTTTCCGAGCTGGTCTGTAGTGCGCAAACCCTCGCTGGAAGGGGCAGGGTGATTGAAAGGCGGGTATTCAAAATCGCCGCTCGGGAAACTGACCCAAACGGCTTTACCAAAGTCTGAGTACACGCTCCGTTTTCCAGAATCGTTGCAGGCTGCGACCGTAATAACACCCTCGAAACTGCAATAGCCATCGTTCATCACGTCCTCATTGCCGTTGCCTGCGGCAAAAAGTATGACGCAACCAAGGCCGCCACGCCCTTTGCTCAGGGCATATTTCATGGCCAAACGGGTACTGTCGGGCAAGACGACGGAGCGCGTGTGGAGCGGGTCGTCTGGCTTCCACCAATCCCCATCAGAAGGGCCCCAAGAACAGGAAATCACGTCCGCACCATGGTCGGCGGCCCAGACAAATGCATTGGCTTCGGACATACTTCCGAGGCCGCTGCGCAAGCGAATAGGCATTAAATTGGCTTCGGGGGCGGTGCCGCTCGCGCCATTTTTCAGCCCTGCGGCGCAGGCCATGCCAGCGCAGGGGGTACCATGCGAATCATCCTCCAGTTTGGGGCGAGGGTCTTCACTGTTGTCGGTTGCATCAAAGGGATGTACGATGCGCCCGGAAAATTCAGGGTGGTTGATATCCACTCCGTCGTCAATAATTGCAATGGTGATATTTTTTCCTTTGGTAATCTTCCACGCTTTTTCGATATTTACATGGTTGTCAACGACTTTGTCCTTGATTTTGGTTTTTCCCAAATGCCATTGGAGGGTATGGGCAGGCGTTTTGAACCGCCTTTCCTGCACCAGTTCGGGGTGGCAATATTCGACGGTTTTCTCTTTCAAAATTTCTTCTGCAATGCCAAATACAGCCAAACCCGTGCCTTCCTCCGTTTGTGCAAAAAAAGCATTTTTAGCAAAGCCAAGTTTGTTTTTTACCTTCAATTTAAAGCGTTTAAGAAGGCTCAGGCAGTCTGCTTCGCTCACCGAATCGTGGAATTTGACAAAAAGATTTTCGGTATAAATCATCACTTCGCCGCTCTCCGCATCCTGTAAAACCCGGCCGGCGAATCGGATATCGTCCTCTTTTTTAAGGGAAGCACGCGCTTCGTCGCGGTGAGCAGTGGGGCTGGCGGCGGATTCGAGACCGAGTTGGCTGTTGTCATCGGCCATACGGTGCACCGTTACCCCTGCCTCTGGGAAGGCGACTACCTCTGTGCTGCCTTTCATGAGGCCACGGCTCCGTGTTGTCAAGTGAACATCTTCCAGTTTTTGGTTGCTTTCGGTTCGGATTGCGACTAAATCAGGACTTTCGATCAGTTGTACGGTCTTGCCTTTTTTGCCGCCGAATTTGACTTGGTACATGGTGCTGTGCGGATTTGGTAAAAAACTTGATGTGCGGGTAATATTAGAACATGGTGCGTTAATGATGGCTTGCAGCGTAGGTACTCTCTACTTTTCGATTGAACTGTTCGTACACCTCTGCCGGGATTTTATGGCGCATGGATTGGAGGAATTGTTTGAGCTTGAGGTACTCGCCCTCTGTCAGCACATCGTCTTCCATGAAGGCACCAAAAAGTTCGAGAAAGTTTTCGCTGATGCTGCGGGCGAATTCGATGCGTTTTACCATATCCTCAATAAAGGCCAGAAAGTACAGCCCTTCGGTGTATCCCAGGCTCCGTCGCAACACCAAACCGTCTACTTCTCGCTTGATCTCTTCGAGTCGGCGCGAAGCTGCTTCTGCGCTAATTTGTTGGTTTTCAAAATTTTGAAACACCTGTCGCGCCCGGTCTCCGTAACGTCGGATGAGTTGTTCGCGGCGGCGAAACACCCAATAGCCTACCAACGCGGTGAGCAAGGCGGTGGTGCCCACCATGGTAATTTCGACAAAATATCCCGTTTCGTGCAGCATTTGCACCAGCCGCGCAAAGTAACTCGAGCCTGCTTCCATGCCCTCGTTCCGCAAGGTGTATTCGATGTGCCTGAAGTCTTTTTCTGTGAGCGGCTTGGAGGGTTGCATGGCGTTTATGTGACTCATCACCGCCAATTTGAATTTTTCTCGTTCAGCATCTGTGTACAGTGGGCGAATGTTGGAACCCTGACCCATCTGATGTCCATCAGTGTACTTCTTGTCAAGCAACTGGTTGGTTTTCAAGAAATAAAAAAGAAATCGGTGCATCTGTGCCGTGTCGCGCAGGGCTGCTAGTCTGGCCGGTTCGATTTCCGCGGAACGCTCTTGCAAACGCAACCAAGCCACCAAATCTCTGGGGCTGATTTCCAGCAAGCATCGGTCGCCCAATCGCTTGAAATGTTCTCCATTGAATTCTACCACCGAGCCTGGCCCATAATGCGTAATGGAAATGAGATAGCAGTTGGCGGGAAGTTCAACTTTTTGTCCACATACTTCAGCCACAGGTTTTTTAGCACTGAGTGCTTCCCATAGTGCAGGGCCAAAAAAAGTTTCAGGGTTTATTTTGTCAAAATTGTCAAAGACTGCCACAAATTTCTGGTCCGGGTTCTGTTTGCAACGTTCCCAAAAAAGCAGCATCTCTCCAGGGTAAAACACCCCCTTTTCATCCTCTTGCCCGATATATTTCTTGTGGTACTCCACATCAAACCAAGGGGCACAGTCAATCTGCAAAACCCGGTCGTAACTCCCCGCCAACAAGTTGGCCACCCGTTTCCCCTGTTTTGTGGAGCCAACCCCCGTTACCCCGGAAACGACGATGCGGCGTAGTGGCGA
>CAZPTQ010000247.1:4360-5562 GCA_964589365.1 uncultured Saprospiraceae bacterium
ATACGCGGGGAAACGAAAAGTGGGATGCCAATAGATTATGGATTTAGCAAGGCGAAGGTAAGTCAAAAAGTCGCGCAGGTGTCAAAAAAGTACGCCCGTCGGTTTGCCAAAAACCAACGGGCGTACCAATATTTGCCAAGGCCAAATGCTCCTAATTCTTCGCCTCGAAATTGTATTTCAAACCCCAATAGTCTTTCAGCACCATTTTTACCGATCCCACTGACACCGGAGTTTCGATTAGTAACGGGATTCTGTTGGCATCGTCTGAAACCCAGACGGTCATTTTTGCATCCTCCTTGAACACCGTTCCGGCAATGACCTGTGGCTGAAATTTTAGCGTTTTGTAACGCCCCATTTTGTATACTTTCTTGTTCGACTCTTTACCTAAATAATTCATTTTTAGAGGATATTCCTCCTTGTCCATGAATATCCGAAAGGGAACAGAGTAGCCAGCTTGTTGGCTTCCATAATCAACATTTCGGAGGTTGTAGAGGCTGGAAAGCACATCATTGCAATCGGCTTGCACGGTGTGTTCGGTCTTTTCTTCTGCCTCACCACGCTTGGGCGAACGCCATACCGTCATTTTCCGGCCAGCCTGGTTGAAGGATATCTTTTCGAAAATGTGGTAATCGCCTTCGTTCACGTTGCGCTCAGAGTAATTGGGCAGCAGCGTGTTTTTGTCTACCCAAGAGTCATATTCGTCCCTTGCTTTAAAAAACCACTCATAAGAATCGTAGGTCTCACCCTTGGCTTGGTAGTGATATTGGGTGCCCTCATCAAAAATTTTGAAGGTCACCTCACCTGCAGGCACCCATATAAAGTTGAGGTTGTAGTATATTTTATAGGTGAGTCGCTCCCCGTGCTGGAAGGCTACATTGGAGCTTGGTCCAGCTGGACTGCCTTGTTGGGGTTGAGGGCCATCGGTTTGGCTAGATCCAAGGACCGAAAAAAAGAGCAGGGCATAAAGCCCAAAAGTTGAATTTTTAATGGCTGTCGTTTTCATACACGAACGTTTTGGTGATGTTGACGCAAAGAAGTGAAAAAGTACCCACCAACGCGGACAAATTTAGGTTTATTATCCACGGAGCAAAGGTCGAACATAAAAAATGGGCAACCTCCATGTCGGAGATTGCCCATAGTATCAGCAGTTGACTATCAATTAATAGCCAGCGTCTTTGTTGCCTTTGAAGCTGCCTTTGCCA
>CAZPTQ010000248.1:0-5519 GCA_964589365.1 uncultured Saprospiraceae bacterium
CCCTTCTGAAGCGGCTGCTCCACAGCCTGAAATGCACGGTACAGAAGTAAAAACCATCGAGCTTACTACTCCGCTCAATAAAGAGTGGGTAACCGCTGGGAAAGCAAATTATGAGCTGAAATGCCTCGCTTGCCACAAACTCAGCAATGAAAAACTCGTCGGGCCGGGCTGGGCAGGCGTCACAAAGCGCCGCGAACCGGTTTGGATCATGAACATGATCACCAACGTGGAAATGATGCTTGAAAAAGATCCGGAAGCCCAAAAAATGCTCGAAGAATGTCTCGTGCGCATGCCCAACCAAAACATTACCCAAGAGGATGCGCGCAAACTCATTGAGTTCATGCGCTCGAATGATGGAGTGAAGTAATAGTACCCCGGAACTCCGTTCCGAGGCGTATATGAAAATCTTCGAAACACCCCCGGAACGGAGTTCCGGGTTACAGTCATTCAAAAATCAACATTTTATATGAAATACAAACATTTTTTACTGCTCATTGCAGCCGCAGTCGCGCTGCCGTCTGTGCTGCTTACACCCGGCTGCAAACCGCATAACCCAGTCTCCGCGGTCGAAGGAGATGCGGCAGGCAAAGTATATGTCGCTCCTGGAAAATACGATGAGTTTTACAACATTGTATCTGGCGGCTTCAGTGGACAAGTGAGCGTGTACGGGCTTCCATCTGGTCGCTTGTTCCGTGTCATTCCGGTGTTCTCTGTTAACCCCGAAAGCGGATGGGGGTATAGCGAGGAAACCAAACCCATGCTCAACACCTCGCACGGTTTTGTGCCCTGGGACGATTCTCACCACATCGCCTTGTCCACCACCAACGGCGAACACGACGGCCGTTGGGCTTTCGTGAACGGCAACAACACGCCGCGCATAGCGCGTATTAGCCTCAGCACCTTCCGCACCGAAGAAATCATTGAGATCCCGAACAGCTCGGGGAACCATTCCTCGCCGTTTCTGACGGAGAATTCGGAGTATGCTGTTGCAGGCACCCGATTCAGTTATCCCATGGACGACGACGACTCTAATCCCGACGTGGGCATCGGCACCTACAAGCAAAACTTTAAAGGCACCGTTTCCTTCATCGGCATTGACAAAGCAAGTGGCCGTATGGGCGTCAGTTTCCAAGTGTTGCTTCCAGGGGTAAACTTCGACTTGAGCCGCGGCGGTCGCGGACCATCCAAAGATTGGTTTTTCTTTTCTTGCTACAATACAGAACAGGCCAACACCCTGCTCGAAGTAAATGCTTCGCAGAAGGACAAGGACTTTATTATGGCCCTTAACTGGAAAAAATGCGAGGAGTACGTAAAAGCAGGCAAAGGCAAAAAATCGAAAGTCAGCTATGCGCACAACATTTATGACGAGAAAACGCACTCGGCCACTTCAACCATTGAACATGAGACGATTGTGCTCGATCCAAAAGAGTTGAAAGACATTGTGTACTTCATGCCTTGTCCAAAATCGCCCCACGGATGCGACGTGGATCCCACGGGCGAATACATTTGCGGTTCGGGTAAATTGGCTGCGGTTATCCCGGTATTCTCCTTTACCAAAATCCAGAAAGCAATCGCCGACAAGAGCTTCGAAGGTGAATTTGACGGCATTCCTGTGTTGAAATACGATGCTGTATTGCACGGCGAAGTGAAAAAGCCGGGCCTTGGTCCTTTGCACACCGAATTTGACGGCAAAGGTTTTGCCTACACTTCTTTCTTTGTATCTTCTGAAATCGTGAAATGGAACATCGAAAAGCTCGAAGTGGTGGATCGTGTGCCGACTTATTACTCCATCGGTCACCTCTGCGTTCCTGGCGGCCCAACCCGCAAACCGCATGGCAAATATGTGATTGCCTACAATAAAATCACCAAAGATCGCTACCTGCCAACCGGGCCGGAACTAACCCAGTCTGCACAGTTGTACGATATCAGCGGCGACAAAATGAAACTCCTGCTTGACTTCCCAACCATTGGTGAGCCGCACTACGCAGAGGCCATTCCGGCCAGCCTGATTTCGAAAAATTCGGTCAAGATTTTCAAGATCGAAGACAACCACCACCCTTATGTAGCCAAAGGCGAAAAAGAGGCCAAGGTGTTCCGCGAAGGCAATAAAGTGCACATCAACATGACTTCCATCCGTTCGCACTTTATGCCCGACAATATCGAAGGCGTGAAAATGGGCGATGAAGTGTATTTCCATGTAACCAACCTTGAACAAGACTGGGACGTACCCCACGGTTTTGCAGTAAAAGGCGCCAACAATGCCGAACTGCTCATCATGCCTGGCGAGACCGCTACCCTCAAATGGGTGCCAGATCGGGTTGGAGTGATTGCTTTCTACTGCACCGACTTCTGCTCAGCGCTCCACCAGGAAATGCAGGGCTACGTGCGGGTATCTCCACGAGGTTCCAGCACTCCGCTGACTTTCAGCACGGGGAATAAGGCTGAACCGACGGGAGCGACGAAATAGCGAATAGTGGGGATTTGATGATTTGGTGATTTGGTGATTTGAATGGCTTCGGGCCTGGTGTCCATGTCGTTCAAATCCCCAAATCCCCAAATCGTCAAATCCACAGATAAACAAATCCACAATCATGACGCTTAGCAAAACAACCCGCATCCTACTTGGGGTGGCGAGCCTGACGCTTATCATTACGTATTTCGTGCCATTGTGGCAAATCCTACTCTGGGCACCACAATACCCGGAGGGTTTGACCATGAAGATCTGGCACAATAATCTGTCGGGCCAGATAGACATTATCAACGGCCTCAACCACTACATCGGCATGAAGCACATCAGTGCCGAGATGTTTCCAGAATTCCAATATATCGGGCTGTTTATAGGCTTTTTGATGCTAGTTGGATTGGCCGCAGCGGTGTTTGGAAGTGGGCGCACCTTGTTCTTTTTCACGCTGTTGTCATACATATATGGCGTGGCGGCGATGTGGGATTTTTGGCGTTGGGGCTACGAATATGGCCACAATCTTGATCCCAAAGCGGCCATCATTGTGCCGGATATGTCGTATCAGCCACCGCTGATTGGATATAAAAACCTGCTCAATTTCACCTCCTACTCTGGCCCTGACACGGGGGCTTGGGTTATTATAGGGGTTTGTTTGCTGGCGACGGTGCTCTGGTGGTGGGAGTTTTTTAGAAACAGAAAGAAGCAAAAAATGTCGGGCGCGATGGCAGGCAAAATAGGCGCATTGGCAGCGTTTTTTGTATTGATGTCTTTCACTTCCTGCACGACAGGCCCTGAGCCGATTCGTTACGGGAAAGACAATTGCCACCATTGCAAAATGACCCTCACCGACAAACGTTTCGGCGCAGAAATCGTGACATCAAAAGGCAAGGTCTACAAATTCGATGACCTCAATTGTTTGGCCAATTTTCTGAAATCCGGAGAAGTTCCTGCCGAAAACATCGCTCAAACGCTGGCCGTTGATTTCAAAAAAACGGGACAATTTGTGGACGTACATCAGGCTTTCTTTCTCGAAAACGAAGCCATCAAAAGCCCGATGCGCGCAGATATCGCTGGTTTTTCTGACAAGCAAGATTTGGACGCGGTGAAGGCTGAAATTGGTGGTGGGAAGGAGTTGAATTGGGGTGGGGTGAAGGCGGGGTTTTGAACTAAACCTACTAGGTTTCAAGCATGAGAAAAAACGTTGACAATGAGACCGCTATCACTTCTTATTCTGCTTTTATCGGCATTCAATCTGTCGGCAACAAACCACCACGTCGGTAATGGTCAACCCAACGCGACTATCCAGGCCGCATTGGCGAAGGCCCTGCCCGGCGATACCATTTTCGTCCACGGAGGCACCTATACGGAAGGCAATCTGGCGATTAACAAACCGACGGTTCTAATCGGAGTTGATTTTCCAATCCTTGACGGCCAGCACAACTGTGAAATCATCACTGTTACAGCCTCCGATGTTTATATTCGAGGGTTTGAAATCCGCAACAGCGGCCAACTCAGCACCCTGGATGTAGCGGCTGTAAAAATCCTCTCGTCCAACCGCGTGGTCATTGAAGGCAATCGCGTTCGGGACTGCAATTTTGGCATTTATCTATCGGATTGCAGCGATTGCCGGGTGTCGAGCAACGACATTCAAGGCATCCTCAAAGAGGAACAAAACAGCGGCAACGGTATCCACCTTTGGAAATGTGCGCGGGTACTGATAGAGGGAAACTACTTGAAGGGTCACCGCGACGGCATCTATTTTGAGTTTGTGACAGATTCCGAAATCCGGTACAACAACAGCGAGCAAAATCTGCGTTACGGCCTGCATTTCATGTTTTCGCACAACGACCATTACCACCACAACCAATTTCACCACAATGGGGCAGGTGTGGCAGTGATGTACTCCCGTCAAGTACAAATGACCGAGAATGAGTTTGGGTACAATTGGGGCGGAAGCGCTTATGGCCTTTTGTTGAAAGACATCTCAGACAGCCATATTTGGAAGAACACATTTGAGCACAACTCCGCTGCGGTGTACATGGAAGGTGCGAGCCGTATCATTTTGGAACAAAACCAGTTCCGCGAAAACGGCTGGGCGCTGCGGGTACAAGCCAGTTGCGATGCCAATGTGATCCGACAAAATAACTTTTTTGGCAACTCCTTCGACGTATCCACCAACGGCAGCCTTGTGCTCAACACTTTCGACGGCAACTATTGGGACCGCTACGAAGGCTACGATCTCAATCGAGATGGGGTAGGCGACGTGCCCTTTCGTCCGGTCAGTTTATACGCTGTGGTGGTGGAAAAAATGCCCTATGGACTGATGCTGATGCGCAGTTTCATGGTGTATCTGATGGATAAAGCCGAAAAGATAATCCCATCGCTGACCCCCGAACAATTGATGGATGAAAAACCAGCGATGAAGCCGCTCGAACACTCCTAAACCGCGTAGGTTTTTGAAAACCTCCGAGGTTTGAAATCTTCAATTTTTAAAACGCAATCGTATGAAAATCAACTTTCTTTTTCGCTCTGCATTCGCAATATTGGTCGTAGTTGCATTTGCAAACTGTACCAATACCAGCCCCGACCAGCAATCCGCCACCAACCAAGCTGCGGCTCCATTAGGAGGCGGTCAATCCGCCGTACAAGACGACGTGTCTGCAAAAGACATTGTAAAAGTTGCGTCAGGCAGTGCAGACCACACCACCTTGGTGGCAGCCGTAAAAGCCGCTGATCTGGTGAATGTGCTGGCCAATGCTGGCCCATTTACGGTGTTTGCACCCACAAACGCTGCCTTTGACAAACTGCCCGCCGGTACGGTGGAAGGCTTGTTGAAACCCGACAAAAAGGAGACCTTGGCGGATATTTTGCAGTACCACGTCGCCGTGGCAGTGTACAAACCGGAAATGCTGCAAGACGGCCAGGTGATCTCCATGGCCAATGATGGTAAAGTGACTATTGGCGTAAAAGATGGCAAAATAACGGTCAACGGCGCCAATGTAGTGGCCACTATTCCCGCTACAAACGGTATTATTCACGTGATAGACGCGGTGCTTTT
>CAZPTQ010000249.1:0-5468 GCA_964589365.1 uncultured Saprospiraceae bacterium
GATATTGACAAATCGGTGATTATCCAAGTCTAAGCGGGGGTTTGAGGGCGAATGCTCTGAGCGATCTACCGCTAAAATGTCCACAATCCTCAAAAGCCGTTGAAAATCAATTTAATATCCATGTCGCGGCGGCATCACGCCGGGCTATTTCCCAGGCCCGAAGCGGAATCTTCCGGGCGGATGCCCTGCACAATCCACCGCTAAGAAACCCGCACCAGCCATAAACAGCCCACTTTCCCCCTCACCGAGCAAAGGCCCTTTTTACGTGCCCAAGCAGTAGAACCAAACTCCCGGCGGAAGGGCAGTCGCTCGAGCCGCCAGGCAGGGACTGAGAAAAGTCAACGTGGCCAAGCTGTTGCGCGCCACTTGCCGACTGCCCTGAGAGCCAACCCGATGCCAAACAAAAGTGGGCCCGCGCCAAAAGCGGAGACTGATCAAAAGACCCCTATTATTGGCACTAACGTTACCACTGCCGACGTGCCGACGTTTAGGAGGCATGATAGGTAGTGGATTGTTCTGCGCACCTATTCTATTTTTAGTATTATGCCATTCGCCCTATTACTTCCACCTTTGATGCTATAATAATAAGCTCCGTTCTTAAGTTGGGAAATATCTATGTTGCTTAATGGCTGGATTAATGTAGTAGAGAACACCAGTTGTCCTGTAATATTGCAAATTTTCATTTCGTATTCTCCGCCTTCAATGGCTTTTAAATTTATCCAAACCGTCCTTTTTGTGGGGTTGGGATAAACTAAAACTGGGTGGTCAGCAAGCTCTGCATCTGTGTTGCTTGTGCTGTCACAGTTGTCATTAGATATGCCGTAATGTGGCATATTGGGTATGGTAGCAAAATTATAAGCCGGAAGCACCACTCCGTGCTGTTCCAGTTCACAACTCAGCCCCGGGCAGTTGGGCTTGTTAATGACGTGCAGGTTCAGGGTGCTGCTCGTGCTGGAGATGTAGATTTTGCTATCTGGAGCGAGAGCCGCAAGGTAAAAAATCGTGGAATTTGGGTTCTGATAGCCATCGTATACTGCCACCAGCACCTTACTGTCTTCTACATTGGGTGCTTGCAGGTCGAACTGATAGACTTTTTTTCTGGCGCATACATACAAATATCTGGAGTTAGACGAAACGGCTGCCCCACCAACATAGTTGATTGTATCATTTGGAAACATGATGTCAATTGGGTTGGACAGGTCTCCTGTAGCCGTGTTGAAGTTAAAGATGTTCAGGCCGTTCCACCAATTAAAGCGAATGTACTTTTTGCCGTCAGGCGTGAAGACCGCCTGCCCTCCGGAGTCATCGTCCGTCCAGACTTTTCCTGAACACTTGAGTTGGGCTGGTTGAACGCCTTCGGAGGTGATCGGCACAAGGAAGTAGCAGTTACTGTGTGATTTTGGAACGATAATCCACCAGTCTTTCCCATTGGCATGCCGTACTGCTTTGATATAACCTCTTGCAAAAGTGTCAAGTATAGCAATTTGATTTTTCAACACTATGGCACCATAGCCTGAATCATGCGTCATGTCGATTTTTTGATAGTAAAGCCGCTGTGGAGCCACCCCATAAAACATTGTGTCAAATACATAAGGCTGATCGTAGTCAAGATTGAAAACATAGTACAGGCTGTCCCCTTCTGGCGATGGGATGGCGATAACTCCTTGTATGAGTGGGCTGCCACCAAAAGGGCAATAAAAATCTCCTATAATGCCAGGGTTTATGCCGTCCCCATTTTCCATGATTTGTTTTTTTGCATTGACCACTTTACAGCCGTTTGAAGCAAATAAAAAGTTCCCATTTTCATTGCTCATGCTTGTGTTGGAGCCTTCCATTTTTATCCCTGTTTGTCCAAATTCAATATTTACTAGGTTGTGGTTAAAGTCTAAAAAGATACCCTCGCCAGACGAGTAACCTCCAATAATCCACTGGTAGTCTCTTTTGTTTTGGGCGGATGTTTCAAAAGAGCAGAGAAAAAGAAAGAATGATGTGAATATTGATACAGCTTGCATAGCCAGGAACAAAAATGAGGCTGCCCCTTGTGCAGGAACAGCCTCGGTGAAAAAAATTAATTAGGCTGGATAGCCAGTCTTTCAATATGCGAGTAGCCATCGTCCATGAAAATCTTGAGGACGTAAATACCTGATAGGATGCTTGGGTCGAGTGCTACCGTGACTTCTTTCCCTGAGAAATCTTGGCTTAGCACAAGCCGCCCTTGAAGGTTTATGAGGGACAATCGCCCCGAAGTTTCCCAAGGCCCTCGAACAGTAAAAGATGAATGTGCAGGGTTAGGTGCGACTATTACTTTGCTGTCTACAAGGTGAGTAAATATCTGTTTGTTCCTTTGAGTAAGCTCAGGCCATTCTAGCAAGAGTTCTTCATCTGAGGTAGAATAAGCTTGCGGAATCTCGAATTTTGCACATTCTGGCAGTAACCCGAGCGCAGCATAAACGGCTGGGCCGCCTTGTTTTGGGTCTTGCAATGCAATTGCCTGAAGCGTCAGCACTTGGCTTTCTGTCAGTTCGCCGCCCTGTTGCATAAGGGAAAGGAGGTAGATTTGATTGACCGTTTTCTCGTTGACTTCGTAGGGGTGCGCGGTTGTTGTGCCCGCATTTAGCGCGTAGGCCGTTTGTAAGTTTGCAACGGTTTGGATTTGATAGGTTGTATTTAGTGCATTATAAGTGGATTGCCTAGTCCCGATCTGATCCAGCAGCCCCTGCTTGGTCTGGTACAGAGTTTGCATCTGGCTTCCATTGCCAATCGTTTCAATCTGTTCGTCCAGCAGGGCCAAAGATTCGATCAGAATACGGTTATCTGCCAATGCTTGCAGGCTTTGTGCGCTTAGGCTTTCATCGGGCCGAAGGGCGTTTTGGATGCTTTTGTAGATTTCATAGAACCTTCCCACAGAACTGTTCGCTTTGCTGCTCATAAAAGAGGGGAACGAAAAGTGCTCACTGACAAACGTTGGGTTGTCCTTAAATTTTTGGTAGAGATAACGCTCCAAAACCCAGGCTTGGGCAGGATCGTCATTAGAAGGAACAAACGACCCTTGAGCGATTTTCCTGTCCAATCCATCTGTTCCTGACCCGCCTACACAGCCTTCCACAGGACTGCCTGTGGGATCAATATCAAAAAACTCATTGTTGTCATCAGGGACAATTTTTTTTGGGTGGTACTTAAAAAAGCAAGGGGCGGTTTCATCTGCACATGTGGACTGTTGGGTATGAACAATGATTTTGTTATCTGCAGGAAGGGCATTGCATCTGGCATGGCGCAATGGCTCTGAGCCCAAGAAATTGTGCCATTCATTTCCCCTATTTGATTGAGTTCCAATCATTGTTCCGCTTTGTATGAGCAAAGCCTCGCTCGAGAAGGCTGGAAATTCGCCACCTCCAAAGTTAAGGATGTTGCCCACCAAGTCTGTTCCTGTGCAGGTTCCTTTAAAATTAAACCCATAAGTTTTGTGCCCAGAACCGGAAAGCGTTTTGGAGCAATATTTCATATTTTGAAACCCGTTCACGTATATTGCATCATGTAGCGTCTGCACCTCATCATTAAAAGCATTAGTTGATACTTCATTGTTTTTTCCGGTTATATTTGTTCCTAACACAATTCCTTGGCCGAACTGCAACTCTGCAATAGAATTCGGCATAATTACAGGTGAGTAGGCTGTAAAAGTGTTCCCTATGATGGAAAGGTTGTTTTTATCGCCGTTTTCAACCAAAATGCCAATTGGTGTACCATAGTTCAGTACTGGCACAAAGTTTGAAATGCGAAAACGGTTACCCCAAACTTCTGTTAAGCTACTTTCTGGGTAAACACCACCCAAGCGAATTCCAACAGAGCTGTTTGCTTTGATGCTAAAAACGCTTCCACCATCAACACGAATTTTGGTTCCAGCTCCGATGCCAGATATACCAATACCGGTTATTGTCGTGCCAAGATCAGACATGTCTGCATTAAGGACGAAATGGTTTACAGTAACGGACGCATTTAGAGAGGTTTTAGCGATATTAACCCCGATTTTATTCATTGGATTGATTTGTGGAATAGAATTATTGATGAAATAATTTACATTCTTGAGATTGACAAGCCTTGCCATGCTGATGTTTATCCCTTTTTCGCCACAGAAAAAGAATCCCGAATCCATCAAGGTCAGGAATCCTGATTCAAGATAGATACCGTCTTTTTTGATGCGCTGAAATACTACCTTATTTGTTCCAATGCTACAGGTACCTACTGCATAAATGCCATACTGTAGGTCACGAAACCAACCAAAGGATAAGGCTGGGAATGCTAAGAGAGAGGCATTTGTAAGTTTTACTCCGGCAAAAGTGAATTCGTTTATCGTTCCTTTGAGTGGTGCCGTGCAATTGAACTGATTCCCGCTAAACGTCCATACCTTTGGATTGATTAAGAACCCATCACCAACCAATTCAATACCAATTCTATTTCGGTTAAAGGTTGTGTTCTGAATAAACAGATGGTTGCCAGGTAAGTAGGAATAGATCCCCTTTTCTGCATCCTCAATTTTAGAGTTGTTGCGGGTGTTTACATAGGCTTGGTAGTTCATCCTGATCCCTTTCCAAAGCCCTTTACATGAAAATAGTTGAGAATTGTCAATAACAAGCCCATTCTCCGGATTGAACGGGCCCGCATTGCCATTAACTAATATTTCAACCCCCGGCCAAATTCTGACTACTGCATCCTGAAATGTAAAAGGCTCGTCAACGATGAAATTCCCCGTGATGCATACATTGCCAGTAATAGAAGGCCCTATATCAGAAGCCTTATGGAAAGGAGTCCCTTGGCCAATTGCAATAGTTGACAAACATTCAAAATTAGGATAATTTGGGTTGATGTCACATGGTGCCTCTTCTGGGATTTCTAAAGGAATAGGAAAAACATATCCGGGGCATTTGAAAAACGGCTCTTCCTGCCCCATCATCGGAAAACAGAAGCAAAAAATGAAGAACAGAGTGGGGAATTGAGTTAGAAACAAAGGGGCAAATGACTTTTGGGGGGATTTAAATTGGGCTGAATTGCTCATGATTTAATTATATGGCTGGTGAAAATATGATTGTAGACATCTTAACATATTGAAAATGTGGCGGTTATATTTGTTGTATATGCGCAGAACGGTTGGATGTGCGCTGTGCCGCCCGTTTAGGTGGCATAGGCGCACATCCGTTGTTAGCACATTATTTAATCGGGAAGCCTCGCTACAAAATTTCCGCCATTGAAATTTATCCTTTCCGAGTGGAGATAACCCCAGCTCCCTTGAACAGTCATCTTAAAGTGAACATCAAATTTTCCAGACACGATGCGACCATCGGTGTTCAATTCGGCAAGCTCGATATAGTTGTTTTTTTCTGCGTCTATCTCCCAAGTGGCATTAAGTACATCGCCATCTGGTAAGCCTACGACAAACCCCATACCCATCTACCCGATTCCCTCCTCTTTCGGTT
>CAZPTQ010000250.1:0-5332 GCA_964589365.1 uncultured Saprospiraceae bacterium
CCCCGAGCAAACCCCCAAAGACCTAACCACCACTTGGGGCGACAAGCGCACAGACGAATACTACTGGCTCAATGAGCGCGAAAACCCTGCCGTAAAAGCTTATCTCGAAGCCGAAAACCGCTATGCAGATTCTGTGCTCGCGCCCGTGAATGGCCTGCGCTCAAGACTTTACGACGAACTCAAATCCCGAATTAAAGAAGACGACCAAACGGTTCCCTATTTCAAAAACGGCTATTGGTATGTTTCGCGCTTTGAGACAGGCAAAGAATATCCCGTTTTTACACGCCGAAAAGGCGATATGAACGCTGCCGAAGAGGTTTTGATAGATGTGAATGCGCTCGCGGCCGGGAAAGAATATTGCCAGATCGGCGGCCAGCAAGTCAGCCTCGACAATCAGTTGCTTGCTTATTCAGTAGATTATAGCGGACGGAATTTGTACAAGATTTATTTCAAAAACCTTTCAACTGGCAAATCCATGCCCGAATCTTTCGACATCGGCGGGGCATTCGTGTGGGCCAACGACCACAAGACAATCCTGTACGACACGAAGGACCCAGTCACCCTCCGAAATGACAAAATCTGGAGGCACGTCATGGGCACACCCCAAAAACAAGACGTGCTGATGTACCACGAAAAAGACGAGACACAGTACGCCTACCTCAATAAATCCAAGAGCGAGCAATTCTTTTTTATCAACAGCGCGTACACACAAACTGTTGAGGTTCAATATCTTGATGCCAACAATCCCACCGGGGATTTTCAAACCATCCGCCCACGCGAAAAGGATTTTTATTACGAACTAGAGCACTGGAACGACCAATTTCTCGTCCGCACCAACTGGGACGCGAAGAACTTTCGCCTCATGGAAGCGCCCGTTTCAGACCCTCGCCGCGAAAACTGGAAAGACGTGCTGCCCCATCGAATTGATGCATTGTTGAATGGTTTTACAGTGTTCAAAGACCACCTCGTAACCTCAGAACGCAAAGGAGGCCTGAGCCAGATACACATCATTCGCTGGGCCGATAAGGCCGACCACTACATCGAAGTAGGAGAACCGAGCTATACCTGCACGGTGGACAACAATCCTGAATTCGACACCAAAACCCTGCGCTACACCTTCACTTCCATGAAAACCCCGGCTACCACGGTTGATTACGACATGGACACGAAGGCAAAGGAGATTAAAAAGGTAGTCCCTGTGCTTGGCAATTTCAACTCGGCCAACTATGAGACCGAGTTCGTATGGGCCACCGTCCGCGACGGCGTGAAAGTGCCGATTTCGCTTGTGTATAAAAAAGGTGTTCGTCGCGATGGCTCCGCGCCCTGCCATATCACGGGCTACGGCTCCTATGGCTTTAGTTACGACCCCGGCTTCAACCGCGATAAGCTAAGCCTGCTCGACCGAGGGTTCGTGGTCGCCATTGCCCATATTCGAGGTGGCATGGAAATGGGTTATCAATGGTACGAAGACGGCAAAATGATGCATAAAATGAACACATTCAACGACTTCATTGATTGCGCCGACTTCCTGGTAAAAGAAAAATACACCGCTGCCGACCGGCTTTTTGCCGAAGGCCGCTCCGCAGGAGGTCTGCTCATGGGTGCCGTGACAAATATGCGCCCCGACCTTTTCAAGGGCATCATTACCGGAGTGCCGTTTGTGGACGTGATTACCACCATGAGCGACCCGAGTATCCCGCTCACTACAGGCGAGTACACCGAATGGGGCAACCCCGCCAACAAAGCCGAGTATGACTACATGAAAACCTACTCGCCCTACGACAACATGAAAAAAGGGAATTATCCCAACCTGCTGATACTCACCTCTTTTGCCGATTCCCAAGTGCAATATTTTGAGCCGGCCAAATACGTCGCCCGTTTGCGCGATTTGAAAACCGACAAAAATGTGCTGCTTTTCAAAACGAGCATGAGCGGTTCGCACGGCGGTTCCTCTGGCCGTTTCAAACGCCTGGAAGAACGTGCGCTGGAATATGCCTGGATGATGGGACTGCTGGGAATGGATGGGGGAGGGATGAAGCAGTGAGCTTTTACAAAAGACTATTCACCCATAATCCTTTCCACAGAAAAATCGGCCAATGAACGCCATGAAAGTAAATGATGCCCGTTCGCGCGTTCATAAGATTCATCGCCACCATACAGCACTGCGCCGCCCGTCGTTTGGGTCAGTTCGTTCAGGTAGCGGATGTTTTTGAAGAAATCGCTTTGGGGGGTTTGACCTGATTTGATCTCAATGGGAAACAGGCCCTTGGCCGATTGCAACAACACATCCACCTCGCGGCCATTGCTGTCTTGCCAGAAAAAAAGGTTGGACCGCAGCCCCCTGTTGAATCGGGTTTTGAGCAATTCCGTCAGCACAAAATTTTCAAACAAGGGGCCTCTGAAGGGACTGATAGACAAGGCACGAGGGCTGGCAATGTCCAATAGGTAAGCGGCTAGCCCCGTGTCGTAGAAATAAATCTTGGGGGTTTTCAGGATGCGTTTGTTGAAATTGGCGTGGTGCGGAGGCAGTAGCCAAACGATGTAGCTGGCTTGCAGGATGCTCAACCAGTCATCCAAAGTGGCGCGGCTCACGCCCAGTTCGATGCACAAGTTGCTGGCATTGAATGGCGTACCGATGCGGGCGGCGCACAGCGCAAGGAGTTTGCTAAAGATTTGCAGGTTTTGCACATTGCGGATTTGGCGCACATCGCGCTCCACATAAGTGCGGATGTAGGCTCCCAGCCAGTCGTGCGCGTCCACGCCATCGGCCACGATGGGCGGGTAGCGGCCTTGCCACAAAATGGAATCCAAATCGCTGCCGGGGCCTTCTGCAGGCGGGCGGGCTTCCGCCAGCGAAAACGGCAACAAGTCGAGGTAGCCGACCCGCCCGGCGAGGGTCTGCGTGATTTTTTCGAGCAGTAAAAAATTGTTGGAACCGCTTAAAACGAAGCGCCCTTTGGCTTCAGGCTTTTCGTCCAAAATACCTTGCAGCCAGGAGAAAATCTCCGGAGCGCGCTGCACCTCATCGAAGATAGCCCCCTCGGAATAGCGGGCCAAAAAGCGCTGAGGATCCTCAAGCGCAAAGCGAAGGTTGGCGGGGTTTTCGAGGCTGACGTAGGGCTTTTCTGGGAAACAGTGGCGGCAAAGCGTGGTTTTGCCACTTTGGCGAGGGCCGACCACGGCGACTGCCTTCATCTGGCGCGACAGTTGAAGCACTTTCTCGGCAGCTTGACGTGTGATCATGGTGTTTTCCCAAACGGAGTTTTATGTAAATTGCTCAATTAGGTTGCAAATCTACATAAATTTTTAGAATCGGGGCTTTGTAGCATACGTTTTCTCTATTCCGGCCTGAACATATCCGCCAGCACTTTCTCCGCACACCCTGCCGAGATGGTCGCGCCAGAGCT
Source organism: uncultured Saprospiraceae bacterium (assembly GCA_964589365.1). GTDB lineage: Bacteria > Bacteroidota > Bacteroidia > Chitinophagales > Saprospiraceae > M3007. Next base: position 3,408 of record CAZPTQ010000250.1, read on the forward strand.
TTAGACACGGTTACGAAACCTCGAAGGTTTCGTAACCGTTCGCAATTATCGAACGTGCTTGCATCGAATTAAAATATAACCTCTATTTTTGCACTCAGATTTAAAAATCTACTATAAGAATTTGAAGTATGATGCAAAAATTAATCCAGCGCGACCTGCAAAAGCCCATAGAGGCTTGGCTTTTCCGTGGAAAAATATTGGTGCTGTACGGGGCACGGCAGGTGGGTAAAACCACCCTTTCCAAGGCCTTGCTCGCTCCCTTGGGCGACGATGGGCTATACCTCAACTGTGAAATCCAGTCCGTGCAATCGGCCCTCGCGGTGCGCGAGCCGACTGCGCTGAAACGGTTTTTGGGCAACAAAAAAATGGTGGTGCTTGACGAAGCCCAGGGAGTGCCAGGCATCGGTTTGACACTGAAATTGCTGGCGGACACCTTTCCCGAAATGCAGATCGTAGCTACTGGGTCGTCCAGTTTTGAGCTTGCCAACCGAGCCGCCGAACCGCTCACCGGACGTGCGCTCACCTTCGAGTTGCTGCCACTTTCATACGCCGAAATCGGGCAGGCAATGAACCCCGCCGAACGGCGCGAACACCTCGATTTTTTTCTTCGGTATGGCCTTTACCCCGACATCGCTTTTGCCTCAGAAACTGACGCACGCACCCTTTTGGACAACCTGAGCAGCCGCTATTTGTACAAGGACGTACTTGAATACGAGCAACTTAAACGGGCCGATGTATTGGTGAAACTGCTCCAGCTATTGGCCTTGCAGGTAGGTCAATTGGTGTCGTACAACGAATTGGCAAAAGCCATCGGCATCAGTTCGCCCACAGTGGAGCGGTATATTGACCTGTTAGAAAAAGCATTCGTCATTTTTCGACTGCCGCCCTTAAGCCGGAATTTGCGGAACGAAATTGGCAAGAGAAACAAGATTTTTTTCTTCGACATCGGCATCCGAAACAGCATCATCCAGCAGTATCAGCCCATGGATTTGCGCAGTGACAAAGGTGGGCTGTGGGAAAATTTCCTCATCGTCGAGCGGCTCAAATACCTCCATGCACAGGGGCTTCGGCCCAACCGATACTTCTGGCGTACCCAGCAGCAAGCAGAGATTGACTATGTGGAGGAACAAAACGGCCGACTTTCGGCTTTCGAGTTCAAATGGCAAAACAAGAATGCCAAAATGCCCTCGGCTTTTGCCAGCGCTTATCCAGACAGCGAATTTCAAGTAGTGAACAGGGAGAATTTTGAGACATTTCTGGGGGAATGATTGCGGCTTACCCCTCCGTTGGAACACGGTTACGAAACCCTCTGAATCCCTTGTAAGCTTTGCTTGACGAGCGTGGTGAAGATTTCAACGCCGATTTCGATGGAGGATTCAATCATGTGGAATCAGGTATTGCTGGCAAATGTACCTGAAACGCCTGTATCTTTAAGATACACAAGAACTTACAAATTTTTACATAAATTAGCAAACAAAAACTATCCCCGTCATGAGCGTCCACATATCAGAAGAAATCGTCCGAGCCACTGGCAAGCGGGAAGATGAAGTTCGATTGGAATTGGCTATCTTTTTCTATCAGCACTTCAAAGTATCAGCAGGCAAAGCGGCTACTTTTGCCGGACTTTCTCGGATTGCTTTTTGGCGCGTACTCTCGGAGCGCAAAATCCCGATACATTATGATGTGGGTGATTTAGAACAGGATGTAAAAACCTTTACAAAAGCATTACGATTCCAACCGTTGTGTACAATGAATTAGCCGTGGGGCTTGCATATTACAGGACTTGGCGGGGTATTACTGGAAGCCAAAAAACGATCTTTTATAAACGAGGTCAAACCATTGTTAGATCAAACAATCAACTCTGCGGGCTTTTATCTTAGCAATCAAGTATATAACCGGATACTCCAATTTGCTGGAGAATCTAA
>CAZPTQ010000251.1:0-5322 GCA_964589365.1 uncultured Saprospiraceae bacterium
GTGGTGGCGGACGTCGTTAAGTCTCGAAAAAGATTAGGGCAGAAAAACCATTCTGCTAACAAACTAAAACAAAGATTGACAGGCTTTCTAAATCATCCATACGATGTTACAGCCCAAGCGTCAGAAATATCGCAAAATGCAAAAAGGCCGCAACCGCGGTCTGGCTTTCAAAGGCAGCACCATTTCCTTCGGCTCTTTCGCATTGAAATCCTTGGAATTTGGCCGCCTTACCAGCCGCCAGATTGAGGCAGCTCGTATCGCACTTACCCGCCACATGAAACGGGAAGGTAAGGTGTGGATTCGCGTTTTCCCAGACAAACCGCTAACCTCCAAACCCGCAGAAGTACGTATGGGTAAGGGTAAGGGTGCGGTTGACCACTATGTTGCAGAGGTGCAACCAGGTCGCATCATCTTCGAAATAGAAGGGGTGTCGCCCGAAGTTGCGCACGCTTCACTTCGCCTTGGGGCACAGAAACTCCCCATGGCTTGCAAAAGTGTGACTCGTCACGACTACGAAGAATAAAATCTGTTTTGGTTATTTGTCTATTTGTTGTGTTGGCTATCACCATAATCACCAAATAACCGAATAACCGAATAACCGAATAAACAGAAAGTAACAATGGTAAAGGAAAAATTGAACCTCGTTGATATGACTGAAGATGAACTGCGCAGCCAACTTGGTAGTGCAGAGCATGAGTATCAGCAACTGAAGTTCGACCATGCGGCCAAAGGCATTGCCAACCCCATGGAAATCCGGGAGTTGCGCCGTGATGTTGCCCGCATTCTCACAGAAGGTCGCCGCCGCGAAATCGCAGCGATGTCTCCTGAAGAACTCGCAATGCGCAGCAAACTTCGCGCTCGCCGTCGCAAAAACCGCTAAAATCCGAACGTTGCGCCCCAAGCGTGACGGAAAGATTTGAGCATTACAACAAAGTTCAACTAACTACATCTCAATAGATGGAAGCAGTAGTAAGAAAACTTCGCAAAACAAAAACTGGGACCGTGGTGTCTACTAAAATGGACAAGACGATTTCCGTGAAAGTCGAACGCCGGCTTATGCACCCTCTTTACGGCAAGTTCGTAAAGCGTTCCAAGAAATTCTTCGCGCATGACGAGGAGAATACTTGCAACATGGGCGATCTGGTACGCATCATGGAAACCCGTCCGCTTAGCAAAATGAAGCGCTGGCGTCTGGTTGAAGTTGTTGAAAGAGCGAAGTAAAAACGCGGTGCACGTTGCACGGCTTACAGTATACGGCTTTTATCCCGTGAATGTAGATCGGAAAACCGTAACCGAAAAAATAACAAGTCATGATTCAGCAAGAGTCTCGTTTGAATGTGGCCGATAACTCCGGCGCGAAAGAAGTGCTTTGCATTCGTGTGCTGGGCCACACCCGCCAACGCTATGCCGGTGTTGGTGACAAGATTGTGGTCACTGTGAAAGACGCTACCTCTAGCGGGGGCATCAAAAAAGGCACCGTCTCGAAAGCAGTCATCGTCCGCACACGCAAGGAAATCCGACGTAAAGACGGGTCTTACATCCGCTTCGACGACAATGCGGTGGTGCTGCTCAACGCCTCCGACGAACCGCGCGGTACGCGCATTTTTGGCCCTGTCGCTCGCGAATTGCGCGAAAAAGACTATATGCGTATCGTTTCGCTCGCACCAGAAGTGTTATAAAATGAGGTCAACACGATGAATGTGGTCAATGTGCCACCATCGCAGCAAAACATTGACCACATTAACCACACATTGACCACATTAGCTAATTCAATAAAATGGCTACGAAGAAAAATACAGTTAAACGCTTTACTCCAAAACTCCACATCCGCAAGGGTGACAATGTGGTCGTAAATTCTGGCGACGACAAGGGAAAGAAGGGCGAAGTGCTACAAGTTTTCCCCGATAAAAACCGGGCAATCGTGCAGGGCGTGCGGATCGTGAAGAAACACGTGAAAGCAACGCAAACGGAATCTGGGGGCATCCAGGAAATGGAAGCCAGCATCCACATTTCCAATCTTTCACACATTGACCCTAAAAGCGGTGATGCAACTCGCATTGGCCGTCGAGAAGAAAACGGCGTACGTGTGCGCTTTTCAAAAAAATCTGGTAACGTCATCAAGTAATGAACTACTTACCTCGTCTTAAGACAAAATATCAGAAGGAAGTGGCTCCTGCGCTCATGCAGCAGTTCAACTACTCTTCTGTGATGCAAGTACCCCGTATTGAGAAGGTTTGCATCAACCAAGGCATCGGCGATGCTACGGGAGACAAGAAGCTGGTGGACAACGCCGCTGCTGAGCTCTCGATCATTGTAGGCCAGAAAGCGGTACAGACCAAGGCTAAACAGTCTATATCAAACTTCAAACTTCGTGAAGGAATGCCCATTGGTGTTCGTGTCACGTTGCGCGGAGATCGGATGTACGAATTTCTTGATCGTTTCCTGAATATCTCCCTTCCTCGGGTGCGTGACTTCCGCGGCGTGAACGACAAATCGTTCGACGGTCGTGGCAACTACACCATGGGGATCACGGAGCAGATTATTTTCCCTGAAATTGACATTGAAAAAGTGAGCAAGATCATGGGAATGGACATCACGATTGTTACAACAGCCAAAACTGATGCAGAAGCATACGCCCTGTTAAAAGAACTGGGAATGCCTTTCGTCAAGAAATAAGCTCAGACACACATTACAAAGACATAAAGCAAAATGGCAAAGAAATCCGTCATTGCTCGGGAAAACAAACGCAAGCGCATGGTAGCCAAATATGCAGAGCTTCGCAAGAAACTCAAAGAGGCTGGTGACTACGACGCGCTCGACAAACTGCCCCGCAATTCCAATCCTATCCGCTTGCACAACCGCTGCTTGTTGACGGGACGTCCAAAAGGCTATATGCGCAAGTTTGGCATATGCCGTGTCAAATTCCGCGAAATGGCTTTGTTCGGTAAGATTCCGGGCATTACCAAAGCATCGTGGTAACCAGCCCAAAGACCGCGGAGGTTTTCGAAAACCTCCGAGGTCTTCAACACCAACAACTATCATCTATTTTTTGATAAAATGCACGTCACCGACCCGATAGCAGACTATCTCACCCGCATCCGCAATGCGCAAATGGCGGGGCACCGCATCGTAGAGATTCCGGCTTCGCGCATCAAGAAATCCATGACGGAAATCTTGTACGACCAAGGGTATATTCTAAAATATACCTTCGAAGACAAAACAACGGAGAACAAGCAGGGTCTTATTAAAATAGCCCTGAAATACGATACGTTGACCAAAAAACCGATCATCCGTGAACTCGTGCGTGTCAGCCGTCCAGGCCTTCGCAAGTTTTCTGGTGCTGGCGATATTCCTCGGATTATCAATGGTTTGGGCATTATGATTGTGTCCACTTCCAAAGGGGTGATGACCGACAAAAAAGCCCGCGACCTCAATGTAGGTGGCGAATTGCTTTGCTACATAAGTTGATGAATGGTTATAAAAGTTTATAGGGTTGATAATACACCCCCATAAATCTTCATCACCTTCACAACCTTTATCAACAATTAATAAAGAACACTCTGCGATATGTCACGCATTGGAAAATTGCCGATAAACCTTCCCACGAAAGTGGAAATTACGGTTGCAGCCGACAACACTGTTACCGTGAAAGGGCCGAAAGGATCGCTCAGCCAGAAGCTTGATCCAGATATCAAGGTTAGCGTCGAAGAGGGCACACTTACTGTGACCCGACCGACCGACCAAAAGCGCCACCGTGCGATGCATGGCCTTTATCGCGCACTTATCAATAATATGGTAGTGGGCGTGAGCGAAGGTTATAAACGCGAAATGGAGATCATCGGAGTAGGCTTTCGTGTAGAGAATCAAGGCAACTTGGTTACTTTCACCATCGGCTACTCTCACCCGGTTATGTTCTATGTTCCTTCAGAAATCAAAGTGACAACAGCCATGGAAAAAGGACAGCCCCCGCTCATTCGTTTGGAAGGTATTGACAAGGAATTGCTGGGTCAGGTTTGCGCCAAAATGCGCGGATTCCGCAAACCAGAGCCTTACAAAGGAAAGGGCATCATGTTCAAAGGAGAGCAAATCCGTCGTAAAGCGGGCAAGACCGCCGGCGGCAAGAAATAAATTCAATGCTTTCCCGGTCAGAAATCGGGATCGCCTAAATTGATATTCAACGATGAAACGTACAAAAGAGCAAAGCCGAAAGCGTATTCACATGCGCGTCCGCAAGAAAGTTAATGGCACTCCAGAACGCCCGCGCCTAAGCGTGTACCGCTCCAACAATGCCATTTATTGCCAAATAATCAACGATTTGGCAGGTCAAACGCTTACATCGGCTTCTTCCCAAGGCATGAAAGGCAACAACAGCACACAAGCCCAGGAAGTCGGAAAACTCATTGCCGAGCGTGCTAAAGCAGCAGGCATACAATCAGTGGTGTTCGACCGTGGCGGCTACCTTTACCATGGGCGCGTGAAGGCTTTGGCCGAAGGTGCCCGCGACGGAGGGCTTCAATTTTAAAAGATTATTTGGTTAATTGGGAATTTGGTTATTTGACCGAACAAACAAATAAACAAATCCACAAATAAACAAGCTTAGCAAAATGGCAAAGCAAGAAAGAGAAAAAGAAGTTTCTCGTACTACCGAGGAATCTGGCCTTAAAGAAAAACTCGTGTCGCTCAACCGCGTGGCCAAGGTCACGAAAGGTGGTCGCACGTTCACCTTCGCTGCCGTAGTGGTGGTAGGCGATGGCAAAGGCACCATCGGCCAAGGGCTTGGGAAAGCCCGCGAGGTGTCGGAGGCCATTTCCAAAGCAGTAAAAGACGCGGAAAAAAATCTAGTCAAAGTGCCTATTCTCAACGGGACAATCCCGCACGAAGCGTACGGTAAGTTTGACGCTGGCCGGGTGCTCATCAAGCCTGCTGCACACGGTACAGGTGTTATCGCGGGTGGTGCTATGCGAGCAGTGCTCGAGTCAGTGGGGGTACATGACTGTCTTGCCAAGTCGCAAGGCTCTGCCAACCCTCACAACGTGGTTAAAGCCACAATTGCGGCGCTCTCCAGCCTCCGAAGCCCTTCTGAAGTGGCTCGCCAGCGCGGTATTTCGTTGGAAAAACTCTTTAAAGGATAAGCAATGAGCAAAGTAAACATTACGCTGCAAAGAAGTCCCATTGACAAGCCAAAGCGCCAAAAACTTACGCTCACCGCGCTTGGTTTTCGGAAAATGAACCAGACAGTACAGCACGAAGCGACTCCCCAACTGGAGGGCATGATCCGTGTCGTACAACACTTGGTGAAAGTTGAAAACGCCTAGGCGTTTT
>CAZPTQ010000252.1:0-5317 GCA_964589365.1 uncultured Saprospiraceae bacterium
TAAATCCAAAATCGTAAATCCAAAATCGTAAATCCAAAATCGTAAATCCAAAATCAATCGTCCACCCGGAACTTGAAGCCTACCCCGTGGATGTTTTCGACTTTTATTCGGTCGTCAAGGCTCAGGTATTTTCGCAGGCGGGAGATGAATACGTCTAGGCTGCGCCCGAGGAAATAATCGTCTTTGCCCCAGATATTGACTAAGATAAAAGATCGCTTCACGACTTGGTTGCGGTGCTCATTGAGGAGCTTGAGCAAGTCTGCCTCCTTCTGTGTGAGTGTCTCCGAATAGCCTTCAGCAGTGAGACTCAGGTTTTTATAATCAAAAGCGTAATTGCCGATGCTAACAGGTTTGCCCGGCTTGAGAATAACGGCATATTTGGTGCGGCGCAAGAATATGTCAATTTTCAGCAACAATTCTTCGATGCTGAACGGCTTGGTCATGTAGTCGTCCGCACCAATAGTCAGGCCATGGATCTTGTCCTGTTTCAGGCTTTTGGCAGTCAAAAAAATGATGGGAACATGATCATCAATGGAGCGGATTTCTTGAGCGATGGTGAAGCCATCCACCTCGGGGAGCATTACATCGAGTATGCACAAGTCGAACTTTTGGCCTGCCTGAATGATGTCCATCGCTTGCTTCCCATCGGCGCAATAGGTGACATGGTAACCATTGAGTTCGAGGTTGTCGCGGGTAACGAAGCTGAGGCTTTCGTCGTCTTCCACGTAGAGCAGGTTTGCTTTTGTATCGGCCATGAGTGTAGTGAGTTGGTGTACTGGTGATTGGCTTATTGGTGATTGGTGATTGGCGGATTAGTGATTGGTTATTGGTATAGTGGGAATTTTTTCATGAATGTATTTATCGCGCCGCGCACTTTGGCTTGCATCGCAGCGTCGTCTGGGCGCGAAATCACCTCGTCAACCCACTGCACTACTTGTCGGCAATCGTCTTCGGTGAAGCCTCGTGTGGTGATGGCGGCTGTGCCAACCCGGATGCCCGAGGTGGTCATGGGGGGCTGCGGATCGAAGGGGATCATGTTTTTGTTTACCGTGATGTCGGCTACACCAAGGATATGGTCGGCTACTTTTCCCGTTACATTTTTTCTGCGCAAATCAATGAGCATCAGGTGATTGTCCGTTCCGCCCGAAATGATGTCATAACCACGGACTGTAAATTCGGCGGCCATCGCTTGTGCATTTTTCACCACTTGTCGGCAATAGTCTTTGTAGGCGGGTTGCAAGGCTTCGCCGAATGCTACGGCTTTTGCTGCGATTACATGTTCCAGAGGGCCGCCCTGCATTCCGGGGAAAACGCCACTGTCGAGGATACTCGACATTTGGATGATCTCCCCCTTTTTTGTGCTGCGCCCCCATGGGTTGTCAAAGTTCTTGCCCATCAGGATAATACCTCCTCGCGGGCCGCGCAATGTTTTGTGCGTTGTGCTGGTAACGATATGGCAATGGGGGAGCGGGTCGTTCAGAAGTTTGGCAGCAATAAGGCCGGCTGGGTGGGCAATGTCGGCCAAAAGCAATGCGCCCACAGAATCTGCAATAGCGCGAAAACGGGCATAATCCCAGTCTCGAGCGTATGCTGAAGCGCCACAGATAATGAGTTTGGGTTGTTCGGCTTTTGCGAGGGCCTCCACTTTGTCCATGTCTATGCGCCCAGAATCGGGCTCGACGCCATAAAAAGAAGCTTTGTAAACCTTTCCAGAAAAATTCACGGGCGAACCGTGTGAAAGGTGTCCGCCATGAGCAAGGTCAAAACCGAGGATTTTGTCGCCGGGCTGCAGGCAAGCCAGGAAAACTGCCGCGTTGGCTTGTGCGCCAGAGTGTGGCTGCACATTGGCCCATTCCGCCCCAAAAAGTTCTTTGATGCGTTCGATGGCGAGCGTTTCCACTTGGTCCACTATCTCACAACCACCATAATAGCGCCGACCGGGGTAGCCCTCCGCATACTTGTTGGTGAGACAAGTGCCCATGGCATCGAGAACAGCCTGGCTGGTAAAATTCTCGGAGGCGATAAGTTCTACGCCGCGGCGTTGGCGGTCAAGTTCTTTTTCGATTAAGGAAAAAATAATGTCAGACATGGGGGCAAATGTAGAGAAAGCAGAATAATTAAACCGCAAAACAGGAAAACCGGAGAACAGGAAAATATAAAACCATGTATTGTGATCCGAAGATGGTCAAAATCTTCCCTTTTCGAGATCAATCTTTTCGCAGTTTTATATTTTCCTGTTTTCCGGTTTTCCTGTTTTGCGGTTTAATTCGGCCTTCAAAAGCCCAACCAACCTACTGCTTAACCAAGGTCTTCAGCACCGCTTCATCCAGCACCACAGGGTACTCTTTGCGGAGGTCTTGAATCCATTTTTTCTCTAAAAAGTCTTGGTAATCAGCCACAGCATAACCACGTGCTTCAACGAGCGCTTTGGGTGTGGGCGGCACGATTTGTTCTATTTTGTAAAAAGATGCGGTTTTGGTAGTGGTATCTGATTTGGCAACCGTCATATCGCCACCTTTCCACAACTCGCCCAGATCTTTGCTTCTGCCCTTTTCGTAAAGTTTCTCCATCACGGTCAACACTTCGGGTTTTCCTTTTTTATTGAACTTTTTGATCACGTCGGCGGCTGGTTTTTTGGCAGCAAGTGCACGCACTTTTGCCAGCACTTTGGGATCGTCAGTCTTCAAGGTATAAATACTAACCCGGGCGCGCTCATCCCATTTGTACTTCATCTTAAGTTCTTGATCAAAGTACTTTTGCAGGCCAAGGGTGTCGTTGTTGGCACGATCCCAAACGTTTTGTTTCAATGCTTCAAATAGCAATATACCTTCTTCGTATTCGCGCATAAGTGATTTGAACTCAGGGTACTTGCGCTCCAGCTGTGTCTCCTCGAAAGACATAGCGGTTTCGTCGCTCCAGGTTTTGTAGAGTTTGTTGATGGTCTCTACTACTGGGTAGCCTGCACCGCGCATACGGTCGCGACCGGAGCGTTGGCAGTATTCTTCAAAGTCGGCAACGGTATACCGTTTGTCTTGGCCGTAGCTGAACAGTACGTCTTGTGGCTTGGCGGGGTCAGGCTTCCATTTGAAAGTATGGAAAACGCTGTCGGCTTGCCTGGCAGTCCAGGCAGCCAATACCTTTTTGTCTTCCAAGAAGCTCCCGTCTTTTTTGATCCGGTTGATGATAGCCTGTTTGGCAGTTTCACTGCGGCTGTCGCGCTTGATGCGCTCTGAGAGGCCACGCTTGAGTTGGTCAAAAGTAGCAATCGGGCGGTGGCTTTTGCGTTGAATAATGTGCCAGCCAAGGGTAGTTTCAACGGGCTTGGAGTAATCACCATCCTTTTGGAGGTTAAATGCGGCGTCTTCAAACACCTTTTGGTAGCGGTTGATGCCAAAAAAACCGATATAGCCACTCTTGGCTGATGTGGTTTTATCTTCAGAATATTTTTGACAAATGGCATCCCATTGTCCAGCTGCTACAAGTTCGTTGTAGGCACTGTCGGCGCGCATTTTTTTCAGCGCATTTTTTTCATCGCTGTCGCCTTTGCGGATGAGGATTTGGTTTACTTCTATTTCGCCACGTGCAGGGCGGGTAGCATTTACACGAAGGAGGTGGTATCCATTGTTGGAACGGACTGGGCCTAGCAAATCGCCCACTTTGGCCGAGTAAATGGCTTTTTCTACTTCATAGTAGCCGTCTGGCAGCATGGCGGTAATGAAGCCGAGGTTGCCACGGTTTTCTTTGGCCGATTTGTCTTCCGAACTGTCTTGAGCCATTTTGTCAAAACTTGCTCCCTTAATGATCATTTTGGACCAATCCTTCGCACGGTTAAAGGCACGAAGTGTATCAGTTGCAGGTCTGTTGCGATCGCAATTGACGAGTATGTGGCTGACATCAACATCTGTCAACATTCGGTCGTAGGCTTCGCGGATCAGCTTTTCGGTCACTTCTTTGTCCTCTAAATAGGATTTGGCCAACTGCTTTTTGTAGCCCTCCAGTTCGCTGTTCAAGGATGCAATGGTGTCAAGGCGCATATCACGGGCCTTTTGGACTTTCAGTTTGAAATTGGTGTAGAGTTCGAGGTATTCGCGAAGGCTCTTTTCCGAAAAATCGGCTTTGTCCTGATTGGTTTTGGAGTAGATGTATTTGAACTCAGCGGCGGTAACAGGATTGCCCTTCACCGTGAAAAGCGTGGCATCAGATTGGGCAGAAACCGAGCTGGCCAGAAGTATCATAGCGGCTGCGGAAATCAAGTTTTTTAACATACTAAACGGTGTAGATTGGTGTTTCTATTGTGAAAATTTCCCTTAGATTTAGGAAGTAAACCCGCCTGCGCCAAGGCTACGGCGGGTGAAAAAGCGTGCAAAAGTAAGAAAGCCCATCCTAACACGGGAAACGAGTTTTGTTTTTAAAAAATGTTAACAGGCAAATGGCAACTGAGGGCAAAACGTGCTTTGTTTTTCTAAAACACCTTAACTTGCAGACGAGATTCACCCGATCCGATTCACCAAGTTTTTTTAATCAATGTTTACCTACTTATTCCTATGGCTTTATTCAGCATTATGGTCTTTTTGCTCCACCCTTGCTGCCCCGTCGGTTTGTCAAACAACTCCATTGGTCGCGTCTGATTTGCATGCAAACTTCTCAACTTGGAAAACAGAGCCTCTTGCAAAAGAATTGAACCCTGCTCCCCCTCCATGTCTGAACGGTATCATCAACCATTACACCCCGGTACTGGGCTTCGGATGCGACAGCAGCACATTGCAAGTTGGTACTTTAGCCGGATTTGCCGCAGGCGACAAGGTGTTGCTTTTGCAAATGCAGGTCCCACAAGTTGATCTTTCCAATACACCGAATTTCGGCACGGTTCTAAACACTTTCTGTATCGGGAACTACGAATTCAACCGAATCCAAAGTATTGCTGGTAACACCGTCCAGTTGCAATTTGCCCTTACGCGCTCCTACGACCTAAGTGGAAAAGTGCAATTGGTGCGGGTGCCGGAATATGATTCGGCTACAGTCTGCAACATTACCTGCCTGCCTTGGAATGGCAGCATCGGCGGGGTGCTGGCCCTGGACGTAAAAAACCAATTGACAATGACTGGCAATATTGATGTAAGCGGCAGGGGATTTCGGGGTGGAATCGTAGAGCCAAACGATATTCCCTGGGTATTTGGGGAGCAGCAATATTTCTATCCACAAGAATCCACGTTAGCTGCCGAAAAAGGCGAAGGAATTGTATCTATTCCGCAAGATTTTTCTTTTGGCCGTGGCCGTGCGGGCAATGGCGGCGGCGGCGGCAACGCACACAATGGAG
>CAZPTQ010000253.1:0-5316 GCA_964589365.1 uncultured Saprospiraceae bacterium
ATACAAAAAGTAATGTGTATTGAAAATCAATTAGTTATGAAAATTGGGTACAAATGGGGTACATATTTTGCAAAAAGGATATTTTTGGGGGTAAAATCACTTGGCTTTGCAAGCCTTTACGGACTGAACGAAATGGCACATTTGTTCCAACATTAAACGTTTGTTTCAAAATTGCACACTTGTGTCAAAATTGCACATTTTGTCCTATCTTTGCACAGCCTACTCCGCATGAACTCCGACTCCACGTCGTTGAAGGGTATCCTTCTTAGTGCAGCAGTGGGCTTTTTTTATTTATACTTTATTGGCAGGTGTCAACGGTTTTTTGGGAGAATAGTAGTTGTCTGAATTTTGGTAGCGCGTACTATCTCTAAAATCCGATCCTAGCCCTTTCTGACCAATCCCTTGGCAACACATCGTCCATGTGCAGTGCCTGTATTTCATCGTATCGCGCCTGATTTTCTTCTCCCAGCCAGCGGAGCACATCGTTGATGTCGGCGAGTTCCTTCCCGGTCCGGGCTTCCATATCAGCTATTTTTTGAGCGAGTTCAACATAAGTGAACGAGTAGTGCCGCAACTCAATAAAGGCGCGGATTATGGCGATATTGGTTTGAACGGCAAGATCACTGTTCAAGACACTTGACAACATCGCGACACCGTGTTCGGTAAAGGCGAAAGGGAGGTACTTTGAGTATTTTCCTTTGCCGGGATGTTCTAAGGTCACAATTTGTGACCTTAGAACATTGTATTCATCCCGTGTTAATTCAAACATGAAATCTTTTGGAAAGCGCTCCATATTTCGTCGAACAGCCTGCTTAAATGCTTTTGTCGGCACGTCATAAAGTTCGGCCAAATCGAAGTCGAGGATGACCTTGTGACCTCGTAGGTCATGTATCTTATGGTGTATGATTTGGAACTCCATGCTACAATTGGTACTATGATACGATTTAGCAGAAAAAAGAGCGTAAATATAAAATAAAATGTTTTAAAACAAAAATGCTTTTTGTTTTATATTTGCTACTTTCCAATACAAAACTTCCCAAAAATATTCCCCAACAAATCCTCCACGCCAATTTCTCCGGTAATTTCACCGAGATAAGCCAGTGAGCGCCGAATATCCTGCGCAATAAAATCCCCCGTAATATTTGAATCCAGTCCGGTTAGCACATCGGCCAATGCTTCATCGGCGCGGCGCAGCGCATCGTGGTGGCGGGCATTGGTGACGATGATGCTTTCGGTATTGACACCTTCTCCTGCGGCGGCTTCAAACAGTTTTTCTTTCAGGTATTCAATGTTCATTGCGTTTTTCGCAGATACCGGAATTAATGATGAATGATGAATGATGAATGATGAATTTGGCAGATTTGACAACTTTTTAAAAGTTGTCAAATCTTCATCTCCAAGCAAATAAGGATGCACCCCGGGCAGCGTCGGATCCAACAACCACGCGGTCTGGAACAGCGGGTTGCGGTCCATTTTGTTGCACACGACGATGTACCCCGGAACTCCGTTCCGGGAATTAGTGCTCCTCGGAACTCCGTTACTTGAATTTGTGCCTCCCGGAACGGAGTTCCGGGAGGCAAGGGCGGCTAAATCTGCGTGAACCTCCGCCAGCGTCATGCCTCCAGCTACATCCCACACATACACCAAAATGGCTGCTTGCTCTATTTTTTCCATCGTGCGGGCTACCCCAATGGCCTCGATGGTGTCCTGTGCCTCGCGGATGCCCGCCGTATCAATGAGCCGGAACTGGATGCCCCGGATGTTCAGCACTTCCTCGATGGTGTCGCGGGTAGTGCCGGGGATGTCTGATACAATGGCACGCTCTTCGTTGAGCAGGGCATTCAGCAGGGTACTTTTTCCGGCATTGGGCCGGCCCGCGATGACGGTGGTCACGCCCATTTTCATGGCATTGCCAAGCGCGAACGATTGAATGAGGGGGCAAAGGTGTTCGCGGATTTGATTTACGAGGCTTTTAAGGTCGTTGCGGTCGGCAAATTCCACGTCCTCTTCACCAAAATCAAGTTCGAGTTCCACCAGACTGGCAAAGTGGATAAGTTCCTCGCGAAGTTTCTGGATCTCGTGTTTGAAGCCGCCTCGCAATTGGCGAATGGCTACATCGTGAGAGGCAGCACTTTCCGAAGCAATGAGGTCTGCTACGGCTTCCGCTTGTGTGAGGTCCATTTTCCCGTTGAGAAAAGCACGGAGTGTGAACTCGCCTGGGTCGGCCATGCGCGCACCGTGTTTCAGACACAACTGGATGATTTCCTGCAAAATATACGGCGAACCATGGCACGAAATTTCGGTGGTGTGCTCGCCCGTGTACGAATTCGGGCCTTTGAAAATCGTGACCAATACCTCGTCGAGGATGCCCCCATCATCTGCCATAATTTTGCCAAAATGCGCTGTGTGACTGGGCTGATTTTCCAGTCTTTTACCCTTGAAAATCTTATCCGTTATAATGATGGCCCTAGGCCCGGAAAACCGGATAATACCAATAGCGCCCACTCCCGGCGGGGTAGCAAGGGCAACGATGGTGGAAGATAGATCGGGGATTTGCATACTGGTTGTGTAGTTATCGTGATATTTTTCCGCCCAAAATTCGTGTTATTTTATGGAATCAGATCCGATACCTACTGACAATCGGCCTGAATGGCTTCGTTCACTGGCTGAAAAGAGCTGGAATTTAGAATTGGTGATCTCAGGCGCAGCCATCTTCATGGCTACTTACCTGCCCAATGCAGTAGACTCGATGCTGCGCTACTATCTCGAAAATCTGGTGATGGACGAAAATTTTTCCAAAATCGTCCTGCCGCTGATGGTGTACAGCTTTATAAAAGTGGTAGCCTGGCTATTGATACTCACCTTTGTGGTGCATTTTGTGATGCGGGCTTTTTGGGCAGGGGTTGTAGGGCTGCATGCGGTGTATACCCAAGGTATCCGGTACGAACATTTGCCCTGGCAAACGGAGTTTACAAAAGAACAAATGCGGCTGCGTTTTGGGACGCTTTCCGACTACATTATGCGGCTCGACCGGCTCTGCAATCAGGTGTTTTCCACGGCATTCCTGATCGCATTGATGAGCTTCGGAATTTGCATGGCCTATATTTTCATCTTTTTGGCAATCAATGTATTGCCAGTGTTCCTGGGCCAAACTGCGGGGCGAAGAGGCAGCATGATACTATTGAGCGCGCTTATGTTGCTGGTCTTCCTGCCATTATTGACGCAATGGGCCATGCGCGTTCCCCGATTGGCCGCGTTGCCATGGATGCAAAGACTTACGATCTGGTCTGTACGAAATGCTGCCTACGTGGTGATGCCCCTTGTGTATACACCAAGTGAATTACATAAACATGACATTCACCTCCCATATTCCCAAAAAACGACTCGTAAGGGCGATTTTGATAGGGGGCATCATTGTTATAGGTGGTGTATTCATTAATTTGACTTCTACCTTATTTCATCTGTCGGGTAGAACTGCATTTACGACACGAGATTTTTATGCCAAAGGCCGTGGTCTCCACACACTGACAGGAGG
Organism: uncultured Saprospiraceae bacterium; assembly: GCA_964589365.1. Taxonomy (GTDB): domain Bacteria; phylum Bacteroidota; class Bacteroidia; order Chitinophagales; family Saprospiraceae; genus M3007. The sequence goes on from CAZPTQ010000253.1 coordinate 3,536, forward strand.
TGTTTATGACAATATGCGTTCGCCGGAAGAACGTTTGCCACCAATAAGCATCCCATCGGAAACGGTAGAAGGCCCTTTCTTGAGGTTGTTTATAGATTATCCGAAATTATTGGATGCTGCCCTGTCGAAGCGGTGCATTACGCCCGTTTTGCCAGATTCGTTGCCAAAACACATTCGGCGCGACCGGCTCGACAGCGTACATATCGCTTGCATTACTGATTTTTTTCGGCTTACGGTCAATGATTCGCTCATCGTACAGCCCGGCTGGATGTTCCATGAGCATCCCGTGGTTGGCTCGCCCGGAGTAGTGGCGTATCTGCCTTCGACAAATTTTAAGATGGGAAAAAACGTGTTGACAGTGCTGATGCCTTCTTCCAAAAATCCCGACTCACTTCGAGTGTACGGACAGCTTCACTTTTGGTATGCGCCCAAATAACCAAATTCCCAAATAACCAATCTCACTTCAAGTTCTCAATATATTTCTTCAATCCTTCTGCGATTTCGGTGGCATATTGGCTCTCTTTTCCACCCCCCACGATGGGTTGCTTGTCAGTGGGCCGCAACGTGTGCAATTGGGCCAGTGGCCCATCGAGGCCCACTGTTTTGAGCAAAATCGGCATCACCAGAAAGCCTTTGCGCGGGTTGTTTTTCTGCGCGATTTCAGCCAAAAGCGGCATTGCCGGATTGTTGGCCTCGTCATAAAAATCAGCGCTTAGGAGCGGCAGCACTACTTGACATTCGTCCATGGTTTTGCGAAGCCAAGCCTGGATATCACCTTGGCCTACTGCATCTGCGGTGCTCACAAATTGGGCGGGCAGACCGCGCAAATGCTTGAGCAGCAATTCATATCCATCCTTGTCAGCGGCCTCGTTGTAAAGCACCAATACTTTGGCTTTGGAAGCCTGAGCGCTGCTGGCGGCAGTGGGACTGTCTAGTTTTTGGTACTCACTGACAAGGTTTGTCACAAAATTTTCGAGGCTGTCTTTTGGGAACTGCATCCCAAACTCGCCCTGAAAAAAAACCCTCGTGTCAGCCTCTGTGGGAAGCTCGTCTTTGGTGCTGAAGGAATAGGGCTGCACGTTGTCGCGCACGTTTTTATAGAGCGTATCGAGCAAAAGGCGCAGTGCCCAGTCTTCGAAATCAAAACCGAGGAAAAGGTGGTGACGGAAGTCTTTGAACGCATTGGTGAGCGCGTCTGGGATGCGCTCGTTCTGCTGTTCGCCCACTATTTTTTTGATGTAACTGAGTTGCTGCTTATAGGTCAGCACCAGGGATTCGGGCTTTTGGTACGCGCCGAGGAGGTTGTAAATAACCACACGAGAATCCTTTTCAAAATCAAAATTGAACCCGGTAGAGGGTTTGTACCAATTGTAATAATCGGTGTGGTAGGCCTGGGCAATCTGGTCGTAAAGCTTCGTTACAAAGTTGTCAGGAGTGGTGTTGATGACGATGCGGAATTTCAAATCGGTCAATTGTTCTACTGCGGGGTGGAGTTCAAACTTGTCCGCCATGTCCGTGTAGAATTTGGCGACTTCTTCCTGCAACACATTGTCAGTGGAGCGGTTTTGGATGCGCAGAAGGCTGGCCACATAGGGCAGCTTGCAATCTTCGTCGGCGCCAAATTCCAGGTCGTATTTGTCGGCCAAATGCCGGGCGCAGAGGTCAGTGATCGGTTGCCATTTTCCATCCTTGTCTTTGGCGGCTAAAGCGGCGGGTCCGAGGAAAAGCACACAGCTTCCCTCTTTGACCTTCCGGGCAATGTTTTGGTAAAGTTCGGCGGG
>CAZPTQ010000254.1:0-5278 GCA_964589365.1 uncultured Saprospiraceae bacterium
AGCCGCCAGGCAGGGACTGAGAAAAGTCAACGTGGCCAAGCTATTGCGCGCCACTTGCCGACTGCCCTGAGAGCCTAACCCATGCCAAACAAAAGTGGGCCCGCGCCAAAAGCGGAGACTGATCAAAAGACCCCTATTATTGGCACTAACGTTGGCACTGCCGACGTGACGACGTTTAGGAGGCATGATAGGTAGTGGATAGTTAGCACCATTATTATTTATCCGATGCCGCAAGCGGCTGCGCTAAGTTATTGAATCAGTGCGAGATATGAGCACATTGTCTTTCTATTTTTTCCCGGTTCGCCCTAAACCTCCAAATTTTCATCCGCATATCCATTGTCCGTTATAAATCGCTGACAGCCAATATTTCATGTTCGATGTCACGCCCGCTATCCGCTCAAAACGGGACAGAATCTTGCAGGCGAATGCCCCGGACTGTCCGCCGCTCAGGACGGACGGAGAGCAAAGGCCCTGGGCAGAAGATTATCCAGGCCGTTTTAGAATTACCACCATATTCGCTCCCCGGCATCAGTAATGATAAAGGGGCGCTCTTTTTTTTCGCCGTAATTGGGCATAAGGATGAGCAAGGCATTCCTTGGAACATTGGTAAAAATGAGTTCTTTGGTATTCGCACCAGCCTTTTTTATACCAATAGTATTCCATTTATGATCATAATAGGCAAGTTTGTATTTTGCCCCTGCTCTGAATTTTAGATATCCCGGCAGCTCAGTGAGCCGGATCGCCCGGGTTGATACAGTATCCGGTTTCAATTCTATTACCTGCCCATTTCCAGAAGCAACGGGATCGCCAGCAGCAATCAGTTTACCATTTTCATAGTACTTAGGCAGGTAAACAGCTCCTTTGCTCATGTTATTAAAAGTTACAGAGTCCTTTGTCGACTCACCCCACCAAACTGGTTTCCAGCTCCCCCCGTTATAAACGCAGGCATAGACGATCTTGCCAGCCTGACTTTGGCCGTTTAAGGCACAGGCTACGTTGCGTACAGGCCAGTATTCTTGGGTAACATCTTTGTAATTGCATTGTCTTAGAAGCGCATAGGGGGGGATCTCCTCCTGGCGGAGTCGATTGGCCAGCGCGTCGCTTTGAATAGAATATGTAGTTCGGAAGACCTTTCCCGGCTCGCGAACGAAGTCGTGCAGACTGTCGGACTGTGACAGGGCGTCAAAATGGATTGGCTGATTATTCGGATCGAATGCACAGTTTAAAGCGTGCCCCCCGGTCGAAGTAGCCCAATAAGGCACAATATCTACCGTTACGGGCACTCCCAGACTACGCAAAGTGAAGACCACTAGATCAGCGGCGTCTTCACAGGTTCCCTTTTTTCGCTGCAACAATTGCAAAGAGCTTAGTCGAGGCAATGGTTCATCTCTTTTTTCCAGATTGTAGGTACAGGTAAACCAGAGGTTGATATTGCCGACTAAATACCGAATATTTTCGGAGATATTAGCCTTAGGATCAAATAATTTGGAAAACCGTTCGTGGAATTTATCCCGCCAGTCGAACAATGGCTCCACACTTATCCGATAAGGCAGGACGTACTCGCAAAAAGTATTAAAATCACAAAAAGTGGGAGACCAGTATTTAAATGCGGCATCAATGTCGGAGATAAGTCGATTCGCGTGGAAATCATCCATATCGTTGGTCTGGGTAGGAACGGGATGGAGTTTCCCGTATTTGGATTTTAAACCATTGAAGGCATTGATGGCTGAAGAAAACTCGCCGTAAGCCAATTCGTCGAAGGCGATCTTTTTGTTCAAGCTATCGGCCCAGTAGTAGCTTTCGCTTTGGTGGATACGCATATTGGCGATCAAAAAACAGGCGGCCTTGAATTTTAATGAATCGCTCGGCTGGCTGTAATTAGCCAAAACTTTTAAGAATTCGGCTTTGTTTGGATGATCTCCAATGGTAGCAAGCACTTTGGGGGGGATTACGTTTTGTGCAAAAACGGGCGAAATCGTGGCCCATAAAGTAAGCATCAAGATCGCAACGATCAAATTCAAGGTATTTTTCATGCTATTACGAACTTTAAGTAGTTATTGTTTGCCAGAAGGAAGAGAGGTGTTTTGCAAAGAATCCAGTAATATCTTAGCAGCCTTTTTATAGTACGGCGCTTCTCGAGAGATACCTTTGGGCGTCTGTGCCAGTAGTGCTTCTGCCGCTTCAATGCTATGTAGTGTATCCTTTTTACTTTGATAAATTCTCATCAGTGTATAGCGCGGATACATCCGGCTCGGGACCATATTCATAGCTGTAGAACAACGGTTGAGCGCTTCGGAATAATTGCCGAATTTCAAATAACAATTGCTCATTTTTAAATACAAATCGGGATCGGAAGTGAACTGTGCCGCTTTCTCCAACTGTTTGATCGCCGACAAGTATTGCCCTTGTTGGTACAATGCCGTTCCGCATACAAACCGGTAATCTTTTGAACCGCTGACCATTTTTTGCATAGGTTTTAATAAGTCAAGCGCTTCTTTTTCTTTGTGCTGCCTGGAAAATTCGGCAGCAACATTGATCCTTCTTGCAATGATTGCTTTTTTTCCTTGCCAAGCCAACAGAAAAATACTCGAGAACCCCAACAACGCAGCTACTCCTCTGGCTTTTTTTAAATGCAAAGTCAGCTTTAATGGAGAGAAACGATGGCCGACTACTGTATATATACTCAAACCGGCAGTACAAAATATATAGAGCCCAAATACCGGAATTGCGTATTCAACGGAATTAAAAAACGACATGCTGCCGAAGGTAAGTACCCCTGCGTAGGCTGAATGAAATTCGGGGGTTTTTACCGGGGTTATGAGTCCGGCAAAGAGCAAGCTGCCCAAAAAAGCAGCATAAAGCAGCAGCCCGACGATGCCACCTTCTACAAAATTCTGCACGGCATCATTATAAGCAACTTTGATGTATGAAGCGGAATGTTTTTCTTCTTCGCTCGCCTGTCCACTGGCAAAATAAGCCGCCTGAGCCAGATTATAGGTTCTCTCAAAAGAATACAATCCGTGACCAATCAATGGTTTTTCCATTCCGAGGCCGAGGCTAATTTCCCAAACCAGCTTTCTACTATCAGAAGAGGCCCGCTTATAGTTGTATAACAAAGAAATCGAACAACTTATCAATACTATTACAAGGCAGGAAAGGGCGATCAACGCGATTTTATGACGCTTGGCAACAAAGTGCCACAACAGGATATGCCAATTGTATCGGCTGTTCAGAAAACAGATCATTCCCACAGCACTGCCGATAAAAGCCGTCCTACACCGCAGCATCAGCAGAGAAACCAGGATCAAGGGAATCGTTATACGGGCGATGTATTTGACCCCAAAGTGGTCTGCAAACAGGCTGAAAAGAACGAAAGGTAGCGCCATAGCCAAAAACATGGCACTTAGATTCGGATTGGCCAGGCTTCCATACACCGGAAACATATTTCCATAAGGACGGATTAATTGGAAGAATTGCAGCAGGCAGACGATGGTTTCCAAAAAGGCCAGCAAGGTTACTGCTGTTGCTATTTGCCGCCATTGGACTCCGGCGCCGGAAATAAAGATGCACAAAGCCAGGCATAGCAAACAATTGGTCAACAGATAGGCGTAGCCGTAATAAGAAGCCACCGATCCAGAAAAATGGGTTTGACCAACATAATACGAGGTATAAGCCATGAACAAGAGCAGAGGAAGCGCATAGGGAATCGACACAGCCCTGTGCTTAAAAAAGAATAGGGCACTACAGATGACCAACGCTGAGCCCAGTAGGGTAAATGCGTAGTAGGAAAACTCGAAAGGAGATATGTAGAGATCGTTGCTAATCAGGGAAACTCCGGTTAGCGCGAAGATAAGCGTACCGTTTATCCAAGGGATGACGGATTCCCGAAATACCTGCATATGGAAATATTTAATGCAATAATCCTGTTCAATGCTTACTCGCCGGGTCGCCATAAAACCTATACACTTCGGCCTGCAATTTTTCCAGGGTCAGATGGGTATACTTGGCGAGCAGGATGTCTTTGAGCGTATTGGGATAAGCGTATATATGGTACTTTATAAGATTGTCGACGTCTTGCGCGAGCATACGCCTCTTATCATTGTTGTAACTTTTGAGTACGCTGTTTTCATAAGCCTTCTTGACCTTCAGGAATTGTCGAAAGATGTTATATTTATTATTGCTAATAACTTGTTCCGCCGGAGGGGGCGCGATGGTAGAACTATGCAAAGGAGGGTTTTGCGCTACCTGATAATTCAGAGTAAGCCCTTTTTCAAGCAAAAAATCATATACGCGGGCATAGATCAATAAGTCGCAAAAACAATCCCGTTTTTTACCCGGTGAAAATATCGTATAGGATAGCAGATCCAGGTTTTGGATATTACTGATCCTTGTAGTATCCAACATTTTGGACAAAGCCATGTAAGCTGCGCTATCCCTACTACAGTCGATTACAGGGTTTTGACAACAAGCTAGAAATGGCATTGCTGTTAACCAAAAGAGCGGCAGAATTAATTTAATGGTAGACATGTGCTATTAATTTGAATATAACTGCAGATTCAGTTCAACAATCCATAAAAGATTAGCAATTCGCATTTGAAAGAGCGACTTGGCATCTCGAAAGATGGATGCCAAGTCGCATGAGAACATGCAAACTATACCGTCTTACTCCAAATGTGCTAGTGGCAGCGCGAGGACCCGGTATAGAATGGACATACCTCCGGGGCAGTTAAGGGGCGGCTTACAACTTCATTCCCTTTCTTTAGTCGGAATAACATATCTGCCGGTTGGCCGGGGAGACTGCCAAAGTTTGTACCTGTCTGATGTATAATTTTGAAAGGTACTTCTTCAACGCCCGTCGGATTAGGCCGCGCATAAACATATTCTATTTTCCAATCGAGAGTGCCGGCTAGCCCAGCATCTACGCCAGACGGATTTTGAGTATCCAAATGGCAAGAACACGGAAAATAGGCCTCATCAGGATATTCCGAAGCGGTGCCCACAAAGCTATTTACTGTGGTTGTATAAGCCATCTACGTGATATCAGGTGTGTGTGCCGGGCAAGTAATCCCATTCCAGTAGGCACCAGTACATGTATTGTGATTATCCGGATTTCTTTCCTTGGTAGAGACATTGTAGAAATTTACCGTAGTGGGACCCAGATAAAAGAAACTGTAAAAACCGGCTGAGGGCCGTTTGTAATCGTGTCGTTCATGACAATTGTCTGTATTTTCAATAAACGTGACCGCGTTCGGTTCAATCACGGTAACTACTATTTCCA
>CAZPTQ010000255.1:0-5277 GCA_964589365.1 uncultured Saprospiraceae bacterium
AGAAATTCTGCAAAAAAGGCAGAGCAAAAAAGTCAAGACCAAGTATTTCATATGAGGAAGTTTTCGTTAAAAAAAGTAGCGAGATTCCCAGCCGTAAAGACATCCCGGTCTATCACCCGACAGGGACTGCACCAATCGGTATAAAAATCCAGAAATACGGGCTTCCCCGCTGCTTTTGCACTTTCTATTTTCAGCCTCGCGTGGTGTTCCCCGACCGCCGAACTTGTGTCTTTTGACCAAGTGCAACTTTCGTGCGTGACTAAACAAATGTGTAAACAAGCTGCAACCCCTACTGCTGTAGAAAACCTTCGTTTTTTTACCACTCTTTCGCCCGTGCCCCCGAACACAAAGCCAAATATATAGCATTTTTGATCTCTGAAAACCACCATCACAGACCAGCAAGGACGAGCATTAAACCATCAAAATACCTCAGGTAACGTCACCATTGACATTTCCTCGCTGCCCAACGGTTTGTACACGGTGACGGCCCTCACGCCTTCGGGCAAGTCGTCTTCGGGTAAATTTAACAAGCAGGAATAAGAAAATATCAAGATATTGCCAGCCCCATTGAAATAGCCTTCAATCGTAGCCTCTTTCGCTAAAACATCATTATCAGCCTGAAAAGCCTTCTTTTGTTGCTCATTTTTTTCATTTTTGGGAAATCCCTTCCCGTTAAGCCCAACATCGAATGGCAAAAATCATTTGGCGGTAGCGAATTTGACGATGCCTTTGATAAGGATCAAACTACCAATGGTGAGTACATTGTGATTGGTTTTACTGGTTCTGGCAATCCTGGTTATATTATCAGTCATCATGGAGACCCCGACTTCTGGGTCGTAGGAATAAGTGAAAGCGGAGCACTGCTTCCTGCCCTGCTAGCAATCAATGCGTCTTTTATCATTTAACCAATTCATATTTCAAACATGAAAATTAATATCCTACCTTTTCTATCCCTAAACCAAAACTCGATTTTCAAGTTTCAAACGGTGCTGTACTTTGCTTTGCTCATCTAAGCTTTCCCGCTTGCGGGTAAAACTATTATTGACAAAGCCTCCCCTTTTTCAGGCAGTTTTACCCTTGGCACTGCGTTAGAAGATCCGTGCAATGATGTACCAGCTTTTGTACCAGCGCACACAACTGAAGCTGATTTGAATAATGCTAATTTACCATCGACCATTCGTATTACAGGTAGCATTACGATCAACACTTCGCTAACCTTAACGGGAAAAACGATTATAATGGATCCTGGAACATATATCTCGGTTCAAGCTTATGCAAATTTGACATTGAATAATTGCATCGTTGAGGGCTGTATGCAAATGTGGGATGCAATATATGTCGGTTCTCATTCGACGCTAAGAATAATTTCAGGTTCCCAAGTCAACGATATGCGTTATGGTATTGACCCAACCATGGATGCCTGGATATACCTTCACGGCAGCCAGTTCAAGCGAAACTATTATACAGTATTTTCAAAAAATGATGGCGCGTTCACGTTTGAATTCTTCGGTAATACGCTTGACGGTTCCAAACTGAAGCCTTATACAAATCCTCAAAATGGTCAGTTAGAATCCTTAGGGGCTCAAGCACTTTTTGGATTGTGGTTTGAAGGCGCAGTGGGCACTCAGGATGATCCGATTCAGGTTGGTAGCATTTCGGAAACACAGAATTTGATCAGACACTGCACGACAGGTCTATACGCAAAATCTTCTGATTTTGACATCGCCAACAACCGTTTTCTGGATATGGAAGTCGGCTTTGGTCGTGCCATCCATATCGAGTCCAGTATTGACCACACAATTCAGGGTTGTGTTTTTGACTATGTCCGGGGAGGCATTTACGCGCAAACAAGTTATTACCTGATTAAGGGCAATGATTTCAACCATGTCGGTTACGCAGGGATTGCCAGAAATAGCCGTGGATATACTGGGAAACTCCCTACGATTGATGACAACACCGTTGTTGATGCACTAAGTGGCTTTACCCTTCTTTTCAATGACAATTCGAATCCTCAGATAATAAACAATACTTTTACCAATCAGGGTGGGCAGGCTGTACTTCTCTGGGATGTGGATGGGATGGCAAACCGATGCAATATTTCAAATAATATCATTCATCTAAAATCTTTAGATGATTTTGACTCAGGGATACAAATTATTGGCACTACCAAAGCTTCAATCTGCGACAATACAGTAGACTATGACGGCGCCCCGGTCATGGAAAACAAAGGAATTACCGCTTGGGCAAGTACCAATTGTATCATCACAAACAATGATTGTGTACAGAATTCAAGTTCCGTTCTGGAAGCCAATACTGGCGTTCAGGGATTCTATTTAAGCGAATCAAAACTTGATTGCAATTATTATACGGCCAATAACATAGGCTTGCATGTACTGGGCACTTGCCTTAATACGGAGCTTACCACCCAACATTTCCTTGGGCCCCATACAACTGGTTTGTTCTACGATAATGCCAATACCAAGGAACAAATGCACAATGGCAATGTTTGGGACTATGCTCCCTCTCCAGGGCAAAAAGCAGCATTAGGTATAGGGATAAATGAACAGGGCAATCTTTTTACTGTTGACCCAAGCGATGGGGCAGATCTTGCTCCTGTTGATGTTGACCCTCAAACATGGTTTGAAGCGCAAATGGGCGGCAATACCAAAATATGCGACCATAATACTATAAGCTGCACATTGCCACCGCCAATGCTCCAAAATGACGATGATGAAATAATCAGGAAGGTAGTATCAGGTCAGCTAACTTTCCCCAACTATGCTGATTGCTTAGGCTGGATGGCAACACGACAATCCTTGGGCTGGATAGTACGAAGCAATCTTCAAAACAGCGCCACCTATGCAAATTATTGGGCGCAGAAAACCAATACCAGCGCTGGCATATTGGCTCAGTTTGAGCTTAATTCGACGGGTTGGGAGCAAAGTCAGGAAACATTAGAGTCCCAAATCAATACGAAATGGTCTAATATCCAACAACTTTTAGCAAGCGGCCCACTTACCCAGACACAATCGGATTTGCTGATGCAATATTATCAAGACTTGAAGGATTTGAAGGGTTCACAAACGTCCGCACGCCTGAACCTGGTTATTCAGTACCGCAACACACTCTCGAATCTTCCTTCAACGCAAGTTTTTGAAGCAAACAAAAAAACAGTCGGCTCGCTTTTATGCGACCTATATGCACGAGAACCATTTGAATGCACCGTAACCGAATTAAATGCCCTTCGTTCTATTGCAGCCCAATGCGCGTTCGAGGGGGGAGATGCGGTTTTGCAAGCAAGAGGTTTGCTGGAGTTAATGGTCAATGAGCCATACCATGTTTATGACGGGTGTCTGGTCCAGGAGCGTGCGCATAAAAAGACAGTAAAAGAATTTGAATTTCAGGTGCTGCCAAATCCTAACAATGGCACATTTGAAGTCCTGTTTCCTGATGGGCTGAAGGTGAACCATTGGGGGTTGGAAATATGCGATTTAAGCGGCCGCAGCTGCTGGCGCGGGTCTTCCGATAACAGAACCAACATAACAGGGCTTTTAGCAGGAGCCTATATCATTGTATGTACCAATGATAAAACTGGCGTCAGGATTTCTAAACGACTCATCATACAAAAATAAAAACCTGTATTTCATTTTGCCCTCGTTGCTGAATTACGCAACGAGGGCTTTCATTTTTCAATGAGATGTAATAATGCGCAACCTGCTACTTATTTTCACCTTACTCTCTCCTGTAATTATATCAGCCCAGATGCCTGATGCGAAGAGAGACTTTCAATGGCTCGTAGGATATAAGGATTCTGTCGAAAAGACCACTATTAATTTGCTAAATTTCAATGCCGCTAATGCACCATTATCCATTACTCCATTTCAGGTTATGAATGGCTCACTGCCCTCGCGAAGTATAGCTGCAATATCGGACACCGCTGGTCAGGTGCTATTATATACCAATGGTTGCAAGGTTTTGGATAAAAACGCACAGCCAATAATCAACGGAGAGCATATTACCCCAAACAATTGGATTTATGATGCCTACTGCCCTGACTATTATCGTTTTACTGGTTCTTGGATGTTGTTGCCCGACCCTGGCAAAGATTCGCTTTTCTATCTTTTTGCCATTGGTCATCGCCAAAGCACAGGAGCTGGCATTCATGCATGGGGTTTGTATGCAAGCCGTTTGTCTGAGCAAGAGGTCTTTGAAAAAAACACACTTATATGTGCTGATTCAATTTTTGGCGGCCACCTCAGTGCTTGCAGACACGCCAACGGGCGAGATTGGTGGTTGGTTCTGAATAAAATCCAAACCAATCAATACTACAAATACTTGCTTGATCCAATGGGCATTCACTTAATGGAATTGCAATCCATCGGAGCGCCCAGTACATGGAATGGTTCAGGGACTGGGCAGTGCGCTTTCTCGCCAGACGGTACTAAATTTATCCATTATGAAAATGTGGCGGATATGTTTGTATTTGATTTTGACCGATGTACAGGGGATCTCTCTAACTTCCACCAAGTCTATATAGAGCACAATGAAGACACTGGAAACTCTTTTGGCGGTATGGCTATCTCTCCCAATTCCCGCTTCGCTTATACTTTTGGTTACCTTTATTCTTTTCAAGTAGATTTACAAGCCCAGGATTTGCAAAATGCTGTCACTCAAGTTGCCTATTGGGACAGTACCTATGTATTTGTGTGGAAAACAACATTTGGTAAAGCTGCATTAGCCCCAAACGGAAAAATTTATGCTGCGGTGCCGGGCTCTAATCCTTATCTTCATGTGATTCACAATCCTAATGCAAAGGGGGATTCTTGTCAATTCGAACAGCACGGACTTTTTTTACCTTATTCCTGGAACAACAATGACCTGATAAATTTCCCCGGCTACCGTCTCGGAAGGTTTGAAAATAGTTCTTGTGATAGCCTTTATACGAAGACAATTATGAGCGAATCTTTAACCATTCAAATCTCCCCCAACCCCAGTTCCCTCGAAACCACCATTAGCCTCCCTGTTTTTGTACAAGGGCAGTGGATACTCACGAACGTTTCCAGTAAAAATGTCAGAAAAGGCATCTGGGAGGGCACTTCGATGGGAATAAAAGTTGCAGATTTGCCGGCTGGGCTCTATTTTTTTCAACTTAGAGCAAAAAATGGGCAGACATTCGTAGGAAAAGTGGTGGTGCAGCGTTGAAACGCCAACTATCCCTCCACATAAGCGCGGGCGGAGGGTAAGCCTACCACCAACCCCATCTTGTACCTGCCACTT
>CAZPTQ010000256.1:0-5239 GCA_964589365.1 uncultured Saprospiraceae bacterium
TTAAGTCAACGACATTGCCCTTTAGGGGTAGGGGGTGTAACCAGCAGTTGACACACATTTTTGAACACTCCCTTGCTTCACGAAATTCATCAAGCAGCAGTCAGCCAATCACCAATAAACCAATCACTAATCACTTTTTCGGAGGCCGAAAGTAGTGCGTTTTCTAAAAGTCAGAAATTGTTTCCAAAATTTGCGTCATGAAAATCGTTTTTTCTTCTGTCTCCACTTCTGAAGAAGTGACCCAAATACTTGATTTACAGGCGAGAAACCATGTTTCTAAGGTCTCGCCCGCAGTAGCACAAGAACAAGGTTTTGTCACCGTGAAGCACAATCCCCAGGTGTTGCAGCGCATGAACGAGGTCGCACCGAGCATTATCGCCAAAGATGGCGAGCAGGTGGTGGGTTACGCACTGGTCATGCCGCGCAGCTTTGCTGTAGACATCCCGATCCTGCAACCGATGTTTGATTTGCTGGACACGCTTTCCTGGCGCGGCACAAATCTGCAGAACAGCTCACGCTGGTTTGCAATGGGGCAAATCTGCGTGGCCGAGGGGTATCGGGGCATGGGCGTTTTTGATGGGATGTACCTGAAAATGAAGGAGGCGTGCCGGGATGGCTATGATTTTGTCATCACTGAAATTGCCGAGCGGAACGGACGCTCCATCCGGGCGCACGAGCGGGTGGGGTTTGAGACGCTGCACACTTTTTCGGACGAGGTAGCTGGGGAGGATTGGCGGGTGGTGGTGTGGGAGTTTTAAGGTCGCCCTAGGCTGTGGCTATGAGCCTTTCCACTTCTTGCAAGCCTGATTTTATAGGTGGTGAATCTTCCGAGCACCTACTGTTCATATTGGTTCCCGCAATTCTTCCTCGGAAATTCCAAGATCAAAGGCATTTTTCGTAGTCCTCCTCAATGCTTGCCCCCCTAAAAAACCATGGATCATAAAATAATAGGCTCCCAATTTCACAAAAATACCACTAAATATATTTAAGATATTTTCTACCACGCTCAATCCGATAAGGATTGTAAACAGGGCAAGAGCCATCCCAATACCCACGACTGGAAATTTAATAACAATAAGCCCACAGGCCCAGTAATAGAGGCACATGATGATGGAAAAATTGAGGACACTATCGTTTGAATTTATCAACCCGGAACCGATGGTAATAATCCCAAGGGCAAAAAGCGCGTATTGCGCATTCCGAATGCTGCTTAGTGACACGCTGGCATCGAATCGGAGCCTGTAAACTTCTTTTTCTTGTTCTTCAGTTCTTAAGGGTAGTTCTCCCAAGTGGTCAAGAATTTTGTGATTTTCCATTGTTGTTCAATATTTTGGTTAAGATTGAAAATTTGCCTTGAAGCAAAACTGATACAACCTAATAGCATCACCACTTTGCCGGCAATATCCGTCACCAGAATAGCGCCATCATTGCCCGCCGCTGCCGCAGGGCGGCGTTGCGTCGTCTGTGGTTCCGTTACAGTCGTTGTCTTTCCCATCACACTTTTCTACCGCGCCAGGGTGTACGGCAGGGTTGTTATCGTCACAGTCCTCAAAGCTCAGGAACCCATCGCGGTCGCGGTCTTTGTAAAAATAGGTTTTGGCCAACTGAAACGCCCCCATCCCGACTTCGTCGCCGATAAGCCGTCCGGGTATATCATCGAAGGGTGCGTTGGTGCCACTCCAGATGCGTGATAGGCTTGCTTGATCGGCGGCATCTCGATAAGTGGCCCATTGCAAGGAAACGTCAGCGGTGGGGCCTTTCTCGAGGCGCAGAAATTGGCTATCGGCTTTTACGCTAAACTCGCCCAAGCCGCCTGGGAAATAGGCATCGCCCGTGAGCAAGCTGAGTACCTCTGCTGCCGAATGGGAAAAGGTGGCGTGCCCTGAAACAAATCCGGCAGAAGGTGGGGAAACGAAAGTTTTGGGTTGGTAAGGATACCAGTTTTCGGCCAACATCCAGCCAACGCCCGCTGTCTGGGTTTTCGCGTCAGTCACCGCGAACGGGCCTTTCCAAGCATAAAACTTAATTTTACCCAAATTGACATTTTTGGGGCCGGCCAAGGGGTCGCCCTTTTTCACCAGCTCGATTCGTCCAGGCATGAGTGGAATACCTGCCGGATGATAAGAAGGCAGCTCCGGGTTCGAGCTTTGACCGCGGGTTGCCACATAGCGCAGGGCTGTGATGGGTCGCGCACCGTCATACCACCCTTTGATCCCCCACGATACTATGGCCGCATCGTGCATGGCGGCGCCGAGCGTAAAGCAGGTCTTGACATCCCACTCCAGATCGCTCATCAGGCTTCCTTTGCCGTTGAATTTTTTAATCAAATCCGGCTGGTCGCTGACGTAGTTCAACAGCGCCAACCAATGTCCCGGCGGGGTTTCTTCGTTCGGGCCTTCCGCCCAATATTGCACCGCAGCACGGATATAATCGCCACGCAGTGCCAGATTGGTGGTATACGGCTTTCCGGTATGCGGATTGGCCGCATGCCCTGTGCCAGGGTCGCGACCAGTTTGAAGCCCGTAAAAGGCGGGCAATTCCGACAGGTTTTGGGGGTAGCGCTGCACATTGCCCATGCTCCCTGGGGAAAGCTCCCAGCGGGTGGTGTCGTCGGGGTTCAACATCGCGGACCAGGCGGCTACCAGGCTATAATTCCACATATAGTCCTTCGACGTTCCGCTTCCGTTGAGCGTGTCCAGACGCGGAAAAAAATCGTTGCCAGGGTCATGGTAGAGGTAATATTCGTGCCCGTCACGGCGATAAGTTTTCCGGTTTTGCCTTTTCAAAGCGAAGGGCTTTAGCCGTCCCCAATCGGCCCCCTGAAAAGTTTGGGTGCCCGTGAACCTTTTGCGGCCTTTCTCGTCCACAGAGTCTATCAGCGTGGCGTAGGAGCGCCCAAGGCAATTGCATTCCAATTCAGGATATCCGTCAAGGTCAATGGCACTTTTCAATTTAAGGGGTTGCCAGTGGTTGGGGTCAATTCCCTTTCCCGGGCCGGGAGCAACTACTTCCAAGAGTGGGTTCAGGGTATGGTAATTAGTGTCCAGGTAATTGTTTCTTTCGTTGGCGCCATCCTGTCCCCCCATTTGCAGGACGCATTGTGCGATATAACTCCCAAGGGCTGCAGGTGAGCCAGAAGTATAATCGGAGGAATAATTGCGGGGATCATACCCGAGATTCTTCATAACATCCCGGAATCGGGTTACAGCAAGGGTGGCTTGTGGGGAATTCGCAAACCGGGCCAACAAAAAGCGGTAGGCAGCAAAACTCATGGCTTCTTTGCGCGCTGCTTCCACATCTGCAGGCTTTGGCACGCCTTTGCAGGGACAAGAAAAACCGTTTACGTTTTTACCAAGCAAATAAGTGCCGGCTTCATCGTCGTAAGCAGCCCAGGCATCATACATGGCCACAGAAAAATGAAAAATATTGCGGGCCTGAACATGGGGGCGGGCAAGGTCTTCTTGTATGGTTTTCAACAACGCCTCGTTCCATTCGCGCGCGACTGAGTGCTGTGCGACAAGCATTTGGGAAAAAAGAATCGCTACAAAAAGCGCAGCGATTTGTTTGAAAGGCAGGTAGTGCATGTGTACAGGCAATCTGGATGTTGAACAATGTGACAAAGCAGGTCAAAGTTACTGGCAAAGATTTGCCCAAACCTTCCAATCCACCAAAACACATAAAACTTCCCCCCACTTCCAAAACACACTGTACTTTTGAAATTCCATTTCAAATAATCACAGATTCTCTCAAAATCTGCCTTAACCAACAAATTATATGTCGAAAAACGTCAGAAATCTGTCGTTTCGCAAAGGCTTGGATGACAACCTGTTCGAAAATCTGGCTGAAGCTCAATCGGAAGACAAGGGCCTGGATCGGGACGCCCTGCGCACGGTTGCTGACAAATACCTGATCGGCAATGCCAATGTCTATGGCGCAGCCACTTTTTACGATTTCCTGAACCCGGAAAAAAGCAACAAAAAGGTGTTCTCTTGCGCGGGCAGTGCTTGTATGCTTGCAGGTACGCAACACGCACTGCACCATACCCTGGAACAGCATTTTGAGCCTTCGGAAATCGGGGAGGTATATTGTCTGGGGCGTTGTTATGAAAACAGTGCGTTCCACTACAACGGACTGAATTACTCTGGTTTAGCAGCCGCTCAACTCGGTCAATTAAAGTCGGGCGCCATTAAATCCATTGAGGATCATTATCGCGTAGGTTCACTCGGTGCAGGATTGCTCACCACGAATAGCCCAAGTGCTGAAACCTGTTTGCAATTGCTGGTAAAATTGCTGGAAAGCAACCCCGATGCCTTGCTGGAAGAAGTTTCCAATGCTGGCCTCCGCGGACGGGGTGGGGCAGGGTTCCCCCTCGCCATCAAACTGGCGGGCGTCAAAAAGGAAGTTTCCGACCATAAATACATCGTCTGCAATGCAGATGAAGGCGATCCCGGGGCTTTTTCAGACCGTTACCTATTGGAGCAACGGGCGCATCTCGTAAACTTCGGCATGGCCATCAGTGGCTATATCAGTGGAGCGCAGGAAGGTGTGATCTACATCCGTGCCGAATATCCCGAGGCCATTGAGATTTGTGAAAAAGCCATCGAGCCGTTTAACCGGATTTTCCCTTACAAAAAAGCCAACGGCGAAACGGTGGAGTTCAAATTGTACGTCGTAAAAGCGCAGGGCGCCTATATCTGTGGGGAGGAAACCGCTTTGTTGTCCTCCCTCGAAGGTTTGCGACCGGAAGTGCGCACGCGGCCACCTTTCCCGGTGCAATACGGACTTTTTGGCAAACCTACCGCAGTCAACAACGTGGAAACCCTCGCCAATTTATTTGCCATCCTCACCATGGGCGGTGCGGCCTTCAAAGCCATCGGAACCGCCAAGTCTTCGGGCACTAAACTGTTGTCGCTTGACAGCCATTTCAATCGCCCCGGTTTGTATGAAGTGGATATGGGCACTCCGCTTTCGCGTGCTATAAACGAATTGGGTGGTGGCATGAAAGAACCTGTCAAAGCCTATCATATCGGAGGCCCGCTCGGCGGACTGGTTCCGAACAGCAAAATTGACGACCTTACCATTGATTTTGAGACCTTTGCAGCCAACGGTTTTCTGCTCGGACACGCTTCTATCATGAGTATTCCGGCACGGTTTCCGCTGGTGGAATATTTGGAGCATTTGTTCGCGTTTACCGCCCATGAAAGTTGCGGGAAGTGTTTCCCCTGCCGGATTGGTTCAG
>CAZPTQ010000257.1:0-5181 GCA_964589365.1 uncultured Saprospiraceae bacterium
AAGTTATTTTGACACCGTTCCTTACCTGCTTTTCCAGATTTTACTTCCATTGGGATTAGCCGATTTTCAAAGGGCAGCACAAAATCTACTTCTGCGCTGCTTTGATTCCAGCAGCGTTTCAAATAGAGAGCCTGCCGCTATGACGAAAATCTCAGGGAACTGTTCGTAGAAATACCTCAACCATGCGACTGCCTTTGGCTCCGTCTGGATTTCGTCAATAAAAAGGAGCGTCTTTCCGGCCCCAGCAACTACATTATTGGCAAATAATATTGCCGCTACAGCATTTTCGATCCGTTCATAACCGGTAAAAAATGCCCGGTCGTTGCTTTTTTCAAGGTTTAGGGCAATGAAATGGTCGAATTCATTTCCAAACACCTGTACCATAGTCGTTTTCCCCACCTGACGAGCACCCCGTAAAACGAGCGGTTTCCGGCCAGGGCGTTCTGACCACGCTCGTAGTTCGGTCAGGATGTTTCTGTTGAAATTCAAGGTTATTTATTTTTTACACAAAGTAAGGGCAGTTTTTACAAAAAAACCACACAAAGTAAGGGCAATCTCCGCGCCACGGGCCGCCGTTACAAACGCTCCTTCAAATAAGGTATTCCTACCTGCTAGTTTTGTGCCTTGCCACAGCGGCACAAGCCCAGTACTCCGAACAGTATCATAGGCCAAAGCCAGCCCGCGAACATCCAGCAGCCATACTTGGACATTAACTATGTGATTTGCGTGTACGGGATATTCCCTTCGCGCAATTGATTTAATGAGCGGACAAGGGTCAGCGGGTTTTCGGTTTTTTGGGAAACCTGCTGACCCTACCCAAGTGTTGTAACCCGGAATGATATTCCGGCGCGCGGAATTCTACTGCCGTGTCACCAGACCTATAAGGTTTTGAAAACCTTATAGGTCTCGAATTGCGAACTTCTCCCCTCCGCACCGAAGCCCAAATGACGCTCGCCACCGCTTGGTGGAAAGGCCTTTGCCATTGGTCGTAGTGGTTTCGTGATACACCCGCACCATTGCACCGACCACTGGCTCCCCCGCTTCGTCCACCACCTTTCCTTTGAATGAGCTGACCACCAAAATAGTGGGGTCATCTTCTTCCACGATGACTTTGTTGATAAGTTCGCCTTTCCTGCAGCCAAAGAGCAGGAGGGCTATGAGAAACAGAAGATGTATCTTTTGCATGATCCTTGTTTTTGATGAAAATGATTGTTTGGCGCGCCGTTCCCCCATAAGATGGGAATGGCAGCCAAAACGCTACAAGGCTCCTCATTTTTTCCAGAAAATAAAAAAGGCCACCCCAAGGCGGCCTCAAAAAATGTCCACAACAAAAAGCCTCCTTCGGCAAGTCTATGGCGCGGGTAGGAAGGATACCCATAACTTTTCCAGATTCAGAAGTTTTTAGGCATTCCCAATTTAAGGCTTTACTTTGTGTAATAATTTTTGACACAAAACAATACTTTATGTTTGAACGCCAAATTTTTTCGAGTTTAGAGGCGCATTTTACTGAAAAGGAATTCACTGTCATAACAGGTATGCGCTGCACGGGGAAAACGACCGCGCTGCGATTTTTGCTCGAAAAAACGCCGCACGCTATCTTTTCAAATTGGTTTCCCTGCTCAGCGCACGAATTGGAAGCAAATTGGATTACCAAAAAATCGGGATCACGCTAGGTCTCAGCCGTCACAAAGTCAAGGATTATATCAAGCTGTTCGAAGCGACTTATTTTCTGCACCTCGTCAGGCCTTTTTCACGAAGCATTGATCGGGAGATTGCCCTGCAACCCAAGATTTTTCTAGCAGACACCGGACTTGTCAACCAATTTGCCCGTGTTGATTCCGGGACTTTGTTTGAAAACGCTATCGCGGTACAACTGATGGGAATCGGGAAGGTCAATTATTGCCAAAAGAAAACCGGGCAAGAAATTGACTTCATTCTAAACGAAACCCTGGCCATAGAGGTCAAGGAAACGCCCGTGCCCTCCGATTTAAAGCTGCTTCGGGAACGTGCATCTGGCATTGGCATGGAAGATACAATGCTCGTGGGCCGATACCCGGCTTTGGGCGATTTTGCAGATTTCGTCTGGGGCGGCAGTGTTTTTGGAGAAGTGCCCAGATGAGTGGAGATGGAGTTGGTGGATTGAGTGTATTAATGCTTTATTACAGAGACTGTCTTTGTAAAACCTTCGCCGACAATCTGCACATAATATGAACCGGATGGCATTTTTTTAAGGCTTATGGTTCGTGAAATTCCGTCAGGCACCGAATCTTTATCTTCCAATATTACCTTGCCCAGATGGTCTATTACCTGTACCCTGGAGCTTGAACTTCCGTGACAAATGATGAATAATAAATCATCCGTGGGATTAGGAGAAACGGATATTGTATATCGCTTACTTGCCTCGTTCGTGGAAGTGGTCATAATAACAATATTGTCAGTAGCCGTGCAACCAGCGTTAGTGGACACCGTTACAGCGTATGTCCCTAGTGAATGGACACCAATGGTTGCTGTTGTTTCTCCGGTTGACCATAGGTAGCTCTGGCACGCACATGTTGCGTCAAGAACTGCCGTATCTCCTGCTGGCAAACTGATATTAACGCCCAAGTCTACCGTTGGCAAGGGATTAACGGTAACGGTGCCGGCAACCGAAGCACTGCAATTCGCCGTTGTTCCTGTCACGGTGTAGGTAGTCGTTGTGTAGGGGATGACCGTGATGGCATCTGTCGTCGCCCCAGTGCTCCAAAGATAGTTTTCTGCCCCGTTTGCCGTCAAAGTTGCCGTTTGTCCGAAGCAAATGGTTTGACTGTCCGATGTCACCGTCGGGGCAGGGTAAATCGTTAGATGGAGCGTAATGGTACTGTCACAGCCGGCAACATTGGTTAAGGTTTGGGTGTAAACGCCACTGGAGGTAAACGTTTGATTGTTCAAAATATAACTATTACAGGCCACGGCAGTAAAAATAGTATCCGTGGGTACGCCAAGCATTATATCTTGGATTACTTCAATTGCATCGGGTGCATAGGCATTTATTCCACTCTGGAACGATGTTATGGCTATGCACTCCTTCTGGTCAGAGCTGTCCCATACCATGAAATTATAGGCTGAATCTACTTTCAGGCCCTCAAAAATAGCAGGAGTACTCGGATCATCACCCCATACCGTAATCGCCAAATTTTCTCCTTGATGGTATTTGGCCATTCCACAGAGTACTCCGGTTGACGTAAAAACCCCGATTTCATCTCCCGAGTCAATAACATTATCCGCTATCGAATCCATCAATATTATGACAGCATTATTGCCCGTGTTTAAGTTACTGTCTAATATAAAATGAAGTGTTTCGGTCTCTCCCGCGTTTTCAGCCCGCTCGGCCACTGGGTTTCCTGTAAAATTAGGACGATACGACAGCGTGACGTTCGATAATGCCTTCACCTTATATCCCTGACCAGGAATCATATTCCCAATCGTATTGATGCCAAACTGTGGTGAATATATCTTGCCATCATTGTTTTTTACCAGATTAATCTGTGTCTTAATAGATTTAAATACCGTATCTATATTCATTGGGCTATCGCGCAAATAGCCGATAATTTGCCATCCTGTCTTTAGGAGCATTGGGTTAGCCTCCGGGATGGCCTTCTGACCTGTTACCACTAAGGTGTCCTTTTGATTGGCCTTAACCTGATAGCCTTCCTGCAAATTCCAATCGCCAATGCCATTAATCATCAACAAAGGAATGTAACTATCCCCTGCACCATCTTTTACAAGGTCTACACTTGAAGCAATGGGATCAAACACGTCTTTCATGTTTGGGTTGGTAGGCACCACATAACTGGAAATCATATTCCATCCATTGTTCAACGCAATGGCATGGCTTGCCTTGGTAGTAAGTGCGTTCATCATGCTAATGCCATCATCCGCAAAGGCATTTGTATGGGTTATTAATCCTGCGAGCCATCCAACGGGCGCGTACTGCACCGATGCATCAAATATCTCGCCTGTGCTGGCGCGCCAATATTTTATTTTAAATACTTCACCAGTATTAAATCCATTTGGGGGCAGCGGTGCGGCATCGTTGCCGTAAGCGGCAAATACAAGCGTCAAACCTGACCACACACCATATCCGCCACATTTAAGGGTGCCAGATGAATCATAAAATACGCCGATTTGGTCTCCTATTTGCAAATTGCCCCCCAAGAGGTCAGTTTTCAGGGTATCAGGAATAATAATCGTATGGTTTCTACTGGTCGGAGTAACGGTCCAAGGGGATGTATTTGGTATGTTGATATCCTGACAGATAGAAGAACTACAGACGGGGTTAAATGCGGTTAGGCATACATTGTAAACACCAGCATTGGCAAATGTAATCGTAGGGTTCGCCGATTGGCTTGTCTGTCCATCGCCAAAAGTCCATTCCCACCCGCTGAAACCAAGGCTTGCAGTAGTGGATTGGTTGGTAAAAGTGACCGTATGGTTGCTAATTGAATAGGTAAATCCAGCCGAAGTTGCTGCATCTTGAACTTCAAAGGGGCTGCTCGTAAACGGGCAGCTGTATTCATCCTTCAGGCTAAGGGTATAGACGCCTGGTTCATCAATTGGAAGCGTAGGAGTCGAAGTCGGGATATTAAAATTCTGCCCATTGGTATGCTCAAATACCCATTGTATGTCATTAAAAACCAGTGCGTTAGGGTTGATAATGTTAAGTGCGTTATTGCCGCTGTTTGGACATATATAGATCGGCCCCGTAATTACAAGCGGTCCATTAAAAAAAGGGCCGGTCGCTACATATTCCTCGAGAAAATGGTCGCATCCAACCGTCGAATAATCCCAACTCCATGCTCCAGGAGGAGTAACGATAATCTTGTGCGCAGTTTCGCCGGTGTTCCAAGTAGCGACGTATGGGATAACTTGCCCCGAAAACAGATATTCAACCCAAGCTGACAACTCTATTGTATGGTTCTGGCAATTGACCACCGACTGGATAATCGGCCCGCAGTGCCCCAGTTTCAATGCAGTTGCGATTGAATCAGGGCTTGCAGGGCCACCATTGGGCGGATTTCCGTTCGGTTCACTATTGGCGTGCAACAGGGACGGAATGACAACAAGTGCGAGGAGCGGTAGGGCCAATCGAAAAAAGGTGTAGGGCTTTGTCATAAATTGGAATTTTAAATAAACGCTTTTCAG
>CAZPTQ010000258.1:0-5099 GCA_964589365.1 uncultured Saprospiraceae bacterium
CCTTTAGGGGTAGGGGGTGTAACCAGCCAGTTGACACAGATTTTTGAACACTCCCGGTGACTGGTGGGCCTAGTCACCAATCACCAATAAACCAATCACCAATCACCAATTAGTTTGGCAGACCCTGTGGCGCCCCCTTAGCTGGAATACCGGGCATATAAGGCTTAAACTTAGTTTCGAGTTCTTGAAAAAGGGCGTTGTCATCCATATTGGCGGCCATTTTCAACAGGTTTTGAACCGTTGAACTGGTGTAATCGCTGTCCTGTTTGTACCCTTTTTTGAATTCAGGATCGAGCGTGTCGTAGAAGCGGAACTGCTGCTCCATTTGATCCGCTATTTCACGGATTTTTGCCGCTGCTTTCGCTTTTTCACCTGAGAGCGCATAGATGTCAGTCATAAAGGCTGTGAACTGGTCGTAAGGGAAGTTCATCTGTGGGAACACCTCAAAATACTTGTCCACGAGGGCAGTTGCTTTATCTTTTTTGCCTTCTACCACCAACTGGCGGGCAAGGCGGATAATACTGACACGCATGGTCTGGAGACTTGGCATATAAGAACGGTCTACAAAAGAACGCTGCTTGTCAAAGTTGCCCCATTTCCATTTTTCCATAATGTTCTGGAACATCACGTCGCTGCTTACTCCGCCTGAGCCAATAATGCCGTATGCGTCCATCGAACTTTTGACCTTTTTCGGTACGATTTGCAGACCCAAGCCCTCCAGTTGAAGGTAATCCTCAAAGCCGAGCAATTTATCTTCGCGACAAGTCACAGCCCAATAGATGGGGCGCTTGCCGATGTTGGATGCAATAATATCGAGCATTGCCAACTCATCTTTGATAATGTACTTTTTGTCTTTGCCAAGGTCAATATGCAAGGTGTCCACTAGCGTAGAGTCAGGTGCGGGCACCAGTTTGTTGTCAACAAACCATTGCTTGTTGACAGGGATATACATCTTGCGCGTAGGCAAATAGGAGTCAAATGCACGACCTCCCCCAGATTCCTGCTTGTGTTCCTCCGAGATGAATTTCAGAACTTGTCGGATGTCTTGCTCCTGTTCTCCACGAGGGGCGTAGAAAGGGGTCTGAACCCGCTTGAAACCGCGCAGTTGTTCGCGCGGAATGCTCATTTCAATAGCGGGAGAATCATTTATTGCTCTGCGGAGTTGATCAATATACCAGTCCACTGCAATAAGCGAGAGGTTGACCACCCGCACGTCGGTGCGGATGCCCTCTACTTCTTGGCAATACCAGAGCGGATAGGTATCGTTGTCGCCGTATGAGAAAATGATTGCATTTGGTGCACAGGAATTAAGGAAATTGCTGGCGTAGTCGCGGCTGGCAAAGTGGTGAGAACGGCTGTGGTCGTCCCAGTTTTGGGTTACCATTAGCAGCGGAGCAGTTAGTGAAAGCACAATTGCCAGGGGAGCTGCTGCACCTTTGAGGCTGTTGTTCAGCATGTCCCAGATCGCTACAACGCTCAGGCCGATCCAAATACAAAAGGTGAAAAACGAACCTGCCAATACATAGTCGCGCTCACGCGGTTCATTGGGCGGCTGATTGGAATACACTATAATGCCGATGCCCGTGATGATAAATAAGGCCATAATGGCTGCAAAATCGCGCGGACGCTTGCGGTAATGGAAGAACATCCCAAAAAGCCCGAGCAAGAATGGTATCATGTAATAGGTGTTCCGTCCTTGGTTGTTTTTTTGGAACTCTGGCAAAGCCTCTTGATTCCCGATGCGCCCAGCGTCAATCGCGTCAATGCCGGTGATCCAGTTTCCAGATGTTGGGTCCCAGGCATAATATCCCTGCTCTCCATTTTGGCGACCGGAGAAGTTCCACATGAAATAGCGCCAATACATCCAACCAAATTGGTATTTGTAGAAAAACTCGAGGTTATCGCCAAAAGTTGGGGTTCCGGTAGGCTTGTCAATCCAGCGCCGGTAAAGCGCCGGGCGGCCTTGCGAGTAATCGCCCATGCGAGGGAACAAGGTCTTGTCCTTGTTAGAATATTCGTAGTCCACTTTTTCGTCCACGATTGCATAGCGGTCGCCCACACGCCCATAGCGTTCTTCGGAATCAATGCCAGTAGGTTGAGCATCAAAGTGTGGGCCGCGGACGAGCGGGCGCTCACCATACTGCTCACGGTTGAGGTATGGGAGCAATCGCATCGGGTCCGAAGGGTTGTTCATATTGATGGGCGTGTTTGCGTTGGCACGTACTATGACTGTTCCGTAAGCAAAATAGGCAACCACCACTACGCCCATGGCCACTACAATGCGCTGCAAAAGCCCATTTTTCGTGCGTTGTGCATGACGAAGGCCTAACCAGATAGCGCCACCAAAAATCAATAGCACCGGAATGATGCCTGAATAAAAGGGCGCACTAAAGTTGTTCACCATTTTTTTGTCAAAAAACGCCCACAACGTCGGGATGCCTGCAATGATGATCTTTTGAATGGCTATGATGAACACACCGCCTACCGAGGCGGCTATTAAAGTGCCAAATACTGTCGGATTTTTTGATTTTTTGAAATAATAGAACATTGCCAGCGCCGGGAAGGTCAGAAGGCTCAACAAGTGAACACCCATGGAAAGCGCTACGGAGTAAAATGCGAAGACAAGCCAACGGTCTGCTTCCGCTTTGTCGGGCAAATTGTACCATTTCAATGTGGCCCACAGCGTCATGGCTGTGAAGAAGGTAGACATGGCATATACTTCGCCTTCCACTGCCGAAAACCAGATGGAGGAAGTGAATGCGGTGCAAAGCCCGGCAACCACACCGGCACCTACTGCGGCAATAGCCTGACCGCCAACAGGATCGGTATCGCGCCCCACCAGAATCAAGCGGGCGAGTATGCTCGTGCTCCAGCAAACAAACAACCCCGTAAAGGCTGTACAAACGGCGGAAAGCAGGTTAACGGAATATGCGATGTTCGCGGGGTCGCTTGAAAGCAGGCTACCTATCCAGGCAAACAAACGGCCTACCAACAGGAATATCGGCGCGCCTGGCGGGTGAACTACTTGAAGTTTGTAAGCGCCAGCGATGAATTCGCCGCAGTCCCAAAGGCTGCCGGTTGGTTCCGCCGCGAGGCCAAGTACGACTGCTGCAATGCCAAAAGTGATCCAGCCTGCAAGGTTGTTGAGCGTTTTGAAGGAAAAATTCATGTTTTCGTTGTGTGTGAAAGCAAAGCGGTTGAGCAAATCCGCCCTTCGGCTTCGAGCCGTTGGACGGATGAGAACCGACTGGTGGGTTTGCAAAGACCGCGCAAAACTATAAAAGTCCGCTCAAGTGGGGTTTGCTTTTGAAAAACAAAAAGCGGTCGGGCGACAAAAAGCCGCCCGACCGCTCGGGAAAGACAGGGGAATGTCTGTCTTAAATATGCGCCTCAATCTTGTCTTGCAAGAATTTTTTGGTCTGTGCGCCCACTACTTTGTCCACCAGTTCGCCATTTTTGAAAAACAGAAAGGTGGGGATGCCGCGCACGTTGTGGTTGGAAGGTACCTCTGGGTTGTCGTCAACGTTGAGTTTTCCGACCACTGCTTTGCCGGCGTATTCTTTAGAAAGTTCTTCTATCACCGGGGTCATCATGCGGCAAGGGCCGCACCATTCTGCCCAGAGGTCAATCACGGTGAGTTTATCGCTTTCGAGCACGTCAGTTTTGAAGCTCGCGTCTGTGAATTCTTGTGCCATTTTTAAAAAACTATTTTGTTGTGCAAATTTGAAATTCGGTGTAGAAACGCCGATTTGTAAAATTGGTTGCAAAGGTAAGACGCAGAAGGGAGGCCAGATCAGGTTTTGTTTTGAAAATGTCCGGGGGAGAACAATCCAAGATTTAATAAAAAGAGAAAATAACCCGCAAAACCATGCCTGTTGGCAGATAAACAGGAGAACTGGAAAATACAAAACCAATACTCACATCCCTAAACCAGCAAACCATTCCTGCAGTTGCCCAATGAACATTGGCACCAGTGCCGGTTCAAAAAGAATGGGGAAGAAAAAACCAAAAATTGCCCCGTAGTAGTGCGCCGTGTGGTCAATATTGTCACGGCCTTTTTTAGCTTCGTAGGCGCTAAACCAAAGATACAGTATGCCAAATAGGAAGCCAGGGATACCGATCGGAATAAAAAAGAGGTAGATTTTGCTGGTCGGATAAATCAAAATGGAGGCGAACAACACTGCTGCCACCGCGCCCGAAGCACCAATACTGGCAAAGCCTGGCGACTCGCGGTATTTGAAAAAAGTAGCAGAAGATGCCGCCACAATGGCAATCAGGTAAAACAACAAATAGATGATGCGACCGAAATCTTCAAAAACAATTGTAAACCATTCCTCCACATATCTGCCGAAGAAATAGAGGGTAATCATGTTGAAAGCAAGGTGCATCACATCGCCATGAAGGAATCCGCTGGTGAGCCACCGATAGTATTCACCGTTTTTAACTTCCTCATGTGGCCAGTGCTTCAATTTGTAGGTCCAATAGGGATTGTTGAAGGCCATGAGCGAAATCAGGCAGGTAAATCCGATAATGATGTAGTTGATTTCTATGATGTTACTCATTATGATAAGGTTCGTTGCGATGTATGGTCATCGCGCGGTAGAGTTGTTCAAGGCAAAAAAGCCGCGCCATTTGGTGGCTGAAAGTGAGTTTGGAAAGTGCAAGCGATTCGTTGGATCGGGCGTAAACATCGGGCGAAAAACCGAAAGCTCCACCAATGAGGAACACCATTTTTCTCCGCGAATCGCCAAGCCGCCGCTCAAGCCAGCGCGAGAGTTCCATCGAACTAAACTCCTGACCCTGTTCGTCGAGCAACACGAGCCAATCGTCCGTGGCGAGTTTGGAAAGGACCATCTTCCCTTCTTCTTTTTTAATCAATTGGCTGTCAATGGTTTTTACTTTCACGTCGGGCAAAACGAATAGGCTGAACGGCAGGTAGTTTTTCAGCCTTTTTTCAAAGATTTCGATGCCCGCTTCCAGGTATTTCTCGTTGGTCTTGCCGATGACCCAAAGTTCGATTTTCATTTTTACGTGGATTTGGTAAGGTGTTGATTTGGTTATTTGGGGATTTGGTTATTTGTTCGGCTCCGCGTTTAGTC
>CAZPTQ010000259.1:0-5057 GCA_964589365.1 uncultured Saprospiraceae bacterium
AAAACCACATACACCGCCCATGCGCCCAGATACGCCGCAAGACTCATAAATGTAAACTGCAAGGCCGCCCATTTCCAACTCCCCGTTTCGCGGCTAACCACGGCCAAAGTGCTAAAGCACTGCATTGCAAGGGCGTAAAATACCAAGAGGGAAAGTGCCGTGGCAAGCGTATAAACAGGTTTCCCAGTATCGCTGAATTTCTCGTTTTTCATACGTTCACGCAGCGTGGCTTTGGCGGCGTTTTCGGAACGGTCGTTGATGTCGGCTTCTGCGCCGCCCATATTGTAGAGCACTGCTAAAGTTCCGGTAAATACTTCTCGGGCTGCAAAAGAAGTCAGCAACGCGATGCCGATTTTCCAGTCATAGCCCAAGGGCCGTATGACAGGCTCTATCACTTTCCCCGCCTGACCAGCCCAGGAGGCTTCGAGGCGACGTTGTTGCACAAGTCCTTCGCTTTCAATGGAATCCATGTTCAATTGCTGAGCCTCCGTTTGTGCCAACTGGTCTGCCTGTTCGATGGAATCGCCAGGGCCAAAGCGCGACAAACCCCACAATGCAATGGATACAACAAGGATGATTTTGCCGGCTCCAACAATGAAAGCCCGCACTTTTTCCCATACATTAAGTATGACATTTCTCCAGTGTGGAATCCGGTACACGGGCAATTCGATTGCAAGGAATGAGTGTTCTCGCCGATGCAGCCAACGCTTCATCGCCCAGCCAGAAGCAAAAGCCGCCAGTACACCCAACGCATACATGGCACCAAATACCAACGACTGCAAACTAAGCACTCCGCCCAATTTCACCGCCGGAACGGCCAGCCCAATCAGCACCAAATAAACCGGGATTCGCGCACTGCAACTGATAAACGGGGTCACCATTACCGTGATGAGCCGCTCTTGCCAGTTTCCGATGGTACGGCTGCTCATGATGGCAGGCACGGCACAGGCGCTTCCGCTGATAAGCGACACCATGCTCCGCCCGTTCATGCCAAAACGCCGCATTGTTTTGTCAAACATAAACACCACCCGCGACATATAACCTACCTCTTCCAGGATGCTGATAAGCAGGAACAAAATGGCGATTTGGGGCACAAAAACCAGAATGCCCCCCAAGCCGGCCAAGATGCCTTCGGTTAACAATTCGGTGTACCAGGCCGCAGGCAATTGGGCTGTCAGGAAAACCGATAGTGCTCCAAAACCGCTTTCGATCCAGTCCATCGGGTACACGCTCCAGTCAAAGATGGCTTGAAACACCAGCATCATCACTGCGAAAAAAATCAGTGGCCCCCCCAAGCGGTGGGTCAGCACTGCATCTATTCGGTCGGTAGGGGTATTCGGAAAAGCAGGCGGACTGACAACTGCTGCTTGCGAAATGGGGATAAAGCGGTCGTATCGCTCCAGCGTTTCGTCTACCTGTGCGCGAAGCGACTGGAATTTTTTCGTGGAGATGATCGCCGATGCCGTTTCTTTTTCAGGCTGGGTTAAAAAATGAAGCCAGGCAACATGGTGCGCCAGGAGCAGCGCTCGGTAAGGGTTTACAACGCCCAAATTTTGTCGAATAGCTTCCGATACTTGTTTTTCTGAATCAGTGAGCGGATAAAACGGTACACGAACTACCGTGGATGGAACACGGTTCACCATTTTTTCAAGCTCCAAAATAAGCCGCATTGTGTTGTGTCCTGTACGGCCACTTATGGGGATAACGGGCACGCCAAAGGATTCAGAAAGTTTAGAAGCGTTCACTTTGATACCCAGTTCTGACGCGCTGTCCGACATATTGAGCGCCAGTAAAAGTGGGATGTTCAGGTCAAGAAGTTGGGTAAAAAGCAGCAAATGCTTTTCCAAATTCGTCACATCGGCTACATAAACCATCGCATCGGGGAAGTACGGATCGGATGGGTTGGCCAACACGGAAGCCACTACTTTCTCATCGGTAGAAGTGGGGTAGAGGCTGTAAGTGCCAGGAAAATCGAATAGGGTAGCCTCGTTGCCGTTGGGAAATCTGAGCGTGCCTTCTTTCACCTCCACCGTCACGCCGGGGAAATTGCCCGTGCGCTGCCGTAAGCCGGTCATCTGGTTGAAAACCGTGGATTTGCCGCTGTTTGGGTTGCCAATAAGGGCAATTTTGAGAGATGGGGAGCCGTCGGCCATAGTTGGGTGGCACGAAATTCACTTCGCGCGAATCCGATGAGTAGGGGTTACACTTCCAGAAGAATACTTGCCGCTTCTTCTTCGCGTAAGGCCAGCCTGACACCATCTGCTTTCACATAATAAGCACTTCCAAAAGGGGATTTTCGGATCATTTCGATGCGTGTGCCAGGTAAAAGCCCCATGGAGGTGAGCTTGCAGGCAAGTTCTGAATCATCAAACGCTATGGCGCGGGCACTTTCGTTGATCTTTAAATCGGGGATGGTGCGATATCTACGTTGCATTCTATTTTCGGACTAGTTCTTATTTAGACAAAATCAGCGCACAAATGTACTGGAGTAAAGTCTAAGAAGGGTAACGTTTGAAACACGATTTTGTCAAAATATCCCAATATCCCACCTCAATTCGGGTTGATGCTTGTTCTGGAAAAATAGGCAGGTTCTGGCAGGTATAATTTCCCGGTTGCGTCCGATTGTTCGTTTACCCCCAATGGGTTATAATGATCGGCTTCCGTTTCAACCAGCTTTCCTTGCAAACGATCCAATTCGCGCTCAATGTCGAGCAATGCGCTTTCGATATTGGGCAAGGGTCTGTGGATAATGAGTCGCACGATGCCTTCCGGGTCAATGATGAGTGCGAGGCGGTCGCAACCGGGTAAAGGGCGACGTGCAGAAGCAAGGCCAAACCGTTTGGCGATTTGGAAATCGAGGTCTTCGATTACCGGGGCCTTTAGGTAAATTCCGATGAATCGGCGAGCTTTGTCCGCCCATTGATTGTTTTGGCGCAGGGATTCGTTTGAAAGGGCAAGCACCTTGGTGTTGCGTTCGTTGAGCCAGCGCTCTTTCATGGCTAAAAAGGCCGAAAACATGGTCCAGGCAGCCGTGAAATTGGCTGGGTGCGCAAAAAAAATGCACCAGCAGCCTTCGCTGTATTCTGGAAAACGAAGGAGGCCTTTTTCGGTTTGCACCTCAAAGCTTGGGGCATGATCGCCAATTTGCGGTAGACTTTTTCTGTGTTCCATTTTGAAAAAAAGGTTGTGAAAGGTTGATATTCAACATTTAATAACCTTGTCAGCGGGGTAAAGGATTGAACGTTTTCAAAAATCCGCCTCAAAAATAAGCCGCATTTGTGGAATCTGCTACCGAACCCTTCCGAAAACATCATCGTAGTTTTGCACCCTATGAAAGTTGCCGGATTCACCTTTGTCAGAAACGCCCTTAAATATGACTACCCTGTAGTGCAGGCCATCCGTTCCATACTCCCTATTTGCGATTATTTCGTGGTGGCTGTGGGCAAATCAGAAGATGCCACACTTGAACTGGTACGGAGCATTGGCGACCCAAAAATTCACATCATCGAGACTGAGTGGGACGACTCGATGCGCGAAGGTGGTCGAGTGTTGGCCTTGGAAACCGACAAGGCTTTTCAAGCCATCCCACAGGAATACGACTGGTGTTTTTACATCCAAGGCGACGAATGTGTACACGAAAATGCCCTTTACAGCCTACGTGCCAGTATGGAACACTGGTTGGAAGACCCCCAAACGGAGGGATTGCTGTTTGATTACCGTCACTTTTATGGTTCCTACGATTTTGTAGGCATGAGCCGCCGATGGTATCGCCGGGAGATTCGGATTGTACGAAATGACAAAAAGATTTTTTCCTACCGCGATGCACAGGGTTTTAGGAAGGGAGACGGGGCTAAATTGCAAGTTCGACGTGTTCATGAATACATCCATCACTATGGCTGGGTCCGGCATCCTGAAGTTCAACAGCAAAAGCAATTGCATTTCAAAAAATTATACCTCACGGACGAAGCTGCGCTGAATCACGTGGGCACCTATGAAACTTTCCCATACGATGGTTTGGAGCCGCTGGAACGTTTTGAAGGGACACACCCAGCAGTCATGTTGCCGCGCATAGAAGCGCAAAACTGGCTCTTCCAAAGCGACCCCAGCAAAGCTCAGTGGCCACTCAAAGACCGAATTTCCAACTGGATCGAAAAATGGACCGGCTGGAGACCTGGCGAGTATCGAAACTACGTTTTGTTGAAATAATCCGTTAGTGGGATTTATGGCTGTCCGTCTTCTGGCCTCGCATACATCATTCACCTATTCTTAACTAAAGCAAATACCTGCACAACGTACTTTTGCCAGCCGATTTGCGGGGGGCTTTTTTAACCCTGCGACCCGCTCATTTTCAAAAACAAAATTAAGCATGAGAAAAATTGTCATCTCCGCGCTTGTGCTCGCGGCCATCGCTTTTGCCACACAATCTTTTCGAGCTTCTAATCCCGATCCGTTTAAATGGTACACTTGGGAAGAAGCGGTGGAACTCAACAAAACCAAGCCCAAGAAAATCGTGGTGGATGTGTTCACAAATTGGTGCGGCTGGTGCAAAAAAATGGACAAAGGCGCATTTTCTGACCCCGCCGTGGCGCAATACATTGCAGCCAATTTTTACCCTGTTAAACTCAACGCTGAGCAGCGCGAAGAAATCAACTTCAACAATGAGGCGTTTGCCTTTGTTGCCAATGATAACGGACGCGGCGGGGTGCACAGCCTTGCATACGCGCTTTTAGATGGGAAAATGGGCTACCCAACGCTGGTGTATTTGAATGAAAAATACGAGCGCATCATGATCTCCCCAGGGTTCAAAGAATCCAACGACCTTATGAAAGAACTGCGTTTTGCTGCTGAAGAGATTTACAGCAAAACCAGCTGGGAAAAGTATAAAGAGGGGAAGTAGTAGGCTATCTTAGATTTACGATTTACGATTTACGATTTACGATTTACGA
The DNA here is from genome assembly GCA_964589365.1 of uncultured Saprospiraceae bacterium. Classification (GTDB taxonomy): domain Bacteria; phylum Bacteroidota; class Bacteroidia; order Chitinophagales; family Saprospiraceae; genus M3007. The sequence goes on from CAZPTQ010000259.1 coordinate 4,947, forward strand.
TTTACGATTATTTCGATTCGAAGAAGGGTTGAATCATGCCTTTTTCGAATCGAAATAATCGTAAATCGTAAATCGTAAATCGTAAATCGTACATCTAAGATTGCCTACTTT
>CAZPTQ010000260.1:0-4928 GCA_964589365.1 uncultured Saprospiraceae bacterium
GTGAGAAAGGTGAGAGGCGTGAGAGCTGTCGCTCACGTTCGGCGACCAGATATACGCCAGCGGCTCGCAGCCGTGCTCGGGCAAGAGGTTGATGCTGCCATTGGACGCTGCTAAACAGGCGGGCTGCACCTGCGGCGCGGCAGCCAGCGCGAAAGCCGGGGCCTCGTACGCGCCGATGTCCACCGTGCCTTCGAGGATGCGGGGGTTGCCCGCGAGGTCGGTTAGGATGCCCGCAGCGGCGAGGTTGGAGCCTGCGTTGATGAGGGGGGAGCAGGGGAGCAGGGAGTAGTCGTGGTTAGCGGTGTCTCGGAAGAGGGGGTTGAGGTTGAAGAGGTTGTTGGGGCCGCAGATTGCCTTTTCACAAAACAAACTATCATCATAGGAACAGTTGTTCATATAAGCGACAACGTCTTCAGCATTAGACCCCGTTATGTTGTTCCCATTGAACAAGCAGTTGGCAAAGTTCGCACTCGCTCCATTCACACCAATCAGAAAGTAATCGATAACACAATCAACAAAATTGCAAGAGGAAAAAACTGGAGGATTGTTGTTCCTTTTAACATTTATAATCCCATTCGGGAAAGTTGATTTTTCAAAAATTGCATCTGTAAAAAGAGCTACCTCACTATTGATTGCATTAAAAGTGCTAACATCTCTGATATTCCTAAAAATTGTCTTGTTATAAAGGTCTTTTTTTACCCCATTTGCAACAAACAATACTGCATTTGGCACATTGACAAAGGTATCCTTTTCAAATATCTGGTCAGAAACGCTTTCGCCAGAAATAATTGGGCTATAAGAAAAATGGTCCTCAAACCTGCTCTCCATAATTCGCAGGACGCTGGTAGGGTCGCCCAATAGGCCGTATTGAATTTCAAAACTTGAGCCGTTTAAAAACACGCAACCCTGTATTAACACTTCCTTGCATGGTTGAAAACCCAGGTTCAGGAGCGACAAAGCCCCAGACATAAGATGGGTATCGTTTTCTTCAAACCGGCAATCCCTTACAAGGACCGTTCCCCCTCCGGGTCGGCCAATGCGCAGCGCTACCCCGCCGCTCAGGCCCTGATTTTTGACAATGGTGCAGCCCTGAACGTCCAGCCAACTGTCCGCGTTGGTTTCCTGAAAATACAGTCCGCCACCATGGCGGCCCGCCCTGTTCTCGCGGAACATGCAGTCTATGAAATCGGGCCGCTCCAGGTCGCTGTTCCCCACGCGGGCAACGCCGCCACCGTCCTGTCCCGCGCTGTTGTGCTCAAAAACACAATCCATGATGGTCGGCGCAGCAGCAAAACTTCCTGCCCCATTTACATACACCGCGCCCCCGTGGTTGCGCGCGCTGTTGCGCTCAAAGCGGCAGTTGCTGACGGTGGCGTATGCCTCCCAGTCGGCCATGATATAGATCGCGCCACCGCTGCGAAAAGGCGAGGTAGCCAGCCGGTCGTTTAAAAGATACCCTGCGTTCCCAAAACGAAAAACCAAACCGTCCACCAGGGTCAGGCTGTCAGGGTTGTCCATGTAAAGGATCGTGTAGGAGTTGTCGGTACTGTCGCCGGGCAAACCGATGTCGCCGCTCAACACCGTTGGGTTTGCCAGCCAATCGCGCTGGCCAAGGCTTGATTCCGTTCCGGCAAAGCCGCCATAGAGTTTCGCGCCGCTGGGCAGGCTGAAGGAACTGTCGCGGTTGGTATCGGCCGTGGGCAGGTAGTTGCCCACTGCCACCCAGATTTCGTCGCCTGTCTGGGCAGACAAAAGGGCTGCCTGGAGGTTTGTATAGGCATCGGCCCAGGAGGCGCCATTGTTTGCCCCTAAAGCGGTGGCATGGACGTACAAGCGGTTTTGTGCGGAAGCGGCGATGGAAACGCCCCAAATGGCTATGGCAAGGAAGGATGTTTTTTTCATTGGAAAGAAGTGAAAAGATTAAGGGAACAGGGGTTGTGCCAAACCAGACCTTCCAAGTTTTTAAAACTTGGAAGGTCTCTCGAACAGAAACTCGCATGCTTGCCGACAACAAATCTACTGGCACAACCCCAGACAAGGAACGGGCCAGATACTTTACTGTCGGATAAACGTGCCCGAAGATTTCTGCTTGTCAAAGCGCAGTTCCCAGTGGTACACCCCTTTGGGCCAGGATGCCGCTTCCGGAACATTGACCTGCAGCGGGCCGGTTTCTTTCCCAAGGTCGCGCCACCATACCCGTTGGCCAAAGGCGTCGAAGACCGTCAACTGCGCCCGGCGTGGCTGTGGCAGGGCCACGATATCAAACACCACTTCCCCGGGACTTGGGTTGGGGCGGCAGCGCAGCCATACGGGCATATCTGGCTGCCCAGTTTCGTCTCGCTGGTTGCTGGCCGCCATCTGGAGGGCATACGCGGTTCCATCTTCGGCCCAGCCCAGGCAGGGCATCAGGTTTTCGTCTATGCCCAATATCTGTGTGTTTTCAGGCAAGTCCTGTTTTACCCGAAAAGTCAGGTTGAACAGCGACTGTCCGGGCCTCAAAGTCTCCTCTTCCAATGCGTCTGGCTGGGCGAACCAGGAGATTCGAATGATTCCTTCGTTCGCTTGTGCAAGGTTGAAGTTGTACGAGGAAAGGCCTGGGGCATCGCCCAAGGAAGGGCTTATTAACTCTAACAGGTTTGGGTCGAACCTGAATGCGGACTGCAAAGCGACCAAAGGGGCCTCACCCCCTGCCCGCACGGGAAGGGTGTAATAATCGCCAGCCTTTAAAGCGTTGCGCCTTGGCGCTCTAAGGGCATAACTGCCAGCTTGGGGCTTAAAGGCATTGCAAGAGTCACAATCGACAGCTGCGCTATTGTTGACATCTCCAATCTTTATCCCAATGAAATTTACGAGCGTGTCAGGAAGTGCCGATATGTTTACAAATTCAGGGAAAGCCGTCTGGAAAGGATTGTTCACATTCGGGAAGGTAAAAGTATCGAGGACAAAGCGCCAAGAAACATCGAAAGGAAATGTATCAACAACACCTAATATTAACTTACGGGTTTCCACAATATCAAAAGGTGTAATGGAACCTGATTGGTTTACATCGGCTGCTATCATCTTGTAAGGGGTACTGAGGGGCTCTATGCCGAGGATATGTTTAGAGATCAGTACCAAGTCGTATGTCGTTACGCCATTGAGGGGGTTGTCGTTTTTGGTTGGGGTAATTGTATAGGTGCCTGCCGTGTTAATATCACAAAGACAACCGCTGGTGTAATGCTCGCATATCGGATTGCCTTCTCCGTCGCGGCCTGTAGTCACAGATGAGTTACAAGTTGTTTCTGTTGCCACTATCGCAACATGCACTTCCTGAATCCAGCAGCCCAGCTCGGTGGCAATTTTTCCCTGTATGAAATCTTCCATCTCTGGGCTGCAATATGGAAATGTCCCGGTTTGGGGTTCGTTGATGGAAGGCTGGCAGGCATCTTCGTAGGGACGCTTCAAGAGCACCTTCCGGACTATTGCGTCCGAAACACATCCGACCGGCGCATCGAAGGTGACGAGTATGCTTGCATTGTTCCTCACCCATATTGGTGTGACTACATTGATACAAACCTCTACACGGTTGCCGCCGGAAACATTACAGCCTGCTGCACAGGTAACAGGGTCGTTCCCAGAGCCGGGACAGCTGAAGTTTTCCAAAACAGCATTCGTGATCGTAACCCCGTTTTCAAGGGGAAACTCCAATATTACCCTTATCTGATTGAAATTAAGAGAGTCAGCACCACTAAAATCACCTGGGTCCCAACTCAACGTTGCCCTGACTTGGAGCGTGCTACAGTCCGGCAAGTCATCTTCGGTGGTAATGTCGAATTGAAACTCGTCACAAATATCCATCTCTTCTACCTCGCACAAGGCCAACATGCTCGCGCCTGTCGAGAAGGACATACAGTTGGAGTTGGATTGACCGGGCACGATAACCCTTCCCGGGATGAGGGACGATACGATGGTGTAACCTTGGCAAAGGTTGGGGGGGCGATATATCCTGAGCACTCCCAACTGCTTGTCAGTCCCCAAAAGGACCGACCAGCTAGGAGAGGAATAGCTGATATGGGCGATGTATTGCGAGGTGCTTTCGTTGAAAATTACGGACACGCTTGGACTGGTGCTCCCAAGGATGTCAATAAATTCTGGCGCAGCAAAAAAGCCGTCTGGGGCATCGTTGCTCACCACAACCGCAAAATCTAAAAATGAGATATCGCTTGTTATTGTTGAAGTTATCAAAATGGGCAGATCAATATACTCTTCCTGGTCGCAATCTATGTCACCCAATGAAATGGACACTTTATTGTTGGCATTGCTCGGGGCGGGAAAAGGAGTGTTGTTAACGCCCGTGCAGGTTGAATCCTCACATTCTTCTGCGCTCACATAGCTGAACTCGACGCAGCTTATGCCCAGGCCCTCTCCCGGGAAAGCATCTACTACAATGCCAAAAAGGAGCCCATTGCTAAGGAAGTTCAGGAACGGGATTGTTGGCGTTGCATCGCCAGCATCGGCAGAGATGTGAAGGGTAACTTCATCTTCCCCTGCGTTGATCTCGTAGCTGCCGTCGGGGATAGTGGAAAGGTAGCTTGCCAGGCAGTTTTCAGTCTGTGCTGTATCGATGTAGGAGGCTGCTGCGTTAGTCCCCCTGTTGAGTTTCAAAGTAATAAAGAGTTCTGAATAGGCAAGATTGAAATTGCCCGATGAGGGCAATGAGAGCCCTCCTGTTATGTTCGCAGCCCGCAGATAAACGTTGTAAGTCATCTTTTGGCAGGAAATTGTCCCGGCCCCGCAGCAGTAGCTGCAATTGCTGCCATGGTTGCTTCCGGTGTATGCAACAGGGTCTACCTCAACTGACAATTGCCCACAATTGACCGAACTTAGTGTCATTTGGGCGGATAAATGTGAAAATGAAAGGAACAGCAGAAGCATCGCTGCCCCCCCCC
>CAZPTQ010000261.1:0-4909 GCA_964589365.1 uncultured Saprospiraceae bacterium
CAACCGTTCGTCGGATATTGTTGCTGCGCTTCTGGAAAAACATCAGGTTGCCATTTTTGAGTTTACGCAGGACAGCGGGTTTTGCTGGGAATACGATGGACTTTGCGGTAAATCATTGGTTTTCAGGGGCCAACCACTTTTGATCCGCATAAAAATTGCCAAAAGGAATGAACGAGATCAGGAGTAGAAGTCCAGTTTTAGCCCAATTCCATTTGAGTTCTCTCATGGTCAGAAAGACCAGGATTACGTAGGCAACAAACAGTCCCCCGTGAATAGAACCCACCGTACGCACGGCCTGGGGCTGTTCAAAAAAGTATTTGAGTGGCATAGCCACAAACAGCAAAATCAGGAAAGAAACGCCTTCAATAAAGGCGATAAGCCGTAGGCGGCCTAGGGTGGTAGAGAAAAACTTTTGCATAGAACCTGAAAATCAGGACGCAAAATTGAGGGATAAGACCTAATCCACCTAACATTTAGCAAAACTATGCCGTGCATGGGCTGAATTTAACGGAGCCATGACCTCAAACTGCCACTTATCCCGTCAAACTTCGCATCAACCATTCCATAGGGCCGTTTTTGAAGCGTTTTTTCCAGAAGAAGCTGAATACTGTACTGCCCAAGAACCAAGCGCCTGAAAACCCCAAGATATAAGCTGCGCTTGCCGTTCCATTCGGATTCATAGGCAGGCCATACGGCTGGCCAGTCAGCCAGGAAAGCGTGAACATTCCAAGCATAAGGTGTACGACGTAGTGGGTTAGCGTCAATTTAAAACGATGCGTTTTAGTCGCTTTTGTTCTTCCACAGAAGCTTTCGGACGAAAAGTCAGCAACGAAACGCCCATTCCCGCTAAAATCACAAAAGCCGCGCTCGAATTACCGGTAAACAGGTTCAGGAATCGGCTGATCCGGGAAGGATCCGTAAAATTTCCGAATGTAATTTGGAAGTTCACAACGAACATTCCGAAGATGGCCCAGGCACGGGCTAGGTCGAAACCTAGGATACGGGGTTGCATGAATTATTGTTATTACTCCCCGCCCGTCAACAATCTACTCGCCAGCTTCCTCGCCTCCTGCTTGGGGCTTCTCCACCATTGCGCCGAAAGCACTGGCACATAAGAAATGCCTTGCTGTTTGAAGTAATTCCCCAACTTTTCCTCCCATTCGTAACTCGGCAATTGTGTTTTAGCCAGCACGCCATCGAAAGCCAGAACACTGCTTTTTTCTCCTGCGCCTTTGCCTTGAATAAACAATGGGACTCGCACCCCCGCCGCCATTGCCGAGCGCTTCATCTGGCTTTGCTCAAAATACGGCCGCAGCGCCAGTTCCACTTCCTCTCCAAAAACCGTAGGCTGGAAGAATGACTCTTCGTAATCGAGCAATTTTTTCATCTTGTTTAATTGCTCTTCAGCAGCCTCGCGATCACCTGACTGAATGTAATCAGCGAACGTAACCAAGTGCGAGAGGATACAGGTGCCCAGGAAATTTCTGTCCGCAGCCAACACAGAGTGCAGCCCTTCCGGAATGCTGTGCGCGATGTAAAACTTCTGGGTTGCACGGGTGAGCACCACATGCAATTGGTTGAAACCCAATTGACTGTTCCAAAAATGCAGATGCCTCGTAAGCGTTCCTTGCGCATCGGTAGTGCCGTGCGTGAGCGAGAGCAGCAGCACATCTACGTGCTGGCCTTGCAGTTCGGCAAATTGGTACACACCCAGTCCGTTGAGGTACAATTGCTGTATTTTTTCCCAGCCGGCCATCTTTTTTTGGCGGATTCTGAGCAGCTGTGCAGCAATCAAGTCGCGCTGTTGCACCGTAGCGCAAGCGATGCCCACTACGGGATATGTGTTGGTGGGCGTAGGTTCTATAAAATTTAGCCAGTCAATGATCTGGCGGGCTTCGGCCTCGTTGGTGCCTGCGCTTTCGTCATAACGGCCTTCCACATTCACCACCACCGTGGAATCTAGCGCGGAACGGCCCGAAGGCGTACGTTTGAACGGCGTTCCAAAAGCAATTTTGTTGAAGCGAATCCAGCCTTCAGGAGTGTCCTGATGTTGGTAGTCAAGGTTGTGCGACTTTGCGCCAATGCCCTTGCAAAACTCCAAAATATCGTCTTCCTCGAAGGGGGTCATGTCTTGCCGGGCATCGCCAAATAACACGAGGTGTTTGGCCATCGAGAACAAGTGAAAGCACTCCTGCTTGGGGATGTTGTGCGCTTCGTCCACCAACACCACATCGAACTGCATTTTGGAAAGTTGTACTACATCAAGTGCTACCTCCGGGGTTGTCAGCAAGACGGGCAAGGTCTCCGTGAGCGGCAAAATATGCTTGTGAAAAAGTTCTTCCGCCTTCAGATTGGCTGAAAGTGTGCGGTTGTCTTTGCCAAACCAGTTTTTGTAATCCTTTGAAAACGAGGATTTCATACCCCGCAAGGCTGTGTTTTTACGGTCTTGCCACTGAGCACTGATCTGAGCGGGGAGCATTTGCCGGAGTTCGCGCCCGTACATACTCACGTTGTTGAGCGTATCCTCGTCCCATAGGAAATCAGGCCGAAATTCTTTTTGCAAGAGATGGTGCAGGTACCAACTTTCAAACGCGGCTTTCCAGTTTTGGGGCTTGATTTTGCATAGGGTGCGCACGGTTTTTTGCGCGGCTGGCGCCAGCGCGAGCCAGTGTTTTTGCCAAATACAAAAGTCGTCGAAGTCGCGCAGGTAAAACTGCGTGTCCTCCAATCGGGCAATCACATCCTCCAAAAATTCCTGGCGTTTTGGAACGGTAAGCATTTCGTGCTTGAGGGCATCCTGATAAAGGCCCGAGGCATTGAATTCCTCCAAATAGGAGTCGAGTGCTGTTTCGAGGTCGCGGATTTGTTCTCTAAAATCAAGTTCTGAATGGATGCTTTTGGCGTTGAGCCGTCGCACGTCTTCCCGTACAATGGAAGGCACACGCCGTCGCCATATTTTCAGCGCAGCATCAAAATCCTTGGTCAACTCGCTGATTTTCCGGATGTTGCGATTGTCAAAATGTGCTGGAAAATCAAACTCGAAATAACGGCGCAAACTATAAGCCTGCCTCATTTCGTCAAAAATCCCGCCAATGCGCTCCTTGGCCGCCACCAATTCTTTGTACTTTTCTGAAAACACGCCATAGAGTTTTTCCCCGCTTGAAATCGGCTTTTCAAAGTCTGGTCCAAAACGGATGACCCCGTCCTCCAGGCCGTTCTGGATGCGTTTGATGTAAAGGGCGAGGTCGTTGTAATATTGCTCAAAATGGTCGTGCAAGCTCTCGTCGTAGTCATTCGTTTGACCGATGTAACGGTGGTGCAGCGCGGTGGCTTTGGCAAGCAGCGTACGCACCTGACTTTCCGTCCATGCACGGCCCTTGTCCTTGTCGTAATCGTTAAAAACCTTGTGGTTCAGGCGGTTGAGCGGGTGGTGCAGCGTCGGGAACCGGCGGAATAAGGGTTCGGAAGCATAAATAGCTGCTACGATTTCCTCGTATTCTGTCAGGTTAAAGGCGAAATCGGAGGGGTTGAGTTGGCTTAGTAACAGGTCTTTGCCTTCGGTGCGGTTGGCACGCAAGAAGCGACCCACCGTATCGGTGAAACTCAGTTCCCCAAAAAATGGCTGGTGGATGTCAACCCAAGCCTGGTCGAGTTTCCCCTGTTCGCGCTGGGTCTTGTTCAGCACCGTTTTGAAGAGTTCGGGGTTGTAACTGGCCTTGTTTTTCGAATCGGCGCTCATTCGGAGCATATCGGCCAACATTAGTTTGTCGCCCTCCAAATCGCGCACCACGAATGAGAGTTCGCCCACACCTTTTTCCAGCAAGAACTTTTGTGCTCGGCGCAGGGAATTGATACTTTTTGACACCACGAGGCACTTTTTCCCATTGGAAAGGGCGCTCATGGCTATGGCGGATATGAGGTAGGTTTTGCCCGAACCGGAGGAACCTTCCACCACCGTGAGGGCATTGCGCTGTACCGCAGCCACTACCGATCGTTGTGATGGATCAAGCGGAAGCAGGGTAAAACTGTGCGTCCAACTGGCATAATCAGCGGGCAAATCGGGTGCAACAGCGGGCGGTTGCGTCACCTGAGTGCGTGGCAAGGATGGGAACATGCCCGCGACCGCCGACCACAACAGTCGCCCGGAAGCGCGTTCGCCCTCCCACCTTTCAAAGGGCTGGATGCTTAGGGGGAGTCCGTCTTCTACAAGCCCAAGGCTTTGGCGGACAGCTTCGCAGAGTTCGCTAAAAGCATTGACATTCAACCCTTTGCCATCAACGACTTGTTGCGCGGTTTTTGAATAATCAGTATGATGCAGTGCATCCAGCAAATGGAAAAAAGGATAATTGGGTTGAACAGTGTGCGTTTCGTTGCGTTGTATTTGCCATTGGTCAGCGTGTTGTTGGCTGGGTTCTAGGCTGATTTGCCACACGAATAGGGGCGCGGCTATTTCTTGGCCACCAAGTTTGGCGATCAGGAACGGATAGCCGATGCCGAGGTTTTTGGTGCCAAAGACTTTTTCGCGGTTGCGGGCCTCGAAATAAAAATGATTGATCCAGTCGCCTGCAGGAGGGTTGGCCTGCACGGGCAGGTCAAAGGTCCGGTTATCGAGCAATTCGTGGATGACCCTGATGGCCAGGTCATCGCTAAGGCTGCACAAATCGGCACGCATGGGCGGAGCCGGTTGAGCATTAAGCCATTCTAGGGCGGCACCGGAGTAAGCAGCAGAAGTAAGCGCGGCGGTGGGTTTATCCATAGGAGCCTTTTTATCTGTGGGCGTTGTGGCGGAAGCGGGAGTAGCGGAAGGGATCGTCGTATCTGGCATAAGACATGGCTGATGAGTGCGCAAAAGAACACATTTTGTTCAAAATCAACGTGGTTTTGTTTTTATACTGCTTTAATATGAGTC
>CAZPTQ010000262.1:0-4872 GCA_964589365.1 uncultured Saprospiraceae bacterium
GGCAAGGGCACGTATCTATCAGGTGTTAGAACCAGTTTGACTCGTTAGATCCTTCAGGACTAGTCAAACGCGTAAAACGAATCTCCAAGCGCAATCGCTTTTTGCCGGGCAGCGTCGCTGGTGTAAACAATAGCAACAACCAGATTCGTGCTGCTTTTTTCGTCTAGCAAAGTGATAATGAAAGCTCCAACGCCATCCTTGGTGCCTTCTACGAAGTAGCCAACAAAGTCGTGAATTTGCAGTTCATCCACCGCGCTAATATCGTCGTATTCCATTTCTTTAGCCGCAGCAACCAGTGCATCTGCAAGGGTTTCTTTGGTGACCTCGCCATCCTGCTCGGCATAAATAGATACGAACAAATCACTGCCCTCCGCAGTAAATTCTTCTGCATTATTGGTGATCACCCGCAGGTTGGCCGGAGCGCTGAAACCAACGCCATGGTTGTCCCAACGCCAGTCCTTTTATGCAAAAGCCGTGTTTAAAACAAAGGTAAAGGCAATGAAAAGGGCGATTTTGAATGATTTTCTCATGTTTTAAATTGATTGGTAAAAGTTGAAATGTTTTATGCCGCACGCCAGAGGTGCATTCCAAGTCATGCATTTCCCACAAAGGTTAAAATAAAGTTGGAGTTTCACAAAAGGATAAAATTCAGCTGGTGAAAAAAAATCCATGCATGCAAGTGCTGCATCCGGCCGATAAGTCATGAATATGGCGGCATTTACTTTTGCCATTATTAATAAAACAATGCCTAAACGCGCTTACTTCGAGCTCAAATCTTTGCGTAAAAAGAGCAATTCACTCCATACTTCATTGGTGTATTGTTTTATACTTTCAAGATGATCATCGTAAGTATCTTCTCCAAAGATTCCTTCGTAGGTTGCCTTAAAAGGTTTGCGGAACCCAGCTGTTTTTTCCTTCAAACCTTGTTTAAATCGCACTACTACAGAAAATTGTGCCGGCCCTGAAGCATTGATGGAATATACCGCTACAGCTAAACCATTGGCTTGCCATACTTTTTTCCGCTGTGCTAATATTTTTCTGATTTGATCTGCCGATCCAATCTTTGGATATAGATGATCTATTTGAATTTTATCAGAATAGTCACCTACGGCTACAGTGCTGAGCGAATCTTCATACACAGCGTAGGTTGCCGATTGTCTATCGGTCAGGTACATCGCTACATTCTTATGCCAGTCTATGTTGTGCTCTTCACCCAGATTGCCCCTGGTATCAAGTGCATCCCAGCTATTGGGCCCTTCTGCGATGTGAAAACCGCCCATATCCGGCCCCGATTGAATTTCAAACACGCGCCATTTTACATCACCCGTATGATATTTCTGCGCATGGGTAGCTATGGCTTTTTCGAATTCCAATACCTTGTCAATCTTCGGAAACACCCGATGTGTAGTCAATACATTTTTGGTTTGGCCCATACCCATGAATGGAATAAGCATACAAAGCACTAAGAACGGGTTCATTCCCATTAAAAAAAGCTTCTTCATTTTGTTTAATTAATTTGAAATTACTGCCTACTCTGTTCGGTTTTCGGCTTCCCCGTTTTTACTTTGAAGTGATCATTGATGTTGCAAAAGTGGGCCGTTGACCTCCGTTGTCTTACGCGTAAAAATATGTGTATTTCAAAATCAGGTGTTTTCACGGGCCCCTCAAAATGAAGACTTATGCTACCTTCGTCCTGTTCTTTTTTGATGGAACAAAAGTGGCTTCTGTCGAAACTAAATCCAGGTATGATTGTCCGAATGAAGGGTTTGGCTGTCCGAAACTTGGGTTTTGTTGACCGAAGGTTTGTCCTTAATTCCTACCATCGCACCTTTACATGAGAAAACGTATGCGCTTTTCACAGCATCAAATTTTCCATTCGAGATCAAAATTCAGGTACGTTCTGGCATTGGCTGGCCTCTTCTGTCTGCCAATGCAGGGGCTTTTCAGCCAAAACACACAGCTCGACAGTCTTGAAAAACGTTTAGCCACGGAACCAGCCGAAGCACAAAAACTGGAATTGCTCAGCCAGATGGTGGGCATTGCCTATGGAACGGATATCAAAATGGCACTGGCGTGCGCCAAACGCGGCATGGCCCTGGCCGAAAAAAATGCTGATCCAAACTGGCAACCCAAATTTTATGAAATGCGAGGAAGAATGCACGCCAACCTTGTTCAACTGGATTCTGCAAACCTGTTTTTTGATAAAGCCATGTCGGGATACCTCGCAGTAGGCAATAAAAAAGGACAGGCTACCACCTCGTTCAAGATTGCATGGGTACACAAAAGGAAAAAGGAGCTTGAAAAAGCCATGGCCGCAGACCTTCACGCTTTGCGCCTGATGGAAGAAATCAAGGATCAGCAAGGGATTGCAGATGCGATCGGTCGGGTGTCGGAGGATTTAAGTAATCAGGGTAGACCAGCCGAAGCCTTGGAATATGCCCGTAGAGCGATCGAAATTTGTCAACAAAACGGTTTTCAGCAACAACTTTCTTTTGCCCTTCGATATGCGGGAGATGCCAGCATTGCTATGGGTAATCCATCCCAGGCCTTGGAATATTACAATCAGGCACTTGATATTACCAGATCACTAAACATTGGCCTCTTGGGTGTGGCCGACATTATCAATTGCCGTGGCAACGCATTAAAACGATTGGGGCGATATGCAGAAGCCTTGGAAGATTACAAAATTTGTTTGGTCAACTCAGAAAAATCAAACTACCCTGGTGGCATTTCTACGGCGATTGCCAACCTCGGCGAAATTAATCTGTTGATGGGCAATTACGAAGCGGCCTTACCCTATCAGTTGAAAACCATCGCGATGCAAGAACAAGGGAACGATCTGAGCAACCTGACTGAAAACTATGGCCACGCGAGTACCACATACGAGTATTTGGGCGATTACAAAATGGCTTTGCAATACCAAAAGAAAGCCCGTAAAATGCGCGATAGCACGGCCTCCGTTCAAAGTGATGTCGAAATGTCAACATTGCGAACCCAATACGAAACGGAGAAAAAGGAGGCCACCATCATACTACAAGGAGATCAGCTTGCGCAACAGCGCCTGGTACAATGGCTTGGCCTGGGCGTCGTGATCCTGCTTGCCGGGTTCTTGATTTTTCTGTACCTTAGTTTCCGGGCCCGGACCAAGTCCAATCAACTTTTGGCCGCCAAAAACGCAGAAAACGAATTGCTCCTGAAAGAGATTCACCACCGAGTCAAAAACAACCTTGAAGTCGTGTCCAGCCTGTTAGCCCTGCAATCAGCCCAAATTGACGACCAGGGCATCAAAGACGCGATGCAGGAAGGCCAAAATCGGGTACAATCAATTGGTATTGTTCACCAGAAGCTGTACCAGGGGAGTAACCTGGGCGCCATAGAAATGAAAGATTATTTCATTAATCTGAGCGAGAGCATCCTCGATTCTTTCGGGGCTGAAGATCGGGTATCCATCGAATGTGCTATGGATCAACTGGATGTGGACATTGACACTGCCGTGCCGCTTGGGCTTATCGTGAATGAATTGTTGACCAATACGTTGAAATATGCTTTCCCGGATGGTCGAAAAGGGAAAGTTCAGATCAGGTTGAATATGAATCTGGCCGGCGTTTTGCACCTTGAAGTTTCTGATAATGGGGTAGGGAAGAGCGGGGTTACGAAGGGCACTGGTTTTGGCGGACAATTGGTGTCGCTCCTCACCCGTCAATTGAGTGGCTCGATGCGCGAAGAGGTGAAAAATGGCACCACAATTTACTTTGATTTTGATTTGAAGAAAGCAGCATAGTTTTACTTTTAACAAGAATTCAGGATAACTTAACTGGCATAATTTGATTCTAAATCTATGAACGAACAGCGGGTTAAAATTTTGGTCGTAGAAGACGAGATGATCATTGGAGCCAAAATATCCATGTTTCTCTCTGAACTGGGCTACGAGGTAACGGGCATTATTCCGCGAGCCGAAGATGCCCTGCTCCAATTGGGAAAAAGTGTGCCCGACATTGCGCTGCTAGATATTAATTTGAAAGGAAGCATGGACGGAATCGCATTGGCCCAAGTTCTTTTGACAGAACACCAGATTCCGGTAATATTCCTTACCGCCAACTCCGATGACGCTACTTTTCAACGCGCCAAAACGGCCAAGCCATACGCCTTTCTATCCAAACCCTTCAAAAAACTGGATCTGCAACGCGCTTTGGAGCTGACCATCAGTCTTATGGCCAACGCTCAGCCCCAAAGGGAGCAAAAAGACCTGGCGCTTGAAGAAGGATCCCCTTTTATTCTCAGCGATCGGATTTTTGTGCGAAACAAGGATAAAATGGTGAAAATCCTCTTTGAGGATATCCGTTATATCGAAGCCGATCGGAATTATTGCCGTATTTTCACCAAAAGCAAAGAGTATCTGCTGACCATGCCTATGAAAAGCCTGGAAGATCAATTGCCGCCGGCGCTTTTTCAGCGGATCCATCGCTCACATATTGTCAATCTTGCTCAGGTGGATGAGGTGAATGAAGACACCATCTTTATTGGGGAGAAATCTTTGCCTTTGAGCAAGTCTTTTCGGGAGGAGTTTTTGGGCCGGATTCGGACGATTTGAGGGGTGCAGAATATTTTGTCGTCGCTCCATTCAAAGCTGAGGTCATAGTTTTTGCCTTTGAACTGATCGCCCACTTTTTTCATTTTTTGAAGTGTTGCAGGGGTTAATATCTCATTTGCGTTTTTAAGTCGTTTGATCACATATTTTCCACCCTGTCCCCGAGCGATCCTTTTGTTCAGCGTCAGCATTGGCAACGTTTACTAAACTTTGAAAGTTTTAGTAAACGTTTTTCCGCGTTCTGCCATGCTGAAAACATGGCGGTGCGAAGGGAATCTAAACTG
>CAZPTQ010000263.1:0-4791 GCA_964589365.1 uncultured Saprospiraceae bacterium
TTTTATTTGGTTAGGGCTGAGGTAGTGCTGTGGTGGCACTGCCTCATTTTTTTTGCCCCTGCCTCCTTAGTACCGATGAAAATTATCCAAGTTTGGCCGCTTCTTTATTTTACTTATCCACTCAAAATCAAATGCAAGGTTAACAAACCTTGTTCTTTTGCAATCGCGATTTTTGAATTTCCCTCGCACATGCTCACAATTGCACACTCACTTATTGACGCTCAACATGAACAAAATCCGTGTAGACAAATGGCTATGGAGCATCCGAATCTTCAAGAGCCGCACACTGGCCACCGATGCTTGTAAAGGCGGAAAAGTGAAGGTAGCAGGAGTCTCGGTTAAACCCTCCTATCAAATTGCCGAAGGCGAAGTAGTGGTGGTAAAGAAGAACGGCTTTAACTTTGAATTCCGTGCTAAAACGCTGATAGAGAAGCGCGTGGGGGCGGCTATAGCGGTCACATGTTACGAGGATGTTACGCCCTCAGAAGAAAAAACCAAGTATGCTGAATGGTTTTTGAATGCTGCGCCCAGTAGTGAAAAACGTGAGCGCGGCACGGGGCGCCCCACCAAAAAAGAACGCCGCGAAATAGACGGCCTCAAAGACGGAGATGTGTACGATTGGGGAGATGATGCATAACTATTGGCTATTGCCCGTTGACGTTTGAGCTCCAAACCCCTTGACAACCAATGGTCAATAGCCAACTACATCAACCCAAACATCTTGGCGTACTTGAGCATTTCCCCCGGATTGCTGATTTTGAGTTTGCCAGTCATCATGGCCATCATCGGGTTCAGGTCGCCGGAGAGCAATTTTGAGAATGACTCGGTACTGGTGCTCACTTTGCAGGTAGGATCGCCCGCAAAGCCCTCGGAGACTTCAAACTTGCCGTTGTCAAGTTTCACGGTGAACTGGCCAGCGTCGGAAATATCGAAATGGAAAAGGGTGCTGAGGCCTTCTACGGCTTCAGGTGCGACTTTTTCGGGGAGGGAGAAAAGGAATTGTTTTACGTCAATCATGGGTGGAAGTGGATTGGTATATTGGTGATTGGTTTGCTGGGTAGCAAAAACTTAGCTTGGAGTTACAAGGATTCTGCTCAATTTCGCCCAAAGGTAAAACCACACTCGAAATATGAATCAGCAAAACACCCAAGGCGCTTCATTTAATGTGAATAAAATTTCACCCTTTCTCTTCTTTATGCTCACTGCGCTAACTTTTCTCGCCTGCAAAGTTACGGAAACCCGCCCCGTAGCAGTTCCTAAAGGATTCGATTGGCAAGGCCACCGGGGTTGCCGTGGGCTGATGCCCGAAAATTCTTTACCTGCTTTTTTGAAAGCACTGGAATTCACGGAGGTAGTAACGCTCGAACTGGATTTAGCAGTATCGAAGGATGGCAAGTTGATCGTCAGTCATGAACCCTGGTTCAGTCCCGACATTTGCCTCTTGCCGGACGGAGACACCATCAAGCAAAAAGATGTGGAGAAGTTCCTGATTTATAACATGAGTGTCCCGGAAATCCAGGGTTTAGACTGCGGAAGCAAAATCAACCCGCGATTCCCCGATCAGCAGAAAATGAAAACCCACAAACCTACCTTTCTTGAAGTGGTTTTGGCCGTTCTGCCGATACGGCCTACTATCCGCTGGAACATCGAGATAAAAAGCCAGCCGAAATGGGATGGCGTTCGCCACCCGCCTGTGGAATCGTTCGTGCGGCTGGTGGTCGCTGAAATCCGTAAAAATAACCTCGAAAAATCTGTTACCGTGCAGTCATTTGATATTCGCGCTTTAAATGCGCTGCATCGCCAGGCGCCCGATTTGCAACTGGCCTACCTGATAGAAAATATGAATAATTTTGAGTCCAACATGGCTAAATTGGACTTTACGCCCGCCATTTATAGCCCATATTATCTGTTGGTCAACAAGAAGTTAGTACGGGAATGCCACGCCAAAAACATAAAGCTTGTGCCTTGGACGGTAAACGATGTGAAATCAATGCGTCGCCTCGTTCGTTTGGGCGTGGATGGGATTATTACAGACTATCCGAATAAGATCAGGGAGGTTTCGGGCGGGTGAATTTTATTTCACTTGAAATTTATTTGCGGTGTTCCCAATGCTATAAAAAGTATTTTTTGACGCTGCATAACTTACACCCATTAGATCACATTCCTTATCAATTTTGGTTTTATTCCAATTTAGTCCTCCGTCAGTTGTTTGAAAAACTTCATAGAATTGCAATTGTGGTGTGAGTTCGCCTCCACCTTCTATGTACTCAATAACAGGATTGATCACAAATCCTTTCTCAACTGTATTAAAGTGTATTAAAGACGAGATGTTAATCGGACTTTCAATTTGTACCCAGGAATTGCCACCATCCCTGGTTTGGTATTTGTTTTCAGGCAAAAACAGAACGCCGCAAGAAGCAAACCCATTCTGATCATCTATAAAATATAACCGATTACAACCTGATTCTGGAAAATTCTTGAGATCCCAACTCAATCCAGTATTTTCAGTTACCAGCAATACGCCCTTATCGTTTCCATCTTTTCCGACGATCATTATGTTAGTGGGTGCAGCGATAAAATTATACAGCACTATTTTGTCAATAGGCAAGATGACCTCGTTCCAGTTTTCTCCTCCGTCCTCTGTGCTGAACAACTTCAATTCACTGTTGTTATTGGAATTTAATACTGTAAAAAGCCCCAAACCCTTGAATTTATCAAAGAAAATCAAGTCATTGATCTTCCTGACATTATCTAAATACCGTTTGTTCCATTGGTTGCCTCCATCAACCGTATTCAATAAAACGGCGCCTGTACTGGTATTATTTATATAAGAAATTTCCCCTGCTCCTCCAATGAATCCAACGGACTCATCCACAAAATAAGTAGTATATAAAATTGCCTTAGTTAATGAATGGGCGTTGATACCTACTTCTGGTAAATAATAATATTCAAGCACTTTCCAGGCGTCTCCTCCATTGATGGTTTTCATTATCGTTCCAGCATTTCCAACAGAATATCCAATGTCATTCGATGGAAAGAAAAGGTCATTTTGTCTTTGGATTCCAGCAGTATAAGTGTTTGTAGTTATTTCCCATTCGTCCAGAATATTGGTACAGGTTGGTGTACGGTCAGTTTTTGCTTCATCCTTATTGCAGGCGATCAGAAGCAAAGAGAGGAAGACCATCGGAGATAAATATTTTTTCATTTCAATGATTTAATTTACCTTAGGAACGGTGTCAAAATAACTTCCCAATTTGATGCCATTCTTTTGCCGCCATCCATCCTATCTTTTTCGTTAAATAGCCCCACTATTCGCCTCAAAAGATAGTTGGCTAACGCCAAAATAATGGGCCTGAAATTGGAAAGTTATTTTGACACCGTTCCTTATCAGACAGTTTTATCCTGAATTTGGTTGGTTTCTTTGAGAAGAAAACACTGCAAGGTACTTCAGGGCAGTTTCCTCCATCAAAAAAGAGGTGTCGGGCCACTTCAGCAAGGGTTGACCCAAGGCTAGTCACGTCTGTTCTTGTTCGTCGGCAGGAAAGCCTGGGCTGAGCCATAGTACGCGCATAGAGACGGAGATTAGGGTTTGTTTCTTTATCTTGGTAATTTGACAACTCAAAACCCGCCCCAAATAAAGGCAACAATGGCTAAAACCACCACCGCCCATCTCCCCAATTCCGACCACCAAGCCCATTTCCTGCCTTCTAAAAGCCCACCCAAACTTCCGGTAGTCCAAACTATCCAACCCGTAAGCGCAAGGTTCTGGGTCGTCATGCCGGGTGTGTCGCCCGCTGTTTTTAGGAACAAAAACGTGACTATCAGCAGAATGGCGAATTGCACTAAAACATACGTCGCAATTCGGGGAGGAACCCTTGTTTCGAACTTGTGGAAGGTTTGGGCCGTCACTGGCTTTGCCTCCACAGAACCGCCTAGCGATGCTGGCAACCAGCCCGGTTTTCGAAAAAGCATTCGAAAGCGGTCGGCCCAAGAGCTTGCTTGCGCGAGCCGTTGCCCCAGCCATGCGTAGTAATCCACCTGCGCCCAAACGGGGTTCCAACTTGCCAGCGGCACCGTTACGCCGTACACAGGTTCTTCTTCCTCAGTCTGGAACGTGCCAAACCAACGGTCGAAAATAATCAAGGTGCCACCATGATTGCGGTCAAGGTATTTTGGGTTCACACCGTGGTGTACCCGATGGTGTGAAGGCGTGTTAAAAATATACTCGAATGCAGGATGTAATTTATCAATGGTGCGCGTGTGAATCCAGAATTGGTACAGTGTCTGAAATATCGCCATCACTAGAAAAGAAGTCGGACTAAAGCCCAAAAAAGCCAGGGGCAGGTAGAAAAAATTGCTCGCAAAAGCCTGAATGGCCGACTGCCGCAACGCCACGCTCAAATTGTACTCCTCACTTTGGTGATGAACAATATGCGTACCCCACAAAACACTGATTTCGTGGGTGCTGCGGTGAAACCAATAATAAAAAAAGTCAACGCCGATGAACACCAACACAAACGACCACCATGCTTCGGGAATCGTCCAAAAGCGGTGATCATACGCCCAAACATACCCTGCAAACAGGATGGTTTTGAACAACACGCCCGTCACCTGCTGCTGAATACCACAGCTCAGGTTAGTCACCGCGTCGGGGAGCGAATACAGTTTGGTGTGTCGAAGCCGAGCCACAAGCAGTTCCAGCCCGATGAGCAGGAAAAAGACGGGGATGGCGAAGAGCATGATGCGCATGGTGGATTGGTGGATTGGTGAATGGTGGATTGGTGAATGGTG
>CAZPTQ010000264.1:0-4782 GCA_964589365.1 uncultured Saprospiraceae bacterium
CCTTTAGGGGTAGGGGGTGTAACCAGCCAGTTGACACAGATTTTTGAACACTCCCGGGTGCATGGCAGTTGACACAGATTTTTGAACACTGCCCCAATCCACCAATCACCAATCCACCAATCACCAATCCACCAATCCACCAATCCCCAATCCACCAATCACCAATCCAGCAATCACCAATCACCAATCACCAATCACTAGATTACTGAAATATATCCGCAATTTGAACCGCAATCAGGTCAATAATAAAAATAAATACGGACGATACCACCACCGACGAATTGGCCGACAGCCCAACCCCTTCTGTTCCTTTTTGGGAATAATAGCCTTTGTAAGAGCCAACAATGCCGACTGCAAAGCCGAAAAAGAAGGTTTTGATAAATGCAGGTATGACATCAATGTAGCCAAGATTGTCGAACACTTTTTTAAAAAATAGGTTGAACGTCAGGGGTTCGTACATATTCACGCCCAAATAGGAACCATATAGCGCAATCGCATCTGCCAAAATGACCAGTATTGGCAACATCAGCATCGCTGCCAGGGTACGCGTCACAACCAGATATTTGAAAGGATTGGTGCCCGAGACCTCCATCGCGTCTATTTGTTCGGTCACTTTCATCGAACCGAGTTCCGCACCGATGCTGGAGCCGATTTTCCCAGCGAAAATAAGCGCGGTCAAAATAGGCCCGATCTCCCGAACGATGGCGATACCCACCATGGCTGGAATCTGCACGTCCACACCGTATTTGACCATCGTAGGACGCAGCTGCATCGTCAGCACCAAACCAATGATAAACGCGGTAAGCGCGACCAGCGGCAATGACTTGTAACCAATTACAAAACACTGGCGCACAAATTCCGCCACTTCATAACGCGGGCGAAATCCTTCCCTGAAAAAGCGCAGCACGAACCGGAAGATTTCGCCGGTTTCGTGCAGGAATGATTTTAAATTGTCTTGTTGGACCATCATCGGCTTCAGAATAAAATCGTAATGTCTGAAATAATTTTCAAAACATTGTATCACAAACACATATCCCCGCTGTTTTTTCTCGCCAGAAACCTGCAACCGCAATAGCCCGTGGCGTTTTTCCGGCCCTCCAAAGTTGGTAAATGTCATCGTAACGAAGTGTATCACCCTGAGCATTTATTTCTTGAAGGTCATACCGAATCGTCACTTCGGTGCCAAGGGGTGCAAAATAATATACCCGCCAGGCATCCGCTTCACTGACACCGATACAGCCATTAGAAGCAGGTTTTCCAAGCGAACGGGGATTGGTAGTAGGGTGAATCATTTGTCCGTAACGCTGCCCGTTGATGGCTGGCTCGAGCCAAGGGATTTGGGGCATGAAGGTAGTTTGGTAGTCGTCGCGCTTGGTGTATTTAAATCTTTCTCCTGTAACCGGATCAATAAAAATGGGATACCGATTGACCCGGATGATCTCGCCTTTACCCGTCCTGGTTCTTAAATCTACGCGGTGACCAGCTGCTTCGAGATATTTTTTTTGACTTTTCCCTACCCGGACCGGTATGGTGAACAATAGGCTGTCGCCCTCCAAAATCCGCATTTCAAAAGCGGGGATATTGATGTCGAGCCGGGTATTGGCCATTTTTTCGAGCAAGGCCGCCGCCGTTTTAGGCCCTGGTATGAGCAGGGTGTCGCCGGGTTGTAGCACCTTCATTGTTTTTTGGTTGTACACAAAATTGCCCAGCGACTTTTGATAGTAGTAATCGGTATTCACCAGGGTGTCCAGTATCCAGGGGTTGGCGCGGAGCAGAAGGTTTTCGCTTAGTTGGTAACTGTTTAGGGTGTCGTTTGAGCGAACTATTTCCGCTAAAAGCTGAAAAAACTGGCCAATGGAAATTTCCTTTTGGATTGGAATCAGGGCCGATGGTGGCTCAGGCGTTGCCAGTTTGGGTGCCATTCGAGCTGCTTTGTCTGCTTCTGTTTCTGCACTGGATTTGTGTTTACAGGAGCCAGAAAAAACAAAGAAACTTAAACCAAAAAGCACCAAGGGCAGAGTGCTCCGTACGCCCTTGTCAACCAGATTGCGCACAAATTTTTTCTTCAATTGATTCATGTTCTAAACATTTGAGTCATCCATTTTGGAATTGTGTTTACGTTATACCTGGCCTTCCTTGTTGAGTTATTTATTAAACACCAAATCATCCCCGCCCTGCTCCTGTTCCGGATTGGTGACTGGGCTTGGTTTCACATAAGTATGGTCGCGTTCCACCGAAGGCATTTTCTCCACGATTTGCATTTTCTCCTCCGGTTCGGCGGCTTCTGCTTCCACCATATTTTCAATGCCTTTAATGAGCGCATCGGCATTGAAGGAAATGCTGTCAATGCCTTCATTTACCAGGAATTGCGCGAATTCTGGCATATCGCTCGGCGCTTGCCCGCAGAGGCCAATTTTGATGCCTTTGCGGTGCGCAGTTCGGATGGCCGTGGCAATGAGCCGCATCACGGCCGGATTTTTTTCATTGAAAAGACCGCTCACAAGTGCCGAATCGCGGTCGAGTCCGAGGGTGAGTTGGGTCAAATCGTTGGAGCCAATCGAGAAACCGTCGAATATTTCAGCGAATTCCTCCGCCATGAGCACGTTGCTGGGTATCTCGACCATGACATAAATTTCGAGGCCGTTTTTGCCCTGTTCGAGGCCAAATTCGCGCATGGTTTCTATTACTTGTTTCCCTTCTTCCACTGTGCGGCAGAAGGGGATCATCAGTTTTACATTGCTGAATCCCATTGCTTCGCGCACCTGTTTCATGGCCTTGCATTCGAGTGCGAAACCGTCTTTGTACAAGGGGGAATAATAGCGGGAAGCACCCCGGAAACCGATCATCGGGTTTTCTTCGTTCGGCTCGAACTGTTTGCCCCCCACAAGATTGGCGTATTCATTGCTTTTAAAATCGCTCATGCGCACGATCACGTCGTGTGGGTGAAACGCCGCAGCGATGGTCGCTACGCCCTGCGCGAGTTTGTCTACAAAGAAATCTTTTTTGTCACGGTAGTGCCGGGTGAGTTGCGTAATTTCTTTCCGGACCTTTTCGTCCGTGAGTTGCTCAAACCGGGTCAATGCCAAGGGGTGTACCTCAATGTGGTGCGTTATCATGAATTCCATGCGCAGCAAACCCACGCCGCGATTGGGCAAAAAGGACTGCTGAAATGCCAGCGACGGGTCGCCCAAAATGAGCATCGGCGCGGTTCGGGGCATTTTCAGGTTGGATATGTCTTTTTCTGTGACCGTCCATTCGGCTTTGCCGGCGTAGATAAACCCGGTTTTGCCCTCTGCACAGGAGACGGTGATCTCCTCGCCATCGTGAATTTTGTCGGTCGCGTCGCCGGAGCCAACAATGGCAACCGTGCCCAGCTCGCGGGCGACAATGGCTGCGTGACTCGTGCGCCCCCCCTTGTTGGTGACAATGGCTGCGGCGCGTTTCATGATCGGGTCCCAGTCGGGGTTGGTGATGTCCGTCACCAAAACTTCCCCTTTCTGTAACAAGTGGGCTTCTTTCGGCGAACGCAACAGCCGTGCTTTCCCGGTAGAGATTTTCTCGCCAAGCGCGATGCCTTCAGCAAGTTTTTTGCCCTTTGATTTAATGGCGAACGTCCGAACGGTGGCGGCGCGTAGATTTTTTTCTTTCGAATGAACCGTCTCCGGACGAGCCTGAACAATGTACAATTTACCTGTAAGGCCGTCTTTCGCCCATTCTATGTCCATTGGTTTTTGATAATGTTCTTCAATTTTGGCGCACCATTGACCAAGGGTCAGCACATCTGCGTCAGAAATGGAGTACACATCGCTTTTCCCAAGATCAGTCCTTTGATTGTCAACGGGTAAGCCTGTTTTCGCTGAATCGGCATACACCATCGTCCATTCTTTTTCGCCCAGTTTTTTTTGGAAAATTGGGTTGAACGGGGTGCCGATATGTGGTTTGAACAGCACAAACTCATCGGGAGTAGAGCGGCCCTGCACGATGTTTTCGCCCAGGCCGTAAATGCTGTTGATGACCACTACCTTGTCGAAACCCGTGTCGGGATCAAGGGTAAAGGCCACCCCGGAGGCCGATAAATCGGAGCGCACCATTGTTTGCACACCTACTGAAATGGCTACGTTTGCATTGCCAAAACCCTGATCTTCCCGGTACTTTATAGCGCGGTTGGTGAACAGCGAAGTGAAACAGCGCTGAACCGTTTTCACCAAGGTATCCTCCCCGCTGATGTTGAGGAAACTCTCCAATTGTCCGGCAAAACTTGCCGAGGGCAAATCCTCCGCCGTGGCGCTGCTGCGTACAGCCAGTGAGGTGTCAGTGCCTTCGCGTTTGCGCAAGTCTAAAAAGGCTTGTTTGATTTCGGCAACCACAGTGGCTGGAAGCGGGGCGTTTTGAATCAAATCCCGCGCTTTTTGGCCGATTTCGTGGAGGTTTGAAAAATTAATTTTGTCCAATTTCTCAACAATAGCCTCCAAGGGTTGGTTCAACTTGTTTTCTTTCAAAAACAATCGGTACGCATCGGCAGTAATGGCAAAACCATCAGGCACCAATATGCCTTTGGGGGTAAGTTGGGAGAACATTTCGCCCAGCGATGCATTTTTTCCTCCCACGAGCGGCAGTTCGTGGATAGATATTTCAGCAAAATTCTTGATAAAATCGGGCATAACATCGAAGGTTTTGTGACAACAAAGTTGGGGTGATGAATATTCAATGTTGAATGACGCAAGTCTTGGGTAGGGATGACGATTATCAACCGGGTAACCAGAGGCTAAAGATATCTTTGCA
>CAZPTQ010000265.1:0-4765 GCA_964589365.1 uncultured Saprospiraceae bacterium
TGACCCAATGACCCAATGACCCAATGACCCAATGACCCAATGACCCAATGACCAATGACCCAATGACCCAATGACCAATGACCAAATGACCAATGACCAAATAACCCCGGCCAGCACTCGACCGTTCCCTCGCAAAACAACCCCGTTAAAAAAAAATATCCATTAAGCTACCGCTTGTCAAAACCTTCATTCTATATTTGCACAAGCTTTTGAAAAAAAGGCTTTGTTTTTAATCCGTAACCGATATAATTTTCATGAGCAAAGTTGGATTAGGCCGTTCTATTGGCCTTTTCAGGCAGACTCCCCTTCGGGTCCTCCCCTTTCTCCTCTGCTCAAAATTTTAACATCCCACATCCGATTTTGCACTCCGGCAATTAGCCTTTTGGCATGATTGTTGGTTTCAAAGGAAAGGTTGCAATGACACTCAAGTCGCGCTGGCTTGAATACGTTCAGAGGATTTTTTAATCTGTTTAATCTCATGAAAAGAAACTGTACACAGTTTTTCATTCGTACTTTCTGATAAAAGGCATCGGTTGTTGAGGTACTCCCTCCACAGCGGTGCCTTTTGTTTTAACGATATTTTTTCACTTAATTTTCAACAAAACTTTTTCATTATGACTCAATTGCTAATCAACAAGTTGAGGAGACTGGCGGGCTGCATTGCCTTGCTTGTAGTTTTCCTCGCGATGGGCACTGTTGAGGCGAGTGCGCAATCAACGGCCGCCCCCCTTGACAACCCTGAAACCGCGATCGCTCAATATTTGGGCGTGAACGCATGCGTTTTAGGTACTGCCACAAATGTACAGGGCGGTATCAGTGCGATTGAAGCACAGCTGATCTCGCTGAGAGCCGCTGGCCAGACATCCGACATGCTTACCAATTTGAAGATCCGTTATTATGCAGCGGTAATTCATGACGTACGCGACTTCGACATTTTCCCGGAGATTTCTCTTTTGACAAACTTGAAGTTTGTTAAAAACATTACGGGTGGAAACCCTTCCGTATCGCAGTTTGCTAACTTGTACAATGCTACCAAGGCTTCCTTTGGTATGTGCCAATAACTTTTGGCTTGCGCTTTATCTCAAATCTTCCTAAATTCTAAGACTTAACGCTTGATAAGGAAGAATTTTACAATGTTGGCTTACCCAACTTTTTTATTCACTCTTTGCTTTTTAAGATAAAACTTAAATCGTAGTCTTTCTCATGAAAAGAAGAATTATTACCTCTCTTAAATTCCTCCTCGCTGGGGTGCTGTTTATGAGCGCAATGCCCGCCGCCCAGGCTCTTATCACGGCGACGGTCACCAGCCCACAGACAAATTACACTCCAGGGGTGAACAATGCTTTCACATTCAACATCGTTACCACCAGCATGGGTACTGAGTGGGTTGACAAGTATCAATTCACCTTCCCGGCAGGCGTCACCTTCGTGTCCAGCGTTCCTGGCAACGGTGGTGGCGGCTGTAATAGTAACGCGGGTGTTCAACAAATCTGCGCTCCCCACGTCAGCTGGAAAACCAATGCAGGTATCCCCTGTAATGGCGACTTTGCACGCACTGGCTGCGGCGTTTACTTCGCACCTGGCGCTAACGCCTTCACTATCACAGTAGCTGTTCCAGCCGGTTTTACCGGCCCGCTTGCGGTAAACCTCGCTTGCTATGGCGACGGTTTTGGCGCGGTTCCGCACGAAGACTTGGTCAACGTAGTGACCTTCGCGCAGCTTCTCCCTCCTGTCCCCTGCGTATTCACTTGCCCAGCAAACATCAATATCAACCTTGATCCAGGTGCTTGCGATGCGGTAGTGAATTACAACCAGCCTACTTTCACAGGCGACTGTAACGTATTGGTTGGTGGTCCGTTCAGCATGACGCAGAACACTTTGGTTGGAGGTATAACAAATGCCCTTGACTGCGGTGGTACCCCTACAAGCCATTGGCGCGTTTATACAAACGGCCCGGCTCAGTTTACCATCAATCAATTGAGGATGGGTAACTGGAACCCGGGTACTATTAACGTATTTGTCCATCTGTATACGGGTCCAGTTGGTGGTTTACTCAACCAGACACTGATGACACCTCTTGGCAGCTCGGGACCTACCGCAGTGCCTGGTGGCCAATCTATGCAAAACGTGGCTCTGCCTAATATTGTGGTACCTGCTGGTGCAGTTTTTGCGGTTGAACAACGCAAAGTCGGTGCTGGAAATATTTTTCTCACCGCTACCAACGGCAATGGTCAAACTGCCCCAAGTTATATTTCTTGTGGCTCCACAAACGCACCACCACTTCCGTGCAACGGTGGCATTTGTCCACAGCCTTATGCCAACGTTGGCTTTGGTGGTCTACACCTGATCCAACAACTGAACGGTACTACGCTGCAACTGTTGCCGCCAACGATTGTTTTAAGGCCTCCTAGCTTGCCAAGTGGCTCTACTTTCCCCATTGGCAATAATACCGTCTGCTACGACTTGCTCAACCCAACCACTGGCGTGGTTACTAATAGTTGCTGCTTCAATATCAATATTATCGAGTTCCCGAACCCGATCAACTCCTTGATCTGCAACGACCTCGTATACATTTCGCTCGACGAAGACTGCTCCTACTGCCTCGGCGCAGACGGTGTGCTCGAAGGTGGTCCGTACCACTGCTACGATGACTACATTGTGGAAGTTGACAGGACGCTGCCTTACGGCAACGGCCCATGGGCACCTGCTTGCTTCGGCCCTGGCGACGTAGGCAAGACCTACCAAGTGCGCGTAACTGACTCAGATACCGGCATCAAATGCTGGGGCAACGTGAAAATCGAAGACAAACTTGCACCAGTGCTCGTTTGCGAAAACGTGCTGCTCCCGTGCAATTTCCCGGACTTGTCGCCAGAAAATACACAAACGTCTACCTTTACTTTGAGGTTCTCGGCTTCTGCTGGCGATCTTCCTCAGACAATTGCTTCTAACGCTGAATTTACCTTCGACATTGATGTTCCTATTGACGGTATCGTCAATGACGTTGACCTTCGTATGTTGGCCGAAAATGGTGTTTGGTCTGCTACTGAGTTCGAGATCACTTCCCCAGGCGCTCAAACAGTTTGGAATCACCCGGCAGTTGCTGGATGCGGTCCAGGCTGGGACATTTTTGCCCGCTACGACGACGAAGGCCTCGTTTCCAACCTCTGTGTTGATTACGACGACGACCTTAACTTGAATGATATGGCTGTCTTCGGCTTCCCACCGCTTAACGACATAAATGGCGACAACCCACTTGGTACTTGGGAAGTACGGGTTGAAAATGATGACTTTATTGGTTGGGGCGAAGACATTACAGTCGAAATCCTCGAACTGTACATCAACCTCACGGGTGACTTCTCACCTGGTTTCCCGAACGAGTTGGAGTTCCCATTTTGCGTGTTCCCAAGTGGCAATCCTCAGGAGTACATTGTGCCTGCAGGTTGTGGTACCCCACAGTTGGACAATTGCTCCGACGTGACGCTAAGCTACCTTGACACACCTGTCTCTGACAACTGTGCTTCTGGCTTATCCGGCCACATCAACCGTAAGTGGACCGCAAGAGATGCTTCCGGCAACACAAGCACTTGCATCCAACGTATTGACCTGCTCCGTCCTGCTTTGACAGATGTAGTCATGCCTCCTGATTACGACGGCATTGATGCTCCGTTCTTCCTTTGCGGTACAGGCATTCCGATCGTAAACGGTCGTCCGAACCCGACTCCGGACTATATCGAGGGTCTGGGCCTGCAAGGCTACCCATGGATATTTGGCCAGATTGATGGCTGCTCTATCAACTATGAATATCACGACTGGCCTATCGAAGTTTGTGACGGAACTGTGAAGTACCGCCGCGAATGGACAGTGATAGACTGGTGCATAGGCGACGGCTTTATCTACAACCAGATTCTTAAGGTCGTTGATGATGAAGGCCCAACGTTTAATTGCCCAGCCAACTTGACGGTATCTACAGATCCGTTCGCTTGCTGCGCTACCATCAACCTGCCCGATGTGATCGTGACAGACAACTGCAGCCGCCTCAACAAAATCAGCGGCATGATCGTGGTGCGTGACCAGTACACGAACACAGTGATCAACATGGTGCCGATTGGCGGTTCCTTGACTGACTTCCCTGGTAACAACTGGTGGAATCGTGACACGCTTGCTGCATTCGGTTGGGCACCTTGCCTGCCTATCGGCACACACACGGTGACTTATGTCGCTGAAGACGACTGCGGAAACACTTCTGAATGTAACTTCAACGTGATTGTTCGTGACTACGTTCCACCAGTGGCTGCATGCGACGAGACGACAACGATTTCCATCGGTATTGACGATCCGTTCGACTGCTACGGCCCTGCTGGCCCGCCGAACCAAGGCCCTGATGCCCTTGACGCCTGCGAATTTGCCGGTGTGACCTGGGTAAAAGCCACCACCTTCGACGACGGTTCTTACGACAACTGTAACGGTGTAAAGTTTACGATCCGCCGCATGGCCCCGTACTCCGACTGTATCAACAACCTGAACCAGGTCAATGGTCGCTTGCCTTGCAACGACATCTTCCCTGACTTCCCGAGCGAGTTCGAGCGCGCCATCAGCGAGCAGGATTCTATCAAGTTCTACTGTTGTGAGGTGGGCTCGATTCAGACCATCATCCTTTCAGTGTATCAAGTGGACATCAACGGCAACATTCAAGTTGGCCAAGATGGCACACCGATCAAGAACGAGTGCATGATCCAGGTGGAAGTACAGGACAAGCTGAAGCCAG
>CAZPTQ010000266.1:0-4750 GCA_964589365.1 uncultured Saprospiraceae bacterium
CCCGACACCTTGCGGGTAGTGGGCGGCTTCAGCCAGTACCTCTGGTCGAACAACGTTTTCGGCATCACCAACATCGTGACACAGCCGGGGACTTACTCGGTCACGGTGACCAACATACACGGCTGCACGGGCACGAACAGCGTCACGGTCGGCCTGAAGCCCACGCCGACGCTCTCGGTGACGAGCACGCCGTTCTGCCCCGGAGGCACCTCGACGCTCACGGTGGCTGGCGGCGGCCTTTCGAACTACCTGTGGTCGAGCGGCCAGACGGGCAACCCGATAAGCGTTTCTGTCCCTGGGACCTACTCGGTGACGGTGAGCGGCGCGACGATCTGCCCGGCCACGGCCAGCGCCACGGCGCTGCCGTCCCCCTCCCCGACGACGGTCATCGCCCAGCCTGCCCAACTGAACTGTGCGCTCCTTCAGGAGATGCTCAACGCGTCGGGCTCTTCTGCGGACTCGAACCACACCTTTTTGTGGACGACCGCGGGCGGCAACATCGTGTCGGGCCAAGGCACGCTGACGCCGGTGGTGGACGCTGCGGGGACTTACACCCTGCAGGTGACCAACACGCTCACGGGCTGCACCTCCTCGGCCTCGGTCACGGTGAGCTCCGATATGCAGGCCCCTGGAGCGGACGCTGGCCCCCCCGCGACGCTCAACTGCCTTGTCGTGTCCCTGATCGTCGGCCCTTCCGCGCCGCCGGCGGACCCGACGCTCGTTCCCTCCTGGTCTGCCGGCGGGGGCGGCAACATCGTATCGGGCCAGGGCTCGTGGAACCCGGTGGTGAACATGCCGGGGTCCTACACGCTGACGGTGACGGACCCTGGGAACAGCTGCACCTCGACGGCCACCGTGCTCATCGCGCAGAACACGTCGCTGCCGACCTCGGCGGTGGCGCCTCCGGCCCAGATCACCTGCACGACGGGCACGGTCGCGCTGGACGGCTCTGGCAGCAGCAACGGCCCGAACTTCGCGTACCTGTGGACGACCGCCGGGGGCACGATTTCGGGCCCCACGAACACGGCTTCGACGACGGCGACAGCGGTGGGGACCTACACGCTGCTGGTGACCAACACCATAAACGGCTGCACGTCGGTTTCGTCGGTTGACGTGACGGCGGACCAGAACATACCGACGGCCCAGGCGGCACCTCCCGCGACGCTGACCTGCGCGGTGCTGGGCGTGACGATAGACGCGAGCATGTCGAGTTCCGGCCCGGCGTTCAGCTACATCTGGACGGGCCCTGCGGGCGGCATCATCGGCGGGCAGGGCACCCTGACGCCGACGGTGAACGCCCCGGGGACCTACACCCTCAACCTTTTGAACACGGCCAACAGTTGTTTTGCGACCCTGTCGGTGCCGGTACTGCAGGACATCGTGCCTCCGGCAGCAGATGCGGGTCAGGACGCGACGCTCAACTGCGTGGTACCGACCTTGAACCTTGACGGGACGGCCTCTTCTGTGGGCGCTAACTTCACGTACCAGTGGACTGCGAGCGGTGGGGGCAACATCACGGGCGGTGCCAACGGGCTGACGCCGACGGTGAACATGGCGGGGACTTACAACCTTCTGGTGACGAACCTTTCCAACGGCTGCACGTCCTCGTCCTCGGTGCAGGTGCTGAACGACGCCAGCGCGCCGGACGCACAAATAGCGGTTCCGGCGACGCTGACCTGTGTTACCCTTCAGGCGGTGATCGACGCCACGGGGTCCACTTCGGGCCCGACTTATACCTACAACTGGAGCGGCCCTGCGGGCGGGATCATACTGGGTCAGGGCACTTTGCAGCCGACGGTGAACCTCCCTGGGGTCTACACGCTTGACATCGTGAACACAGCCAACGGCTGCACGGACACTCAGAACATAAACGTGCCGCAGGACATAGCGGCGCCGACGGCCCAGGCGGGCCCCGACGGGCTGATCAACTGTGCCACGCCTGCAGGCACTGTGGGCAGCGCGGGCAACCCGGGCGGCCCGGGCTTCACGCTGCTGTGGACGACCGTGGGGGGCAACTTCACGTCTCCGACGAACGGCCCGACCGCCACGATAGACGCTGCCGGGACGTACACCCTGCTCATCACGAACAACACAAACGGGTGCACGGACACGGACGCGGTGGTGGTGACGGACGACTTTGCACCGCCCGCTGCTGCGGCCGGCCCGACGTTCGAATTGAACTGCATCCAGACCGTTGGGGTGCTACAGGGCACGGGCGCGGTGGGGGCGGGGATCACCTACCAGTGGACGACCCAGGATGGCACGATCGTGAGCGGGGCGAACACGCTGACGCCGACGGTGAGCGAGGAGGGCACATATGTCCTTTTGGTGACGAACGCCAACAACGGCTGCACAGGCACCGACCAGGTGCTCATAACGGTGAGCGCGGACGTGCCCGTTTCGGTGATCGCCCAGCCTGCCACACTGACCTGTGTGCTCGCAGACCTTGACTTGGACGCCATTGGCACGAGCTCCGGCCCGACGATCACGTATTCGTGGACGGCGGGCAGCGGCGGCAACATCACGGGCGGGAACACCACCCTGGCGCCGACGGTGGATGCCCCGGGCACGTACACGCTTTTGGTGACAGACTCGGCGAACAGCTGCACCTCGACTGAAACGGTGACCGTTCTGGAGAACGTGGTCAACCCGGTTGTGGACGCCGGCAGCGCCGCGCCGCTGACCTGTGCGGTACTGACCCAGCCCTTGGCAGGGTCGGTCACGTCCTCGTCCTCGCCCAACCTCGTTTACCTGTGGTCTACCACAGGCGGCACCATCGTCAGCGGGGGGAGCACGCCCGCGCCGACCATAGGTTCGATCGGCACCTACACCCTGTTGGTGACAGACAACGTCAACGGCTGCACGGGCACGGACGCAGTTCAGGTCGTGGACGATATCGTCCCGCCCGTGGCCAGCATAGCGCAGCCGCAAATTTTGACCTGCGACCTGTTGCAGACCCCTGTGAACGGCACGGCATCCAGCCAGGGCGCGAACTTTGTCTATCTGTGGACGACCCAGGACGGCAACATCGTCAGCGGTAGCACGAGCAACCAACCGCTGGTGGACGATCCGGGCACGTACGAGCTTTTGGTGACGAACCTATCCAACGGGTGCACCGAAACGGCGTCCATCGTCGTGGGCGAGGACGTGCTGCCGCCTGCGGCAGAGGCCGGCCAATCGGTCGGCCTTGACTGCGACACGCAATCAGACACCCTCAACGGCGCAGGTTCGAGCACGGGTGCGAACTTTACCTATCTGTGGTCCACGACGGGCGGGCAGATACTGTCGGGGGGCACTACCCTGACGCCGCAGGTCGGCGACCCGGGGACGTATGTGCTGACAATAGAGAACACGACAAACGGCTGCATCTCGACGGACAACGTGCTGGTGACGGAAGACGTGACGCTGCCCGTTGCCGCGATAGCGCCGCCGCAGCTCCTCACCTGCGTGGCGACCTCGGCCGCGCTCGACGGCTCCGGCACGAACTTCGGCCCCTCGCCGACGTATGCGTGGGCGACGGCGGGCGGCAACATCGTCAGTGGCGCCAGCGCGCTGGACGCGGTGGCCGACGCGCCGGGCACCTATGTGCTGACGGTGGTGAACACGGTGAACGGCTGCACGGACACAGAGCAGGTGGTGGTGGCCGAGAACGTGGCCCCGCCGCCCTTGAGCACGCTGCCGGTCGGCCCGCTGACCTGCACGGTGCTGGAGCGGACGCTGACGGCCAACGCCCCGGCGCAGGCTGTGTTGCAATGGGCGACCCTGAACGGGCACATCGTATCGGGGGCGAACAGCCCCAGCCCGGTTGTTGACGAGCCGGGGCTGTACACGGTTACGGCCACGTTGCCCTTGAACGGCTGCACGGCCGTGTCCCAAACTACCTTGCTCCGGGAGCAGAACGTTCCGACGGGCCTGCAGTTCCTGCTGGACCCACCGCTGTGCAACGGGACTTTGGGCCTTTTGACGGTGGAGCAGATAGACGGCGGCATCGGGCCGTTCGAGTACTCGATCGACGGGGGAACGAGTTTCTTCCCGGCTCAGGACATAGACGGCCTTCAGCCGGGCACGTACGAGCTGGTGATCCGGGACGCGAACGGCTGCGAGATCACGCAGGTGGTGCCGGTGCCTACGCCGCCCACGCCTGCGGTGGCCCTTCCCCTGGAGTTCAGCATCCAGTTGGGGGAAGACCAGCAGTTGCAGGCGGTGGTGCCGCCGGCCTATCCGCTGGCCTTGATCGAGGAGGTGATCTGGGAGCCTTTGACGGGGCTGACCTTTGAGGACAGCCCGACAGTCGCAGAACAGCTCAGCCCGGTTGCGATGCCGTTCTCGACGACACAGTACACGGTGACGATCATCACCGCAGAGGGCTGCCGCGCGGTGGCGCGGACGGTGATCAAGGTTGACCGCAACATAGACATCTATGCGCCGAACATTATATGGCCGGAGGACCCTGACGGTCAGAACGGGGCGTTCACGCTGTTCACGCGTCAGGGCTCTGTGAACCAGATACTGAGCCTTCAGGTGTACGACCGCTGGGGCGAGCAGTTGTTCGTGAACCGCAACTTCAAGCCGGACGACCCGACGGTGGGCTGGCCCGGGGACTACAAGGGCGAGCCGGTGAACCCGGGTGTGTTCGTGTGGTGGGCCGAAGTGGAACTGGTGGACGGCCAGAAAATTTTGATGAAGGGCGACGTGACGGTGGTGCGGTAGGTGCCTTGTAGAATAGAAATTATTGCGGCCTTCGAGATTC
>CAZPTQ010000267.1:0-4747 GCA_964589365.1 uncultured Saprospiraceae bacterium
CGTGAGCATGGGCTACGTGGCCGCGCTTAGTCGGCCATGTGAGACCATGCATTGTTAGTGCCATATTTATCAGAGGGTATACCAAGTACTATTGACCAGTCTTGATAATTTTCCCCGACTTAACAAACTCTCCATTGTTTTCGATTTCCCAGAAATACATTCCACCGTTCAAATCTTCCACTTGTATTTCATTTATTCCATGCGCAACTCGCTCCTTACGCACCAAACGTCCGACGACATCATACAAAAGGAACACCGGGTTGTGTAATGTTGCGTTGAGAGAAACCACCAGCCGTTGGGAAAAGGGGTTGGGCCAAACCATAATCCGGCTTTTTTGCACTGGATTTTCCGTTGATGACATGCCGAGGTAGAGCGTACGGCAGTAGGTATCGCTGCCGTACTGATTGCTCACGGTAAGGCACACTTGGTAAATGCCCGCGCTATCGAAGCTGTGCAGTGGGCTTTGCTCCGAGCTGGTGTGCCCATCTCCAAAGTCCCAATACCAGACGGCAGGTTCATGGTGCGAGAGATCATAGAAATAACGGGTGGAAAACCCCAGCGAGTCGTCTATCCGAAAGTTGGCGACGGGGATGTTATTCAGCCCCAGCGTGTCGCAGGGCGAACCGTCGAGCGGACCAAGACGGTAATTGGGCATATAAGGGATGGCTGAGCCGATGGTAACTCCAAAAAAGGGTTTGTCATGGACAAACTTGCAGCTCTTGCCTTTTACATTGGGATATTGCACCGTACAGTACGAATTTCCTTCATGTACCACATAGATACGACCGTCCGGGGCAAGCTCTGCGCCGAAGAAGCCGTCCCAGGTAATGTTTGAAGGGTAGTGATAATCGCTGCTGTCTATTGTGTTAACCGTATCGACAGTTGATTGAAGGTCTGATGCCGATAAATTATATTGAAACAGATAGGGCAAAGTGCCGCTTGGGGTTATTCCGTTAAATGACACCCTTGTTGTTTTATAAAAAAAACTGTTATTTGGAGAAAATACCGCACCAGAACCATTAGAATTATGATAAAAAGGGCCACTATTCGGATCTATTGAAGGGAGATAATTAACACGACGTTCGTTTGAAAGAAGTCCACTACAGCGGTCAAACTGGAAAATGCTGAACCCAAGCCAGTCGTTGATATCCGCATAGTATTTTCCAGATGGCGAAAAGCAATTGCCCACAACCTGACTTCTTTTATTACTTCCGTCGTATGGTATCGAATTGGGCTTGGTGCCAATGAATTGGGAGTCTGGGCTTGAAAACCCTTCAGGTGTAAGCAATACGCGATATTGTCGGTTCTCGTCTGCATCTGACACCATTATCCACCAGTCGCGCCCGTTGGCGTGGCGGCAGGCAGCTGGCGACATCAAAGTGCCCGTGAGCAGGATTTTGTTTTTTTCTGTCACCTTGCCCACGCCATTATTTGCGATAAGTTCAATGGTCGCCACCATAAGATTTTGGCCCACGAATCTATACGGCCACTCTTGGGCAGGGTGCGAGCCAAAGTCAAGGGTGATGAAATAGACCGTAGTTGGGTCATCTGGCTTTTCAAGAAAAAAGCCGGATTGACCACCGGGATAACTGTAATTGTGCCACTCAGGCAATGTAATTGTCGGATTTAACCCCAGACTGTTTTCAACAAATTCGCCATTCTTATTTAGTATCCAAAAGCCATTTGAATACAGTAATATATCTCCTTCTTCATTACAATACGAGGCTGTATATGCCCCAGTACTCATCGTGTCTGACCGAATAATTACACTTGGGGTGTCGACGCTATTAAAATCAAGGAAGAAATTATAGTCACTCCAGCCTGGCCCCAAGCCCAGTGGCCACATATAGTCATGCTTTTGGGCTTGGGAAGGATAAGCCCAAGTGGAAAGGATGAGTATCAGATAAGACAGGTAGTCACGCATGGGTCGATGATCCATAGAAGTTAAATCGAAAAGGCAGGATGCCCTTTAAAGAGCATCCTGCCTTATTGTCTAGTGTGCGATGGTCAGCCTTTTGGTCAGCAGTTTTCCGGTTTTTCCTTTGACAGAGATCAGGTAGATGCCGCTAGCAAGTCCTTCAACGGGAATTGTCAACGAAGCAACCTCTTCTGAATCGGGTATCTTGCGCTGGAGCAAAAGCCTACCCCATAAATCTGTGACATTCAGTGTGCCTTCTCCCACATTGGCAGGAAATTTTACCTCTACGCTGCCGTCAGCTGGGTTAGGCATCAATACCAAATCACTTGGGGACTCCGATTTTGGTTTGCTGATTCGTTCGCTTCCGCCCATAGGTGGAACAAAACTGCCGCAGTCCATGTAAACCATTGTTCCAGTTTGTAAGTAGTGCCATGCCCTTGCCAGATAGACAATACTGCCCGCGTCATTCGGGCAATTCAGGCCAATCTGCCTAACAGCCTCAATCTCAGATGCGGAAAGGGCACGGGGCGCAATGAATTGGGTTTCCAGATACAGCCCGTTGATGTAACGCTCTGCCTCACAGGGCAGTGCGGAAGAAATAATATTGTTATTGGTGTTGTGCACGGTAGCTGCACTAATTGCCAAACTGCTCAAAGCTGATGTCGTGTAGGATTGGAGCGATTGCTCCAATGTTTCTGTCTGGGCATTGAGCGTCGTAAAGGATGCCAAAGCATTTGGGTCACTGTCAATGCTCCCCAATAATGCAAGCAGGCTGGCCTCATTTACATCTAACTGAACCAGCGTGTTTTGGATAATGCTCAACAAAGTAGGAGAGATGCTTGCTTCGAGACTATTGATGCCGTTTCGTGCCCCATACATGGCAGCTACTGGCTGTCCTTGTTGTGATTGTAGAAACCCGCTGATAACTGCATCCCCTGTCGCCAAGGCTGGGTTTTCTGTGAATTTCCGAATCAAGCCCATTTCAGAACTCCATTTGTATCCCGGGCTAAGACTCAATGTCCCACCATCTGCCAAATTCAAATCTGCTTCGTTTTTGGTAAGCGTCCCGCTCCCACCAGTTGTTCCTCCGCAGGTATAGTCAGTTTCTGTGCCTTCAACAGTGAACCAATTTCCGCAGTTTTGCATTGGGCCTTGATTCACAGGATTTGTGACATTTGCCACATCCGCCTCCGGAGAAACATGATAACGGGAGTTGCAGTAAGGATATTTGTCTCCCAAAAACAATGCCCCGATGCCCTTTTATGAGGTCAATATTGTTTGTGCCGATGTTCAAAACCATCGCATTGTTCGATGCCCGGATGTGCATCGCCACCACGTTGATCCCAATCGGAAGGATTGACGTGTCAACAAATGGAGAGTACGCCTCTGGCTGATCTACATCAATGTCATTGCCATTGATTTGAAAGTTACTATATGTGATGTTCGGATCTTTTACTTCAATGCCAGTGGAGCGTTTTTTGATATTGGGGAGGTACTTGGTGCAGCCGATGTAACAGCCGTTAACGCTGCCCTTCAAGAAGTTGCCAGTCCCGCTCTCGTCCAATTCTACGCCGTTTTGTACCTCGGTCATGCGGCAGGACGACACGTATGCCTCGGTTGCTGGCGCTTTGGCCGGCCAACAAAAGCGACCCGCCCGTAGACCCGTCGAAATAGATGCTACAGTAGGTTCTCTGCAAGTAAGGGACTCCGCTTATTTGGGCTGGAACGTGACAGGCTCCTTGTGGGTAAATTGGGTTGAACCCCGAGCCTTCGAAGGTGTTGTTGATGAACAGGGAAACAACAAAACGCCCTGCTGCCGCGTAGATACCCACAAAATTCCTTTTGAAAGTGGTGTTGCGAAGGCTTAGTTTTGGCAATGGGTTGATGTTTCCGGGGTTGACCGGGCTGACAGCATAGTAGGCGTTTTGAATGGTGGCGCCATTGGTCGTTAGCGTCCCGCCTGGCAACACATCGATGCCGTTCCAAAGGCTCTGACAAATTGCGTTTCCAGGAATAATAAGTGCGTCAGCAACCGTGTTGTTTTTGAGCGTCAATGCCCCACCCGATTTTACGATCAACTTGCCCCCGCTGCTCAGGAATATGTTGCACCCGTTAAAAACGTATGGAACATCAACCTCTAAATCGCCAAACACATACAAGGTTTTCCCTTGCAGCTCATTTGCGGGCAAAGTGCCGGTAGATACCAAATTGCTGACCGTTTTTGTGCTCCAGCAGCCGTTGCCGATAAAGATGCCGGGTATGAAGTCTTGCAATGGAATTTCGCACCAAAAAGTACCGTCCAAACTGTGCCTGGCAATGGGGGCCGTAGCGGCATAAGGGTTAATATTGTAATAGGTATGACTGACTTGGTAAAGGGCAGGTCCACCTGATAATATTGGAGTACCGTCCCCAAAATCCCACTGATGGGTAGGCCAGTTTGAGTTGCCAGAAAAATTAACGGTCACATTGTCGCAACCAATGGCTGTGTTGGCCGAGAAGTTGCATAGTTGTTGTTCTTCGGTTTGAGCAGGCAATCTTTGGAAGGCCAAAAAGAGCATAGCAATTCCAAAGAGAGGTGAGGTAAAGATGGGCAACAACTGCCTGCGTGTGGAGGAGCGATGAAATCTTAAGAGTTTCATACTTTTGTGATGGTTTAAGTGATCCTTACTCTGATTGTTTAGCACGGCCATTTCAGGATGAGAACCGGGGGCTATC
The DNA here is from genome assembly GCA_964589365.1 of uncultured Saprospiraceae bacterium. Classification (GTDB taxonomy): domain Bacteria; phylum Bacteroidota; class Bacteroidia; order Chitinophagales; family Saprospiraceae; genus M3007. The sequence goes on from CAZPTQ010000267.1 coordinate 4,634, forward strand.
GGGGTCAGGTCAGGAGGTGGCGGCGGTAACCGCTGCCTCTTTTTCTTTTAGACGAGCTTGGTGTGGTATATGGTTGACTTATTATAGTTTATTATATTTATTTTTGGCACAACG